>JAQXOB010000018.1 GCA_029098305.1 Clostridia bacterium
AGGCTTATTTGAGTTGCGTCTTTTTCCGATTTTATACCTTTTTTCTTTCATTTTAGCTTATTTCTCATACTAATTTCCGTCAATTTCCCAAGGTAACTTCTACTCCTTTCCTACTGTGGAACTTACTTTGGGAATTAACTGCTAAGAAAAAAAGCAGCCCGCAAGCTAACGGACTGCTTTTAATTAACATAGTTTTAAAATTATTTCTCTGCTGTAAACTTTTTGATAAGCTTTGCAACATATCTCTGAATCTCTGTGATATCTTCCATAGAGATCTTCTTGTCGCCTGTTACATCAGAGTTGTTGAGAGCAACACCCTCAAGCTTTATGAGAGAAGCAACGTGTCTTTGGAGGTATGTTACATCTTCGATGTTTACAGTATTGTCGAGGTTAGCATCACCATAAAGTGAAACGATACCATCAAATACATCTGTATCAAGATTGCTGAAAGACTTTGCAACATGCTTTGAAGAAAGAATTACAGTAAACTCGATTCCATCTTCATCTCTCTGGTTTGCATACTTAGACTCTTCTGTCTCTACGAGCTCTACCCAGTCGTTTGCTACAAACTTAACCTCAAAAGGAGTGTTGTAGATGTCTGTTGCGTAGTTTACACCAAAGTAGTTCTTGTTTGCTCTGTCTGCAAAGATTTCTACGCCGTCATAATCCTTTGTTGTGCCCTTTCTGATATAGAGGACATCGCCAAGTCTGAAGTTTGTATAGTTGATTACGTTGTCAGAAACATACTCAAGCTTAGATACATCTACACAGCCTGTGTAGTTGTTGTATCTAACATGGAGATAACCGTCAACTATTCTACCATCAGAATAGAATACAGTACCTGATGCATATGAACCGAGCTGCTCATAATCGTATCCGCCATCTTTGTTTAATGTCTGCTTGAGAACCGGAACACTTGTCTTAGTTCTGTATGTACCTGCAGCAGATTTGAGATACTCAGCTGGAAGTGCAAGTGTGTATAATGCTGTTACGTCGTTACCATTTACAACAACTGGTGATGCTGGAACGATGTGTGCTGCGTCACCATATGCAAAATCGATTTTGTAAAGAACATCATAAATCAAAGGATAGTCCTCTTTGCCTTCTACTGACTCAAACCAGAAATCTTCATAGCCGGTGAAAGAGTCTGTATCAGATCCATAGATATCTGTAACCTTTACATAGTTACCTTCCTCTAAGCCATTGCTTGAGAAGAGCTCTCTGCCCTTGCTAACAAGCTCACAGCTATTGATTGTGATCTTAGATGTTACATAGTATTTGCCGTTAAGCTTAATATAAACAGTTGTGTAACCGTTGTTATAGTCAACTATAACAATGCGCTTGCCGGCTGGAACAGTAATTTTTTCTGTCTTCTCGCCTGAGCTTGCAAGATATGTAGAAGCCTCTACTGTGAGTCTTTCTTTTGTCTCATATACACCAACATCTGCTCTGCTTGGAACACCGTTACCCTGAAGTCTGAGATCGTCAAGCTTAACCTGAAGTCTTCTTGTGTAACCTACGCTTGTGAGCAAAGGATAAAGCTCTTTAAATATCTCGTTTTCAATATTAAACATATTCTCGATTACATCCTGAGAAATACCCATTTTCTCAAGATAGCCAAGAGTAATACGTGTAGAGATAGAAGCTATACCATCTTCAGAGATATCGTCTACTGTGTAGGAGAACAAACGCCAAAACCAGCCGATTTCTTCCTGCTTCTCTTGGTCGATTGCGTCTGTCTTCAAAAGAACGTCAGAACCCTTACCAATTACATATACTATTTCTTCGTCTGTGTCGTCTTTTGTGTCGGAATATGTCTTAAGCTCGATATCGTTTACGTGCATATCAAGTTTTACAAGATAGCTAACGTTTGATACTTCGTAGCTTGTTTCGATGGAAACTTTGTTACCGATGATTGACTTTACTGTGTAAACAAGATAAACATACATTGAGTTGATCTCTTCACCGTCATAGTCTTTTGCACCTAGCTTGATTGTAACATTGTCGCCTACTCTGAATGTTGTGCTGTCGCTTACAGATACAAGGTCATTCTCAGCAGCTGATGCTTTTATTGTTGTAAAAGATGCAGCACTAAGAACCATAAGACCTGCAAGGAGGCAAGCTGTTGTTTTCTTAAACAAATTTTGAAGTTTCATTCTAACAAAACCCTCCATTAAATATTAACATATAGAAGATACAATTCTCCCATATCGCTTATTTATCATTATATATTTCAAAATATGAGATGTCAAGCTAAAAAATACAATTTATCGCCTTAAAAGAATGAATTATCCAAAATTCCCTCTTTTATACAAAACACACAACCTGCCAAGCCCTGATTTAGTCATTTTAACAATATATTTTACCTTATTTTGGTTTAATTGGAATTTTTTTACTTCTTTTCGGATGGTTTGCTTATTAATGAAAACAAATATCCAAAAACAATAGCTGCAGATATGCCGGCAGCAGCCGCTGTTGCACCACCTGTTAACACACCCATTAATCCATCCTCAGCTATAGCCTCCTGCACGCCTTTTGCCATAGTATATCCAAAGCCGGATAACGGAACTGTGGCACCGCCACCTGCAAATTCTACCAAAGGCTCATATAGCCCAACAGCTGTAAGCACAACGCCTGAAACTACAAGCATTACCAAAATTCTTGCAGGTGTAAGCTTTGTTTTATCTATTAATATTTGGCATAGAACACATATGAGTCCTCCAACCCAAAACGCATTTAATAAAGGAATTATTATATCCATATTTTTCCACCTCTTTGATTATCTAATTATTTTTTATTATGTTTAGAAAGTTTTTTATTATTCAACACTAAAAATTTAATTTATATTGTAAAAAAATATATTTGAGGGTATAATACTACAAGTATAATTATTTCTTGGAGGCGAATATTCTGTGAAATTGTATCTCGTAAGAAATATAGGTGACTGTGAGGATAGATATTCCGTCTTTGATAATAAAGGCAATGAAAAATACGTGGTAAAAGGAAAATACGGTTTACTGGGAGATGTTATGAGAATTAATGACAAACAAGGAAATCGTCTTTTCAAGATATTGCAAAGCTCATCTGCCCTGCCGATAACCGTCTATAACCTTAGCGGCAACGGCGAGCGAATCCATCTTATCTTCAACAACATGAGAAAAAATTATTCCCTGATGAACATAAGCTGGTATATATTAGGAATGGCACCACAATATGAAATTATTGATGCAGATAAGACAGTTATCATGCACCAGACAGTCGATCCCACAGGCAATGGCTATATGCTCGAGATAAACTGCGAACAGCGTGAGCTTTTGTGCCTTGCCATTGCTGTATGTCTCAACAGCATTTCTACAGTACAACAACCAAAAATCGCCTTTCAAAATTAAAACAAGGAGAAAAAAACAGTGAAAACAAATAAGAAAGTAAAAAACAAACAGATTATTACGCTATTAATTATAGCTTTATTTCTTTTATCATCAATCTTTGCAGAGATACTTTTATCCAATAGTTTGATAATAAAATTATCTGATGATAAATATTCTGTAACTGATATTGATCTGAACGATACGCAAAGTATAGCTATCGATACAGAAAACAATATTATGACAATATACGATATAGATATAGAAGCTGCCAGTGTAGATATCGAATTTTCAGGAGTGTCAAAATACGCAGATATAGACCTGTCTTTTACTGATGATAATTTCAAAAACTCTTCCAAATATGCCGGTACATATCATTTTTATTCGCAAAATGACGGCAAAGCCGAAACATTCAGAATTAACCCATACGGAAAATTACACACTCTGAGCATTCGTCTGAACAACTCATCAAAAAACTTTAATATAGAGAGCATCACATTTAACAAAGCTCCTGATTTTAGCTTTAATTTTCTGAGAATGTTTATACTTTTTGCAACAGCAACTATTGTTTTCCTCATAATTAAGTATAAAGCATGGAACATAATATACGACAACAAAAAAGCTCTTCACAGAGTGCTTTTAGTTTTGGTTGCCTTATCATGTATGTTAACTCCAATGTTTATTAAGGCTAACACTCAGGCAAAGGGCGTGAATAACGGTCATTATGATTATCCACTAGAAGGCGATTTGTCCGATTATGGTCTTTATACCTTGCAATTTGACGCATTCTTAAAAGGTCAGCTTCATCTTGACGTTGAGATCAACAATGACGTCATTGAAGAGATGGAAAATCCATATGACCACTCTCAGAGATCAAACGTGCCACATGGCGTAATATGGGATAGCGCATATTACAACGGAAAAACTTACTCATATTTTGGTGTTGCACCTATAATATATGTGACATATCCATATTACATCCTCACAGGTAATGTACCTGATGAATTTACTATATCGGCTACACTTGCTTTTTTTGCATCAATGTTTATAAGCCTTGCGTTTATGGAACTGATCAAGTATTTTTGCAAAAAGCCTTCTCTACTGCTTATGATGGCGGGTATTTTGGCTGTCAACTTCTCCTCGCTCATTTATCTTTCACAGTCTATGGCAAATATGTATAACATAGCCTGTCTATCTGGAATGTTGTTCTTGAGTGCATTGTTATACACATCATTCAGAGCTGTGAGAACAGAAAACATTATTTTGAGAAATGTTATATTTGCACTGAGTGGCCTTGCCTGCATATCCTTGCTCGCATCAAGACCGATAGTAATACTCTATGCATTGATAATAGTACCTATCTATATCAGCTTTCTTACAAATAAAAAGTTCTCGATAAAAAATAAGATAAGTGCTGTAGCCTGTTTCTTCGCACCTATAATAATATTTGGTGTCGCACTGATGTGGTACAACATGGCTAGGTTTGACTCACCTTTCCAATTCGGTGCTATCTACAATTTCACCGTGAGCGATACTTCTAATAATTCCATAAGACTATATATGCTCCCTGTGGCAATATATCATATGTTCTTGCAAAGTGCAAAGGTAGATTCTGTATTTCCGTTTGTACATTCCCAATACACTGTACTTGGCACATATCGCACATACACCTATGTGGCATCAACCATCGGCTCGATATTCTATCCTGCCACATGGGGATTGTTTGCATCTATGCCGGTTACTAAAGGAAAAGAAAACCGTGAAAAGCGTTTTGTAATTGGTGCAGTGATTGCTATGTTGTTTGCAATAGCATTTCTCGACACTTGCATAGCCGGTGTTCATCTGAGATACAGCACAGACATAATGCTGATAGCATCACTTTTTGGCACAGTGCTTACAATTCTTGTCGCAGAAAAGCTTAAGGATTTAGGCGAAAACGTATTCAAGCCATTCTTTGCAGGCTTTATGATAATGTTTATACTCTCTGCCTTATTTGGTTCGGCACTTATATTTAGCAATGCCAGAAACCTCATAATGAACAATCATCCCGGTATGTATGACTTTATAGCATCAATTTTTAGATTTTAATTTTATAAAAATAGCTTTATAGGGGGGTCCTGTATGAAACGGGAAATAGTTAGAAATATTGTAAATAAAAATGAAAGCCTACGCCAGAAGCTCTTTTATGAAGGCTTTATATTTACAGATAAAAAAGTAGACGAAACCGCATACCCATTTTATGGCATGTGGAAAAATTACTATTATAAAGATTACACTTTGCTTGTCTCTCCCAGACAAAGATTTTATGTCAAGGAAGCTGAATCTGCAACCATGATAATGATTGGTCACGCATATAACCCATTCAGTATGGAGCATCGTGAAGAGGTTATGTTAGATAACCTGCTACAAGAATATATTAAAAACGATGGTTCTTTTTATGATGAGCTTAACCGGTTAACAGGTGTGTTCTCTTTGTTAATAATAGAAAAAGATGGCGTTCATATTATTGGTGATGCAACATGTATGCAAACCACATTTTATGGCTGTATAGATAATATGATAGCAATATCTTCTCATACAAACCTTATAGGCGATATCTTTTCGCTGGAGTGGGATCCATTTGTAAAAGAATTGGTCAATTATAAGTTTTTTCATCTATTTGGCAATTCACTACCCGGAGATATCACCCAGTTTAGCCAGATTAAGCGAGTAGTTCCAAATTATGAATATGTTATTTCAAACAATAGCATAAGCTATAAAAGATTTTATTATCCTGTTTATCATAATATAACTGTCGAGGATATCGTAAAATCCACAGCAGACCTGATGTGCAGAAATATGAGTCTGATACATAAAAAATGGGACAAGCCCGCAATTTCGCTAACCGGTGGATGTGACAGTAAAACCACACTTGCTTGCACCAAAGATGTCTTTGACAAATACACATACTTTAGCTATATTTCTTCCGAATCAGAAAAAGTGGATGCCGATGCTGCACATATAATATGCGATGAGCTAGGATTAGAGCATACGATTTATAATATATCAGAATCCGATGAAGACTTCTCTATGATGGAAGAAGCCAAGACCATCTTGGAATGGAATACCGGTGATATCGTGCCATATAAAAGAAGCGAAGTAAGAAAAAGAAGATTTTTTGATGATATTTCAGATTTTGATGTAGAAATAAAATCATGGGCCTCTGAGATAGGCAGAGCCTACTATTCCAAGAGATTTAGTAATCGAAAAAATTTTGGCAAAAATCCAACCCCACGCAAATGTTCTACGCTATATAAAGTATTTTTGCACAACCGCAAGCTGTTAAAAAAAGTTGATGCCATCTTTGAGGACTACCTAAACAAATTCTTTTCACAACCGGAACAAAACGCTGTTCCATGGCAAGAACAATTCTTCTGGGAGTTTCGTATGTCCAGCTGGAACGGAATTGTAATCACAGGTGAGCATAGATATTCATTCGATATCACCATTCCATATAACAACAGAAAAATACTGGAATTATTGCTTAGCGCATCTATAGACGACAGAATATCTGACAAAGTATACTCTGAGCTAAGACAAGCTCTCTACCCCAAGATAGATGGCACCGGCATAGCAATAACTAATTTAAAGCACACCAGTCTTAGAGCAAAACTGGAAAATTTATATTATATACTAAATAAACTACTTTAATTTTGAGGTATAATAAAATGAATAGATTGAAAATGATTTTAAATCAAATTGTTTCCGTTATGAGAAAGAGCAAGGGCAATAAAAATTCTTTTATACTATTTTTCGACATTATTTTGTGTGCATTGCTATATGGCGCCAGTCCTAATAACTATTATTACTATGGCTTTGTACACCTAAATCACAAGCAAAGAAAAACTTATGTAACAAATCGCTTGAGTTGTAAGATTATAAAAAAGTTTAATGACCAGTCTTATATAGACAACTTCGAAAGAAAAGAAATTTTTAATCAGAAATTCAGTAAATACATAGCCAGAGCATTCTTGTTTTTGGGCAACTATACCGATAAAGATTTTGATGAATTTTATGAATCCGTGAAAGATGACAAGCAGGTAATATACAAGCCATCCTCAACCGCTCAGGGGCAGGGTATAGAAGTATTGCATTTTGATAATAAACAACAGTTGTCAGAAAAAATTAAAAATCTTCACTCAGATGCCGTGCTGGAGCAGTGGATAAAACAAAATGAACAGATTAAAGAGATATATGATAAGTCTGTAAACTGTATAAGAATAATATCATTGTTTAATGACAACAAAACATATATTCTGGCTGCAAATATCACCTTTGGTAAAAACGGAAGCGAGATCGCAAATGCCAGTTTAGATAATGTAGTATGTATACCTGATATAAACACAGGTATAATAAAGTCTGATGCCAGAGACCTAAGTGGTAGAGAACATAAAGCTCATCCAGA
Source organism: Clostridia bacterium (assembly GCA_029098305.1). GTDB lineage: Bacteria > Bacillota > Clostridia > Oscillospirales > Acutalibacteraceae > JAEEHZ01. The sequence goes on from JAQXOB010000018.1 coordinate 7,810, forward strand.
CACCGGTTTTGTATTTAAGGGTTATAAAATACCTTATTGGGATGATATAATCTCTATGGTACAGCAGGCATCCCGTGTAGTGCCAAATGTAGGGTATATTGGTTGAGATATTGCTCTCACAGACGATGGTCCCGTTATCATAGAGGGAAACACCACACCCGGCTACAAGTTCTTTCAGCTTTATGGATTGCTCGAAAACAATATTGGAAATAAGCAAAATTACATTAAAGCTATGAAAGGCCTATAATTTTTCAAGTAAAAGGGGCTGTTGCATTAAGGTTAATATGCACAAATAAACGAGGTTGTTATCAAAATCAGCTCCCTCTGACGAGGGAGCTGATTGAGCGTTAGCGAAACTGAGGGAGAGAAAAACTGCATTTTTGCAGAATTTTTTCCTTTTCTCTCCCTCCGTGAAAACAGCTAATAACTTATACTAGCTATATAAGTATACTTCTATTTGTAGAGGAGGTGCAAAGATGGACAAAGTAGAAATTGGGGCTCGCTTGCGTGAAGCAAGAAATATTGCTAAGCTTACGCAAGAGCAGTTAGCTGAGAAAGTGAGTATTGGCACAACATATGTTTCCGATATTGAGCGTGGAGCAAAATTTCCGAGTTTAAGTTTGTTTATCAGGATAGTTGACGCATTGGGTGTATCTTCAGATTTTATTCTTCGTGGTGAGATCGAAGCAGGTAAAAATTCTGTATATGATGATATAACAAGGAAGCTTGATGGGCTAACTCCGAAACAGAGGTTAGGTGTCTCAGATTTAATTGATGCATACATCAAGAATTTAAACTAAAAATAAATTTTCAGAGGTTGATCTATAGTCCGGATCGGCCTCTTTTTTTGCCCTTGTGTAGTACTGAGCAGGTCATTTTTTTCTCATCACCACCATAATGCGACAAAATTCACGATTTCTACAGGTGTAATATATACGTATAGCAGAACATTACTGCTACTAATCGAACTAAAGAAAGTGGTTTTATGACACAAATAGGCATAGTGAGGAAAGTGGACTCACTGGGAAGAGTTACTCTTCCAAAAGAACTCAGGCGAGTATTTAAATTAAACGAAAATGATAAGGTGTCAGAATAGCATAATTTTGCCAAAAAGATTATCATAAAATCCTTTGTATACTGCTAGAGGTGCATAGAAAAATAAGAACCGACAGGCACAATAGATGCCGGCATGACAAAATCAGATTTTATCAAGTAATATTCTATATTTTTACACTTTTTTCGTAGCTATTGGTTCTACTCCCAAAATCGTAAAAGTGTGATATAATAGAAGAATGGAAACAAGAATAAGTGGATTGACAAAGTTATTTGAGCAATCAATAGGAATAGTAGAGCCGTGGTATATCAGAAGCATAGAAACACAGGGAGCGGAGGTTCACGTATATGTGGATATCCGAGAAGGAAATATGTTACCGTGTCCTGAATGCGGAAAGAAATGCAAACGAGCAGGCTACGAAAAACAGGAAAGAATATGGAGGCATGGAGATTGTTTGTTTTATCCGTGCTATGTGCATTGTCGTCGGCCAAGGATAACCTGTAAAGATCATAAAACAAAGGTAGTAGAGGCACCATGGGCAAGGAAGAACAGCCGATTCACGCTTATGTTTGAGGGATATGCCATGTTAATAATGGCAGATATGCCGATACTAAAGGCAAGCAAACTACTTCGATGCAACGAAAAATCATTAACAAGGATAATGAGATATTGGGTAGGAAAAGCAGTATCTGAGGATAACTTGGAAGAAGTAAAAAGTCTAGCGATAGATGAAACATCATTTAAGCGAGGACAAAGCTATGTTACAGTGGTAATAGATGCTGAAAAACGCCGAGTTATTGATGTAGAAGAGGGACGCGGCGAACAACAAGTAATAGATTTTTCCTATAAATTAGAGAAAAAAGGTGGAAGCTGCAATAATATCAGTTATGTTAGCAGCGATCTTTCAGCGACATATCGATCAGGAATAAGATTCTGCTTTCCGCAAACAAACCATACAGTTGATAAATTTCATGTAAAAAAGCTTTTGCTTGATGCGCTGGATGAAGTGAGAAAAAGTGAACAGCAAAGCCAAAAGACAAAGAAAAAAATTAGCAGGAAGCTACTTATGATACCGGAAACAAAGCAAAGCGAAGAACAACGTAATAAAGTTGAAGAAATATCTAAACAATATCCAAAGACTGGCAGAGCATTCAGAATGGTACAGGCGATAGACACTGTTTACTCGAGTTTTAATGAACAAACTGCGAAAGAGCGATTAGAAGAGCTTTATCGTTGGATGAGGCGAAGCAGATTAGAACCGATGAAGAAGACAGCAAAAACTCTACGTAATTACTTTGAAGAAATATTAAATTATTTTCGTTCAAGGCTTACAAATGCAATCTGTGAGGGTATAAATAGTATGATACAAGCAGCAAAAAGAAAAGCAAGAGGTTATCATACATTTGAAGGCTTTTCATCTATGATTTACCTTATCGCTGCCAAATTGGAACTTGCTTTACCAAATCCATTACGAAATTTGGAATAGAAACTTCAAATAAGCTTATCTTGCACTTATGCGCAAAATATGATATCCTTTAAGAGAATTCGAGCGTTATTCGGAGGTTAATTATGAAAAACACCGTGAGAGTAAATTTATGCTCACAAAATCTAGTCATTGTAAGTGATGAACCAGCAGAATACGTGATGAAGCTGGCTCAAGATTTGGGCGATAGAATCAGCGAAATAGAAAAGGTAAACAAATATAAGCCTGCAATCTCTAACGTTTTGCTGTGCGCATTGCAATATTCAGACGAAAAAAACAAGCTCAATGACGAGATAGAAAAGCTAAAAAAAGAGATTGAAAGACTTTCTGCCGAAAACAACCGTCTAACTAGCACTGCTTCAAGCACACGTCCTGTCGCAGTTCCAAAAAAACAACAGAGCTTTTTTGACAACGATATGAAACAGTCAAAGCCAAAGGCAACTCCTGCTAAAAGCAGAAATTAAAATTTAATTTTAGAAAGACCGATAGCAAAAATCAGATTTTGCATCGGATGGCAATTAATATGGAAATACTGGCACCTGTAGGTTCTCCTGAATGTGTGATACCTGCAGTTAGAATGGGTGCAAATGCGATTTATCTAGGTTCATCTGCCTTTAGTGCAAGAGCATCCGCATCTAATTTTGACGACGAAGAGCTTTCAAAAGCAATAGAATATTGTCATCAGCGTGGAGTGAAAGTATATCTTGCACTCAACACGCTGATTAGTGACGAAGAAATGCAATCTGCACTCGACACAGCATCTGTCGCTGTTAAATATGGCATAGATGCCATTATCGTGCAAGATCTTGGTCTTGCAAGTCTGCTGAGAGAAAGCTGTCCCGATGTAAAATTGCACGCATCCACACAGATGTCTATTCACACGCCTGAGGGAGCTAAGCTGTTATATGATATGGGTTTTGACAGGGTTGTACTTTCCAGAGAGCTCAGCGAAAATGAAATAAAAGAAATAGTAAATAGTTGTCCTATAGAAACTGAAGTTTTTGTGCATGGAGCGCTGTGCATGAGCGTGTCGGGACAGTGTTATTTTAGTGCTATGGTAGGCTCACGCAGTGGAAATCGTGGCAGGTGCGCTCAACCATGCAGACTTCCACATTGCATAAATGACAATAAAGACAATAGATACGCTCTGAGCCTTAAGGATTTGAGCCTTACAGACCACCTAAAAAAGATGGAACAAATGGGTGTGACATCAGCAAAGATAGAGGGCAGAATGAAGCGTCCTGAATATGTGGCAGCTTCTGTAAGAGCTTGTAGACAAGCTCTTGATGAAGGTACAGTCGATTTTGAGACTAAAGATATGCTAAGATCTGTATTTGCACGTTCGGGTTTTACAGATGGTTATTATATGGGCAAGCTAGGCTCTGAGATGTTTGGAAAACGTGAAAAAGAAGATGTAATTTCTGCTAACGAGTCGCTGTTTAAGAAAATTCGTGGTCTATATAATAAAGAAGCACAGCTGATTCCTCTCAAAATGCACTTTAAAGCTATTTCAGATAAACTAATGTCGCTAAGTATCACAGATGATTTTGGAAACACCGCATTTGTAGAAGAGGCTCCTCCTGAAAAAGCAGAAAAATCACCTACTTCAGAAGAAAGAATCAGAGAACAGCTATCAAAAACCGGCGGAACTCCTTTTTTTGCTGAAAACATTGACATATCTCTAGATAAAGAGCCGATGATAAGGCTTTCTTCGCTGAACGATATGAGAAGAAAAGCTATTGATATTATTCTTTCGCAGAGAACAAAGCAAGATACAATAAAATTTAAAATACCCGATATAAAAATCGAAAACAATAAAAAAATATCACGATATCGAGAGCGTCACGTGATGATGTCATGCGATATTGACTCCAAACTAAAGAACAATCTCATCTTTTTGCCATACAATAGCAAGCAAAAAGACTTAAAAAAGCTTGTTGATGATGGATTCAGCATAGGTTTAGAGCTTCCACGTGGTATGTTTGGTAGAGAGAATCGGATATCAGAATATATAGAGAGAGCCAAGGCTGTAGGCGTGGAGCATATCCTTGCAGGAAATCTGGGAGCTGTTGCTCTTGGAAGAAAATATGGAATGATAGTTCATGGCGATTTTGGCTTAAATGTTATGAACAGCCACACCGTTCGTGTGCTGGCAGAGCTGGGCTGTGCAGATGTGGTGGCATCTATTGAGCTTACCTACAGACAGATATCACAGCTGTGTCATCATGTGCCGATAGGGATATTGTCGAGTGGATATGTGCCACTTATGCTCACTCGAAACTGCCCTGTAAAAGGTAGCGGCATAAGCTGTGCCGAATGTGGCATGAAAAGCGTGCTAAAAGATAAGCTAGGACATACATTTCCTGTGGTGTGTCACACAGGCTGTGCCGAAATTTTAAACTGTGCCACACTCAAATGCGAACGCTCTGACCTCAATATCACAAACACATCATTTGAGATACACCGCGATGATATCCGCAGTTGCTTTGACAACTCAAAACTGACCTCAAAGGTAACACATGGGTTATACACCAGAGGTGTTATTTGAAAATAATATAAAAATGTCGCACTTCGGTGTGAGTTGAAGTGCGATATATAAGGGGATGTAGCTCACCCGGTAGAGCAATACGTTCGCAACGTATAGGTAGTCGGTTCAAGTCCGATCATCTCCACCAAGCTTATTAAAAACAGTCTGTCGATTTGATAGACTGCCTTTTTTTTGCAAAAAAGAGAACCGCCTGAAAGCGACTTGTGCATAGTCATTTTCAGACGGAAGGGACAATTCTGTGAATACCATAGATTATAGATAAATTTTATATTTATATTCAATCCGTGAGTAATTACACTATTATAGCAAAGAAATAACCTTTTGAACTATTTCCTCCAACTTCTCCTGCTTATCTTGAGGAACAGTAGCGATCAATGAGTTTAGCTTTTTTCTGTATTCGACATCTTCTGTTTCGATTCCAAAAACCACACTATCAGCAGAAATATGCAGGGCATTGCATAGCTTGCTGAGTGTAATTACAGTCATTCCTTTTTTACCAGTTTCTATGTCAGACAAAAATTGGCTCGAAATGTTAGCCATTTCAGATAGCTTTTCTCTTGTAAGCTTTTGATATTCTCTCTGATCACGAATCCTTTGTCCAACCTCTCTATTGATAGTTTTCATTTCAACACCCCCATGTTACATAGTATAATTTATTTTGCACGATTAAAATAATCATTTGTTATTGACTTTTATCATCAAAAGTCGTAAAATTATTATCGTTACTTTTTTCACTCAAAATTATAAAATGCATAATATTTGCGTTCAGGAATACACCACTCATAATTGGCTCCATGCAGTTGTTTTTTGCTGTGTGGAGCTTATCCTACGCAATAAAAGTGTATTTGGCTTAGATAAATATTTTTAAGATTATTATATACAGTTTTTATATTTTATGTACAAAATATAAAAAATCCGATGCTGATTGATTTCGTTCTCAACCAGCTCGGATTTTTATTTTATCTATTTGATGATTTTACAAGAGTCTTTATAGCTGCTGCAAGTTCATGTGTAAGTGCGTTTTTGTTTACACGCCATGTCCAGTTGCTACCAAGTGTTGATGGTGTGTTCATTCTGGCTTCTGAACCAAGGTTCAGAAAATCCTGCATCTGAATGATTGCATAATCTGCAGGTGAATGATAAGCCACTCTGATGAGTGCCCATGCTAGATTTTCTATTCCCTGCGGTCTGGAATACTCATAAGCATATCTCAGCTCACTATCAGATGCTGTTTTTTCCCAACCAAGCACAGTGTCGTTGTCGTGTGTACCTGTGTAAACTATGCAGTTAGTTTTATAGTTATGTGGCAGATATGGGTTTTTGTCGCCATCGCCAAAGGCAAATTCTAGTATTTTCATGCCAGGATAGCCTACATCGTCCATCAATTTATATACACTTGGTGTGAGCGTGCCGAGGTCTTCTGCAACTATTGCGATATCGCCCAGCTCTGCCTTCATTTTTGTAAAGAAATCTAGTCCCGGGCCTTCCATCCATTTGCCACCGATTGCATTCTCGGCAGGATATGGTATTGCATAATAGCTGTCAAATGCACGGAAATGGTCTATTCTGGTTATATCAAATAATTTTGATGCACTCTTGATTCTAGAGAACCACCATTTGTAGCCTGTTTCTTTTAGATAATCCCAATTATAGAGAGGGTTGCCCCATAGCTGACCTGTCGCAGAGAAATAATCCGGTGGGCATCCTGCCACACATACCGGACGACGCTCACCATCGAGCCAGAAAATCTCAGGATTTGCCCATGTGTCGGCACTATCCATAGCAACATAAATTGGCATATCTCCAAGTATCTTTATGCCAAGTGAGTTCACATACTTTCTAAGTGAGCTCCACTGCTCATAAAACTTAAATTGAACAAACTTCCAAAAATTCACATCGTCTGCAAGCTTCTCTTTATATTCTTTGAGAGCCTCTGGCTTTCTAAGGCGAATAGCCTCGTCCGGCCATTCTGTCCATGATTGATTGTCAAAGTGACCTTTAACAGACATATAGAGGGCATAGTCCTCTATCCAGTGTGCATTTTCGCTCACAAATTTATCAAACTCTTTGAGATCGCCTTTGATAAATCTGTCGTAAGCCTTTCTGAGCACCGGAAAACGATAGTAGTATATAGCACCATAGTTTACCTTTTCGTCTGACTCCTGCCAAGGTAGTTGGTTGTATTCCTCCTCTAGCAACAATCCGTCATCTTTTAACATATCAAGGTCTATCATATATGGATTGCCTGCAAATGATGAGAAAGACTGATATGGTGAGTCGCCATAGCTGGTAGGTCCCACCGGCAGTATCTGCCAACAGGTTTGTCCTGATTCCTTCAAAAAATCTGCAAATTCATAAGCCGCTCTACCTACTGTGCCGATACCATATGGTGATGGCAAAGATGTGATTGGCATTAAAATTCCTGCACAACGCATAATTTTTTCCTCCTGTAAATTCTACATTATATTTTATGTTTATTTCTAATAATTTTTTATTTAGTCACTACACTTGCCAAAAAGCTTTGGAATAAAAATTCTAACGCTATCGGGCGCAGAATTGACGCCAAGCTGTATCGCTGTAAAAAACATATTGTTGTTTTCGCCAGTGAGCAAAATCATCTCACGGTTAGCGGCATAATTGGCTGTGCTTCTTATCAAAAGCTCTGATATAAACTTTTCGTTGTCTGTCTGGCTGGTATAATCACCGCAAGACAACACCTCAAATTCTATTACTCTGAGGCTGTGGCCATCCTGCTCAGACACAGTGTAGCCTACAAGTTCTTCTTCCTCATAAGCACTGAGAATAATATATTCACCATTCAAGCTGTGCTTAGCGAGTATTTCTTTTATGACATCCCCATTCATTTCGGGAGAAATTTTCAACATAGCTATTTATTCCCTTACCAACGATTTTTATTTTCTGCCTGCTTGCCGGTGAGCTTTTTAATCTCATCGGCTGTAAGATCACGCCACTTGCCTTGAGGTAGCATTCCCAGCTTAACCTGACCTATAGCAATTCTCTTTAGTCTTGCAACCTCAAGTCCTGCCTGCTCGCAGATGTTTCTGATCTGGCGGTTTTTGCCGTCTTGCAAAATAAATTGTAGCACCACTCTGCCCTCTTGCCTTTCGATTACAAAAACCTCAGCCGGTATGGTCTTTCTGCCATTTATCACAATGCTTTCTTTCAGCTTTTCGAGCTGTTCGTCACTCACAGACGGTCTTACTGTAACTCTATAAGTCTTGTTGAGGTGACACGACGGATGAGCTATGCCATTGGCAAATTCGCCATCATTTGTCATGAGCAATAGTCCTTCGCTATCTCTGTCTAGTCTACCCACAGGAAAAAGTCTGGCAGGAATATCCTTTATAAGCTCTGCCACACATTTTCTGCCCATTTCGTCACTCATTGTAGTAACAAATCCTCTTGGCTTGTGAAGCATGATATAATATTTGCTCTTTATAGCTATTTCGTTCAGTTTTTTTCCGCTCACGACTATTCTGTCCTTTTTGGGATCAGCCTTGTCACCCAATGTGGCTTTTCTGCCGTTTACGGTCACTTTGCCGTCTATTATGAGCTGTTCTGCTTTTCTGCGTGATGCAATACCCGCATCAGCAATAATTTTTTGTAACCTTATTTTTGTTTCCTTCATATTATCCTTACCTAAATATTTATTTTATAAGCCAAATTTGCTTTTTATTGTATCTATCAGATTTTTAAAGAAATTCTTTTCTTCTTTTTTATATTTAACTTCTTTGAGTGCAATCAGCTTGACCTCACCCAAACACTCATCATCACGATAATACACCACTCTACCCACAGGCTCACCGGCTTTGATTTCGGCATAGACAAAACGTGGCAACTCATACACCGCCTTAATATCGTCATCCGACTTATCTGTGACATAACTAAATGTTGATTTAGCCGTGACAAGCACACTATCGCACACACCACCCACCACCGGTAGGTCAATATTAACATTAGTATCATCTGCTTCGTTTAGCGATAGCTTTTCAAAACCATAGTTGAATAGTGCTATATGATCGTTCCAGTCATCCGGTGCATTGAGCGTAACTGCTACCAGCTCTATGCCATCCTTTTGTGCATAGGTGACGAGGCATCTGCCTGCTTTTTCGGTGAAGCCTGTCTTGCCGCCTATGCAATATTGATATAACGATAAAAGTCGGTTGTGATTGTGATAAGAGCTGACCTTATATTCTGCTTCTTCAAATTCTACTAACACATCTTTTTGACCTGTTATTTCTCTGAACTTCTCGTTCTCCATTGCATAACACATCAAAATTGCCATATCGTGCGCCGTGGAGTAGTGGTCATCTGCATCTAGCCCTGATGGCGTGGCAAAATGAGAATTGTTCATACCAAGAAGCTGAGCTCTGGCGTTCATTTGCTTTGCAAAATCTTCTTTAGAGCCTGCCAGTGAATATGCTATTGCGTTGGCTGCATCATTACCCGATGCAGCTAAAAGTCCACCTACCAAGCCTGTAAGCTTGATTTTATCGCCTACCTTGAGATACATTGATGAACCCTCAGCTATCATATCTGAAGTGAACTCCACCACACGATCCTCAGCAGATGCCGCCTCCAGAGCTAACATTGCTGTCATAATCTTGGTGGTGCTTGCCATAGCAAGCTTTTTTTCACTATTCTTCTCAAATATGACCTGTCCATTATTGGCACACATCAATATAGCCGCATGAGCAGACACCGACACATCTTCATCACAGCTTGCGCTTACCGCACTTATGCTAATCATAGAAAGCGTAGTCAACACACTCAAAGTCACCGAAACAACCCTTTTTATCAAAAGTCACACACCCTTTTTCAGTAAAGCATTTTTTATAATTTTATGCTTGTCATAAGGGCATTATGCCAGGTGTGAAACAAGGCATCGGTGATGTTAGATTTCAGGATCGTCCGGCATTGATTCAGAATTTTTTCTGCTCATTCTGTTCTTTTTGTCTGGGTCTTTTTCTTTTTTGTTTTTATTAATTGTTTCTACTATCTTGTCTATGGCAGATGGAATCGCCTCTGAAATCTTCTCAATGTCGCTTCTCTCGCTATCCATATTAATGAGCTGGATGCTTCCATCATTCTTTATGCACAGAAAAGCCACCGGCTTAATTGTGATTCCGCCACCACTTCCACCGCCAAAAAAGCCTTTTGTCTCGGTAGTTCTTTTGCTTGGAATATCACTTCCGCCAGCTGCAAAGCCATAGCTCACTGATGATATAGGAATTATTGTGCTGCCGTCCGGTGTTGTCACCGGTGTGCCAACTATTGTGTTTACATCTGCCATATTGCGCAGATTTTCCATAGTTGTGCCCATTAAATTTTCAATAGGATGCTGTTCGTTCATACTTTGGCACCGTCCTTTGCTTGTTGTTTATAATTATTTAGATTATTTTTGTCTATCGGTAATCCTCTTCGTCTGAATGCTTGTCCTGCTTCAATCTTTGCTTGTGAATATTTAACTAACGTAGATATGAGATATATCATTCTTATTTTGACACTGAGGTCTATATCTACATAGTCTTCATTTTTATCAAAATCAGGATAAACATTGATATCAAGTTTTTTATATTTAATATAGCTAGTCACCACAGATATTATAGGATAAATATATGAGCAAGCCCGACCATAGCTTACGGCGGTCTGGGCAGCATCATCAGATGCAACAGCCACAGTGCATTTCAGTTTTTTTATAACTAGATGTCTGAAGAAATAAACAGGCACATCCTTCACTCTTTTCACTGAAAACTCTAGTGCCTGTAAAAAGCTGTCCAAGCCATCTCGTTTTAGCTTATTAAACATAATTTTGAGGTATCTTTTGATATCGCTCATCAAGTGTTTTTCTTCCGGACTTACGTTGAGCGCGTGTGATTTTTCTTTGCTCTGCTGAGATTTTTCCTTCTGGGCACTCTCCTCAGGCTCTTCTAATAGATCATAATAAAAGAAGAGATATCTTGCCCATGCCACAAGATCATCAGTATATTTTATTTTAAATGTGACAGGGCATAGCAAAAGAAATATTATCACCAGAGCTATACCTAATATAATAATCAAAGCCCACATATGATTATTTATCCTTATTTATTATTAATTATCGTCAGATATATCATTCGTATTCACCAGAGCCTGCTCATCTGATACATCAGACAAGAATTTCTCTGTGTTATCATTATCGTTGTCATTGCCGTTTTGACTATCTTCGCTAGGCTCCGGTCGTGGAAGCTCGTCTATAGAGCTTACGCCAAAGCAACGCAAAAAGTTGTCTGTCGTTCCATACAGCAATGGTCTGCCAGGAAGCTCGAGCCTGCCTTTTTCTTCTACAAGGCCTTTTGCACATAGGCTACCCACAACACCCGAACAATCTACACCTCTCACCTGCTCCACAAAAGCCTTTGTAACAGGCTGATTGTAAGCAATAACTGCAAGCACCTCAAAAGCCGCTTGAGATAACGGTGTGTTCTTTTTAAGCTCCATGGCACGTCTTACATAATCGCCATACACTTTCTTTGAGCACATCTGCACACTTTCACCAAGTTTCATTATAGCAACACCATAATCATCAGAGCTGTATTTTTCTATTAATTTTTCTACTGCTTCTATAATTTTACTTTCTGCACATTCCTCAAAAGCCTGAATAATACGTTTTATCGGAATGGGTGAGCCTGCTGCAAATATAACAGCCTCTACCGCTGCAATCAATTCTTTTTCTGTCATATATTAATTACATCTTTCTTAATTCAAATTAGATAGCCGGTGCATCACTAATCAAGAACACATCTGCATATTCTCCGTCTCCGTCAATTCGGACACGCTTTTCTTTAATTAGCTCCAGTAATGCTAAAAAAGTAGCCACAAGCTCACTTTTTTCATTTTGCGAGGTAAAAAGAGATTTGTATGTCATATGGGTTTTCTCTTTAAGACTTTTGAGAATATATACGATTTTAGAATTGACCGAAATCACCTTGCGTGTAACGATTCCCGAAAAAGCCTCTCTTGGCGGCGGCAACTTGTTCTTGCCTCTGCCCACAGCCGCTATATAAGCACTGATAATCTCCTCAAACGAATGAGAACGTGTGTATGTCATATCAAATTTAATTTTTTCTGCATTTCTGCAATATCGGTCAAAGCTTATCTCTGCTGAGAGAAGCTTTGCAATACGCCTGCACTCACGATATTCTATGAGCTGACCTGTGAGTTCTTCTTTTAGCTTTGTTGCTTCTTCCTCGTATTTTGGAAGGAGCATTACCGACTTTATATGAACCAATCTTGCCGCCATCTCTAAAAATTCGCTTGCCACATCCATATCCATGCTCTGCATCTCGTTTATCTTTTCCATATACTGCTCAAACAGCAAATGAATCTCAATGTCATAGATATCTACCTTGTTTTTGGATATGAGATAGAGTAACAAATCAAGCGGACCTTCAAACACAGGCAGTTTGTAAGATAATTTTTCCATCTGATTATTTTGCGATACATATCAGCACAGGATTTTTAAGTCTGCGCTGTGTTGTGCCTTTTCCTTTCCCTAAAAATATCTGCACTCATGCAAAAAACGGCTTAAATGGTAATTCTGTCACCCAAAGCACAAAGTTAGCCAAACCATATGTTGGCGCTGTAATAATAGAGCCTATCAGATTGTTTGACATAAGCACTATGAGGATAATGAAAAATACTCTCTCATATCTCACAAGGAACATATATGCTCTGTCGGGCAAAAAAGCTGATAAAATTCTTGAGCCATCAAGTGGAGGGAAAGGAATAAGATTGAATATCGCAAGAGTTGCGTTAATCACGATGTAATAAGAGAAAAACGATGCTACATAAATAGATGCTGTGTTATAAACAAACCCTGCCTTATACGCTATCAAGATATATGCATTATAGAGCAAACCTCCCACAAGCGCCGCAATTATATTTGCAACAGGCCCTGCAAGTGCCACTATTGCCATATCTCTTTTAGGATTTCTTAGATAATATCCATTTACAGGCACAGGCTTAGCCCAACCAAAGCCAAACAGCACAAGCAACGCAGAACCTAGCGGATCTACATGAGCCATTGGATTAAAGGTCAATCTGCCCATATTTTTAGCTGTTGGATCACCCAATTTATTTGCAACAAACCCATGCGCAAGCTCGTGAAAAGGAAGTACGAGAAATATAACTATAAGTCCTGCTAGAAGAGCTATCACAAGAGACATTATATCTCCCTCGCCTCTCATAACAGCCAAAAACTCTCTAAAAAACATAAATTACCTCCAATTTATTTCTACATAGAATTATAACATAAAGATTTCCAAATTACAAGTAGGGTAACAGCAATGAAAAAAGCGTAAAAACACAGAATATCACTTGATAAAATCAGATTTTGTCGTGCCGGCACTTATGGTGCCTGCCAACCTCAAAAAATATTGCCCGACAAGGCTTTGTGCAAGCTTAGTCGGGCTTATTTTGTGTGATTTAATATTATACTCTGTTATTCCAATTCAAAGGCACCTGTGTATAGCTGATAATATTTGCCTCTTTGTTCTATGAGCATTTCGTGAGTGCCACGCTCAATTATTCTTCCTTTCTCCAACACCATGATTACATCAGAGTTTTTAACAGTGGAGAGACGGTGAGCAATTACAAAAACTGTTCTGCCCTTCATCAAGCCATCCATACCCTTTTGCACTAAGCTTTCGGTACGTGTGTCGATAGAAGATGTAGCTTCATCGAGAATCATAACAGGAGGATCTGCTATGGCAGCTCTGGCGATAGATATCAGCTGACGCTGACCTTGCGAGAGGTTGCTTCCGTTGGCTGTGAGCATTGTGTCGTAGCCATTTGGCAAACGTCTGATAAAGTCATCGGCATTTGCAAGCTTTGCAGCCTCATATACCTGCTCGTCTGTGGCATCAGGATTACCATACTTGATATTATCCATCACTGTGCCTGTGAAGAGATTAACCTCTTGTAGCACGATACCCAGAGAACGTCTGAGGTCTGCTTTCTTTATTTTGTTGATATTAATTCCGTCATATCTAATCTTGCCATCTTCGATATCATAAAATCTGTTTATAAGATTTGTGATAGTGGTCTTACCTGCGCCTGTAGCACCTACGAACGCAATCTTGTTGCCGGGATCTGCATATAGCGAGATGTTGTGAAGTATGGTCTTGTTTTCTGTATATCCAAAATCTACATCATCAAATACGATATCACCGGCAAGCTTGGTGTAGGTGAGCGATCCATCACTGTGTGGATGCTTCCATGCCCATGTGCCTGTGTGTTTATCGGTCTCGGTGATGTTGCCGTTTTCGTCTATAATAGCATTAACAAGGGTAACATAGCCTTCGTCTGCTTCAGGCTCCTGATCCATCAGTGTGAAAATTCGGTCTGCACCGGCAAGTGCCATTACTACTGAGTTTATCTGCTGTGATAGCTGATTGATATTTCCTGTGAACTGCTTTGTCATATTGAGAAATGGCACAATTATACTAACGCCAAATGCCATACCTGATATGCTTAGGTTTGGCACATTGAGTGTAAGCAACACACCGCCAAAAAGTGCCACAAAAACATATAGAATATTGCCTATATTCATTATGATAGGTCCAAGTGTGCTTGAATAGGCATGAGCCTTGTAGCTATCTTGAAAGAGTGCTTCGTTGATTTCGTCAAAGTCCTTTTGGCTTTCTTTTTCATGACAAAACACCTTTATTACCTTTTGACCGTTCATCATTTCCTGAACAAAGCCTTCGGTCTTACCCACTGCTTTCTGCTGACGTATAAAATACTTGGCAGAGCCACCGCCTATCTTCTTAGAAACAAACATCATAGCCACCACGCCCAAAAGCACAAGAAGCGTCATCCATACGCTGAAATACAGCATGATAAAAAGCACAGAGAATACTACAACAGATGCCTGCAAAAGTACCGGCAAGCCTTGTGAAATAAGCTGTCTTATGGTGTCGATGTCATTTGTGTAATGACTCATAATATCGCCATGCTTAGTGGTGTCAAAATAGCGTATAGGAAGATTTTGCATACCGTTGAAAATCTTTTGGCGCATCTTGTTCAAATATCCCTGTGTGATATATGCCATAAGCTGATTAAAAAGCGCTACAGATACAACCGACAAAACATAAAGCCCTACAAGTATCATAACCTTAGGCACTATCTGAGCTTTTGCGGCTTCCCAATCGCCTTGTCTAAAGCAATTTTCTACTACTTGGGTAACCTGTTGCAAAAAGAGCGCAGGCATAGCCGACACAATTGCAGAAAATATAATGCATATTATTGTGATAGGCATAAGACGAGGATAAAATTCAAAAAGGGTTTTTATTATTCTGCCCATTATGCCTTTTTTGGCTTTGGGAGGTTTGTGCATATTGTTGCCCATTGGAGCAGTAGCCTTTTTATTTTTGCTCATCGTCTTCACCTCCGTTTGTTTGTTGCTCGTATGTTTCACGATATATATCGTTGGTTTTTAGCAGTTCTTCATGAGTGCCAACAGCCTCTATTCTGCCCGAATTCATAATAATAATTTTGTCTGCCTCCTGCACAGATGCCACACGCTGGGCTATTATTATCTTTGTTGTTTCCGGAATATATTTTTCAAAGCTACTTCTGATGATAGCATCTGTCTTCATATCAACAGCACTGGTAGAGTCATCTAAGATAAGAATCTTTGGCTTTTTGAGCAATGCTCTGGCTATGCACAGACGTTGCTTTTGTCCGCCTGAAACATTGGCTCCTCCTTGCTCTATCCATGTGTCGTATCCATCAGGGAAGGTAGAAATAAACTCATCAGCACAAGCAAGCTTGCAAGCCTCTTTAATTTCATCATCAGTTGCATCCAGGTTGCCCCATTTGAGGTTATCTCTGATAGTGCCTGCAAAGAGCTGATTTTTTTGCAATACTACCGAAACCTGATTTCTTAAGGTTTCCATATCATAGTCACGCACATCGACTCCGCCCACCAGCACTTCGCCGTCGGTGACATCATATAGTCTTGATATAAGCTGAATCAATGTGGTCTTAGAAGAACCGGTCGAGCCCAATATTCCCACTGTTTCGCCTGACTTGATATGCAGATTAACATCAGCCAATGCATAAGACTTTGCTTTTTTGGAATACTTGAAGCTCACATTGTTAAAGTCTATCGAGCCATCTTTAACATCATACACCGGCGACTTTGGATTGCTGAGAGAAGGCTCCTCATCAAGCACCTCTGCTATACGGCGTGCAGACTCAGCAGACATAGTTATCATCACATAAATCATTGATAGCATATTGAGCGACATCAATATCATAAATCCATAAGTAACCATAGCAGACATCTGGCCTACGTTCATTTCTGCGCCCATAGACTCTACTATTATCTTAGAACCTAACAGAAGCACTACTACCATAACAGCGTACATACAAGCTTGAAACAGCGGTGCTGTGCAAGCTACTATTCTCTCAGCACGTGTGAAATCCTTGCAGATATCATCAGCAGATTTTTTGAACTTTGCCTTTTCATAGTCTTCACGGTTAAATGCCTTAACAGCACGCATAGCCATAATATTTTCTTCTATAGACTCGTTTAGCTTGTCATATTTTTTGAAAACACGCTTAAACGATGGCAATGCTTTGACACCAATAACAACAAATCCAAATGCAAGTATTGGTATGATGATAGCGAACATAGCCGAAAGCTTTCCACCCATATATGCTGCCATAATAATGGAGAATATCAGCATCAATGGCGCACGAATTGCAAGCCTTATTATCACCATATAAGACATCTGAACATTGCTGACATCTGTGGTCATACGGGTTACAAGCGATGCTGTGGAGAATTTGTCTATATTCTCAAATGAGAATGACTGCACACGACTAAATATATCGTGCCTTAAGTTCTTAGCAAATCCGCTGGATGCCTTAGAAGACACCAATCCCCCAAGTCCTCCAAACATCAGCGATACAACTGCCATAGCCACCAGCAATATGCCATATCTTCCTATCTCTTCAAGTGAGCATCCTGCCTGAATTTGATTAACAAGCTTGGCTAGTATAAATGGCAACAGCGTTTCCATTGCTGCCTCTCCCACCATACACAGTGGCGAAAGAATAGACACCAGCTTGTATTCTCTAATTGATTTTGCCAGTTTTTTTATCATTTTATTATCTTCCTCCTGTTACCATGACAGATTGTCTTTTATCTTGCTTATTACATTAAAAAAACATTCTTTTTCTTCTGCTGTGAGGCCTTTTTGCGCTTGCATTTCGGTTTCGGAAATTATTTTTTCCATATCCTCACGTATTTTTTGTGCCTTTTCGGTGAGCATTAATTTTTTTAGCCTTGCATCTGATTGTGACGACATACGCACAATAAGTCCGTTTTTTTCCATTGATTGCAATATCTGTGTGGCTGTGCTACGTCTGATAGAAAAATCTTTCTCTATATCTCTCTGAAACACATCTTTATCACCAGACTTTGCAAGATAGCTCAATATTTTACACTGAGAACCGGTGATATCAGCATAGCTCCCGTTTTGCGTAAGCTTGGCATCAATGCTCCTTTTTATTACATTTGAGGCAATTTTCACTTCGTGGATAATACTATTTTCCATAGGCACCTCCAAAAGTTAGCTTGCTAACAATTATAGTACCAGCAACTGGTAAAAGTCAAGAGTTTTTTAGATAATATTAATATATTTTTCATTGTCATGTTGTGCAAATATTCCAAATATGCATTGTCACGTTTATATCCATTAGTATGTCACAAAATAACGCATAAAACGAATTTGGTTGTTATATTTTTGATAGCATGGGCATATTTTTTAGTATTTGATGGATGAAAGGCTGATTTTTATGAACAAAATCATATGTATTTTGCTCTCGATTGCAATAATCATAATGTGTGGATGCTCCAAAAAACAAATCGTAACCAATGAGTCAGACGAATTTACAATGCACAGATGGCATTATGAAGGAGATTATGGATTGTCTGCTGATTTGTCCTTTGACGATGACAACGCAACCTTTATCGTTTATGACAACGGCAAAAAAAGTCTTGAGCTAAACGGGATATACTCTATCACCGAAGAACAAATTACTATTACCGATAGTGCCATGTCATATTCTATCAGCTTTGACTATGAGCTAGACGGCAACACCTGCAAAGTAACTTATGGCAACAACACCATCACGATGTCACGAATTGACAGTAATTGATAATCGATATGAATAATTTCTTTTCTAATACTGACATATATTCTCTGATATGCCAAATAAGCAACAAATTAAATGCTGTCATATGGGGTTTACCTATGATAGTTCTGCTCACCTTTGCAGGTATTTACTTCTCGATAAACACAAGGTTTTTTCAGGTTAGACGATTTCCATATGTGCTAAAAAACACAATCTTCTCACTCAAAAAGAACAGGCAAAAATCCCAAGACAAAGGCAGAATCTCTCCTTTTCAAGCTCTTACCACTGCACTTGCATCTACAATAGGCACAGGCAATATAATCGGTGTTGCCACTGCTCTGATAATGGGTGGCGCCGGAGCTGTCTTTTGGATGTGGGTATCGGCTTTCATCGGTATGATAATTGCATTTGCAGAGAATGTAATCAACATAAAATTCAGATACACCGACAAGCACGGAAAGCTGCAGGGCGGCACAATGGTATATCTCAAAAAAGCTTTTGGCTCTGTGCCGTTTGCAGGCAAGTGTTGCGCTATAATGTTCGCTGTGTTTTGCATAATTGCATCTTTTGGTACAGGCAATATGGTGCAGATAAACTCAATTGCTTCGGCGGCAGACAGCAGATTTAACGTGCCTCCCATCGTCACCGGATTGGTGGTATCGGCAATATCTTTTGTAATTATCGTGGGTGGTATCAGCAGGATTGGCAGTATCACAGAAAAGCTGGTGCCTGCTATGACGATAATCTATATATCATGCTGTCTTTATGTGATTATTGCCAATTATCGCATGATAATGCCATCACTATCCACCATTATTAAATCAGCATGGGGATTTGACTCCGCCGTGGGCGGTTTTTCGGGCATGGCACTAGCCAAGACTATCTCTATTGGTTTTCAGCGTGGATTATCCTCCAACGAAGCAGGCCTCGGCACAGCACCGCTTATATATGCATCATCTGAAGTGGAGAGTGCATTAAAACAAGGTATGTGGAGCATTTTCCAAGTGTTTTTTGACACTATAGTAATATGCACACTCACAGCATTTACTATACTCACCAGCGGTACTTACAACAAATTGCTTGCATCATCTGTAAAGAGCTTTGAGCCGTATAAGCTTGTAGAAGATTCTTTCAGTAGTGTTATGAGTGATGATATAGCTTCACTTCTGCTTAGCATATGCATAATAATGTTTTCTTTCACAACGATAATCGGATGGTGTTGCTGTGGTGAAAAAGCAATCGAATATATTTTTTCCAGCAAGTCGATACCTATTTTTCGGGTTTTGTATGTTCTTTTTATCATTGTAGGAGCTGTCACATCGCCTGAGCTGGCATGGGTAGTGGCATCTAATATCAATGGTCTTATGGCATTGCCAAACATACTTGGCATAATCACACTTTCTGATGTGGTAAAAACCACTATAACCGATGATTGACAGAGCGTGTTATTTTGTGATAAAATTCACACTAGTTTTTAAGATGGCACTAATTTATTAGATGGTTAGGTATAAGTATGGACGAAAACAAGGAATACATAGAATCACTGAGGAGAAAATACTCTTCCGATACAATAGATAGCTATGACAACACAGAAATTTTAGAGCTTGTGATGTCTTATGCACAGCCTCGCAGTGATGCACTGGCTGTGGCTGAAGAACTGGAAAAATCCTTTAATTCTTTTTCCTCTATATGTGAAACACCAATAGATATTCTTGAAGAAAAAGGAATATCTCATAGTGGCGCTGTCTTGCTAAAATTAATACCCGATGTTTGCAGAATCTATAACGACAAGTCGCATGACGGTCAGCAGGTGGAGGATAGCAAGCTAATGGATATTATGGCAAGCAAATTTATCGGCACCACAACCGAGCGTTCTGTGCTTATGCTGATAGATAAGAAAGGTAAAGAGCTCTTCTGCGATGTGATAAACAAAGGTGGCATAAAAGGCGTGGATATAGGCATACCGAGAATCGTTAGCCTTGCCTGCGAGAAAAAGGCATCTAAGGCTGTGCTTGCTCACAACCATCCTAGTGGCAATCCCTTGCCGTCTGAAGCAGATTTGCAATGCACCCAAAAGCTATATTCTGCACTAAATCTAGTGGGAATAACCCTTATAGACCATATTATAGTGGCAGACGAGGAGTGTCTTTCTTTTAGAGATACGGGTTTACTTGATGAAGTTATAAGCGACACTCTCATCTAATTTGATACAAATTATTACAGATATTCTTTGCACTGTCGAGGGATATCTGTTTTATTTTTAACTTCATATTATTTTCAGAATAAACATACACAATGATATTGCAACGTCCATTTATCTTCTGAAAAATACTTTGCGTTATATCCAGCTTTTGCAGTTTTTTGAGTGGTATCAGGTTTTCGTTAAAAGAAAATCCATTGTAGTTAGTTAGAGTGATTCCCTCATCGCCATATGAGAACGAAGCTCTGCCAAACGCCATCAACCGAAACACTATCCATATAAGAATAACAGGCATTGTAAAGATGGAAATTATGAATATCAGCTTTATATCAGTTCCAAAATAAATCAAAGTCATCGCCAAAAGGGCATCGGCTGACATTATACAAAACGGAAAATAAATATATGCAGCCCTGGCACTCCTTGGCGGTCTTACCTTGCCTTTTCCGCTAAATGCATCATAGTTCATAATTTCGCCGATAATGCTCATGGTGTTTTTTCGTCTTTCGGGAGATATGAGCAGGCTTTTATCTCCTTTGGTCTTCTCAGTGCTGATGGTATGGATATATGCGCTATAGATATTAAACGGTATCATAGATATATTTTGCTTTATAGTTACAGCGTTTACACTTTCTTTGCCTGTGATAAAGGTAGCTCGGCTGAAAAAGCCTCTGTTGATATAGATTAGGCTTTCGTTTTTTTCCACGTTAAAAATAAGGTATCGTCCAAGATGAAGCACCACCGAAAAAACCCAACAGATAAGCAATATATTTGTCACAGTCGCCGCAACAGGCGGAAAGCCAATATATATAAGATATTTTGTGATGCTGATATCCTCATATATTTC
The DNA here is from genome assembly GCA_029098305.1 of Clostridia bacterium. Classification (GTDB taxonomy): domain Bacteria; phylum Bacillota; class Clostridia; order Oscillospirales; family Acutalibacteraceae; genus JAEEHZ01. The sequence goes on from JAQXOB010000018.1 coordinate 29,148, forward strand.
GTTTATTGGGTTTCCGCCAAATAACTTGTTTATATTATTCATAAACGGCATTAATATCAGAAAACCCGTGAGCGAATTTGACCACAGCACCGCCATAAAGAGTGTTTTATATTTTTTTGCTGTGTAAATTTTCTTTTTATTATCTTTTTTTGCCAGACATTCCACTATTTCTTTTGCTCTGCCATGGCTTACATACACAGCCGTGTTCATCTTTCGGCTGAGTGAAGGCACATCAGCAAAAAACCTGCGCACTCCAAACAGCTTACCACTGATGAGTCCTTTGTGAATCGTGATAGAGTCTACACTAGATATCGGTAGCTGTATGTTGGTTCTCACTATTAGTCCTCTTGTGATGCTAATGGTATCGCCATAGATAGAGCAACTCTCAAAATATGCTCTTATTACTGCATATAGTACTACAACTAAGCAAAATATTAGGTTTAATATAGAATATACATTGTTTATCTTTCTGAAAATTAATGTCTGCACAGCGGGCACTATGATAAAAAATAAAAACTTTTTAAGATAAATAACTGATGTGTAGGGATGCACTCTCTTTTTCTTATTCATGCTCTTATGCCCTTTTCTGTTAAGTGGTGGTGTCTCTAATTTTTTCTTTGTGATGCTGTATAGCCTCTGCAATCGCCTTTGCATCTATATAATTCATGTGTGGCATTATGATTACACTTCCACACAGATATATTCGAATACTTTTTAGCTTAAATATGCTTTGTAACGGTGTGCTAGACAGTTCGTAATATTGTATCTTAGAAAATCTTGCCTTTATGCTTTGTTCAAACAGCACGCCTCTTTTTATCACGATTTCATCTTCACCCAGCTCGTAACCAAACGAGTTATATAGTAACGGCACATAAAAATACACATATACTGATAATATGGTTACTGCAATCACTGTGAGCAACGCACCAAAGGCTAAGCTGAATGCACTGACAGCTCCAAAAACAAATAATATCGGCAACGACAACGCCACAGCACGAACTCTGCGTATATATTTACTTTTGAATGATATCTTCTTCATAAGCTATATTATTTTTTCAAAAAATATAAAAAACGATTTAAAAATTATATTTTTGTGATATAATGAACAAGGGATTAAAACATTAAACATATATAAATAAATTATTTCCTGAATATTTATAATTATGAAAAAATTGTGAAAGGGGCATATTTATGAAAAACTGTGTGATAACAATCGCTAGACAATTCGGAAGTGGCGGAAGAATGATCGGCGAAAAGCTTGCTAAAGACCTTGACATTCCATCATATGATCGAGAACTTATCACGAAAGCAGTCAAGGATTCAGGTGTAAACCCAAATGTCTTTGCCAACGTAGACGAACGAGCTGTAAACAGCCTGCTCTATGCCTTGTCAATGGGCATATATAACATCGGCAACACCTTTTCTCCTATAAACACCATGCCCGACAACGACAGACTCTATATAGCACAGCACAAAGTTATAAACAACATCGCAAATGAAGGACCATGTGTTATCATCGGACGCTGTGGCGACTATATTCTTAAAGACAGACCAAACATCCTCAAGGTTTTCATCTATGCCGATATGGAATATCGCAAAAAGCGTGTGTGTGAGATGTATGGCATAGAGCCACACGAAGCCGAAACCACCATAAATAAAACTGATAAAACACGTGCCAATTATTATAGCTTTTACACCTCGCAAAAATGGGGAGATCCAAAAAACTATGATCTCTGCCTGAACAGTAGCTCTTTAGGCGAGGATGGCTGTGTGGAAATGATAAAAAAGTATCTTGAAGTTAAAAGATGTCTGTGTGAATAATTTGTAGAAAAGGACAGCTTATGAAAAAAACAGTTTTGATTACAGGCGCATCACGAGGAATAGGCAAGATCTGCTCTATAATATTTGCCCAAAAGGGATATAATATCGCAATAAACTATAATACAAGCGATTCTGATGCCAAAAAGCTAAAGAATGATATTATCCTCAATGGCGGTACAGCAGAGATATATCAGGCGGATGTTTCATCATATCAGCAAGTGGCAGATATGGTTAAGAGAGTATCTCACGACTTTGGTCGCATAGATGTGCTCATAAACAATGCAGGCATATCAATGCACAAGGTTTTCACCGATGTCACCAGCGAAGAATGGGAAAATATTTGCGGAGTAAACCTAAGCGGTACGATATACTGTTGTCGTGAGGTGATTCCTCATATGCTAAGCATAGGGCAAGGCAGAATTATCAATATTTCATCCATATGGGGAGAGCGTGGAGCATCATGCGAAACCCATTATTCTGTCACAAAGGCAGGCATTATTGGTCTTACCAAGGCACTCTCAAAAGAATACGCCTCTGCCGGCATAAATGTGAATTGTATAGCACCAGGCTGTATAGACACCGATATGCTGTCAGAGTTTGATGAAGATGAATTAAACAAGCTGATAGAGCGTACTCCATGTGGCAGACTTGGCACAGGATTTGACATTGCAAAGGTTGCGCTTTTCCTTGCATCACATGAATCTGATTTTGTCACAGGGCAGATCATCGGTGTGAATGGTGGCTTTGAATAAATATTCTATCAATAGTTAATTCCCAAAGTAAGTTCCACAGTAGGAAAGGAGTAGAAGTTACCTTGGGAAATTGACGGAAATTAGTATGAGAAATAAGCTAAAATGAAAGAAAAAAGGTATAAAATCGGAAAAAGACGCAACTCAAATAAGCC
>JAQXOB010000019.1 GCA_029098305.1 Clostridia bacterium
GTCATCCAACGTCATGTGTTTATACTTTTTTTCTTTCATTGTCTGGGACCTCCTTCCCAGACTTAAGTCTACCACAAATCTTTTCCCACATTAAATTCCACCTCAACTTCCACTGTGGAACTTACTTTGGGAATTAACTCAATTTATAAAAAATAATCTAACATAATAAAATGGTTGTTTTTTCCTATAATTGGTGGTAAAATAAATCCGATAGTCTTTTTTTAGACAACTAACGGAGGTGTGTTTATGTCTGATGGCAATAGATATAACATTATTGATGAGCTAAGAGGCCTGGCGGTAGTCTGTATGATAGTATATCACGCACTATTTACGCTTAGTCAGGTTTTTGGAATGTCATTTGCAGCATCTGCTCTAGATTTTTTTAAGCCTGCTGAACCATATTTTGCCGGACTCTTTATATTTATATCCGGTCTTTGTTCGAGATTGAGCAGCAATAATACAAAACGTGGAATAAAACTGGTAATAATAGCGGTTGCGATATCGGCGGTGACAATAATAGTGCTTCCGTCTTTTGGTATGTATAATTATGAGATATATTTTGGAATATTGCATCTTCTGGCTCTTTCTATACTTCTATTCTCTGCAACATCGAAATTTCTAGATAAGATTACTCCATTTCTCGGATTAATAATCTTTCTTGCACTGTTTATCTTCACATACAGATTGCCTCAAGGATATATTGGCATAGAATCATTTGGCAGGGAGGTACCCGATGTGTTTTATAGCGTGCCTTTTCTCTTCTTTTTAGGATTTCCAAGTGAGAACTTCTTCTCGGCTGATTATTTCCCTATTTTGCCATGGTCTATGCTTTTTATTGCAGGCACATTTGTTGGTGTGTGGGCTTCCAGAGGCAAGTTGCCGTCTTTCTTTTCAAAATCATGCATTGTTCCATTGCAATGGTTTGGAAAAAATGCACTTGTAATATATATTGTTCATCAGCCCGTTATATATGGTGCCATATGGGTTGTTCAAAGACTGATTAGTCCACAATAAACTTATAAATAATTGAAAGGAACTTAACATATTATGAAATTAGGAATCGTTGGTTTGCCAAATGTAGGCAAAAGCACATTATTTAATGCTATCACAAATGCAGGTGCGCAATCTGCAAACTACCCATTCTGCACAATAGAGCCAAATGTAGGAATAGTATCTGTACCGGACAAGCGTTTGGATAAACTAGCAGAAATGTATGATCCGGATAAGTTTACTCCTGCAACCATAGAGTTTGTTGATATTGCAGGCTTGGTTAAAGGAGCGTCAAAAGGCGAAGGTTTGGGCAACAAATTTTTGTCTAATATACGTGAGGTAGACGCTATCGTTCACGTGGTAAGATGCTTTGATAATGACAATATCGTGCATGTAGATGGCAGTGTAGATCCAAAAAGAGATATCGACACCATCAATCTTGAGCTTATTCTCTCTGATGTAGAGATGGTAGAAAGAAGAATAGATAAAGCAAAAAAAATGCTTAAGGCTGATAAGAAGTTTCAGATAGAAGTAGACTTTTTTGAGAGAGTTCTCGAAACATTAAATGCAGGAAAATCTGCAAGAAGTGTAGATTGCACCGAAGAAGAAGCACAGCTTCTCGCAAGCGTGACATTACTTACGAACAAACCTATAATATACGCTGCAAATATGAGCGATGCTGATTTTGTAGATGGTATTGAAGATAACAAATATTTTGCACAGGTAAAAGAAATAGCAGAAAGCGAAAATTCCGCTGTTCTACCAATATGTGCAGAGCTTGAAGCTGAAATCGGAGAAATGGAAGAAGACGAAAAGCAGATATTCCTATCTGAATTAGGATTAGAGCAAAGTGGACTTGAAAGACTAATCACAGAATGTTACGCTCTATTAGGACTTATCTCCTATCTAACAGCAGGCAAGCCGGAGGTACGCGCATGGACTATAAAGAAAGGTACAAAGGCACCACAAGCAGCAGGCAAGATTCACACTGACTTTGAGCGTGGATTTATTCGTGCAGAGATAATTTCTTTCGAAGAGCTGGTTGAGTGTGGATCTCTCGCAGTTGCAAAGGAAAAAGGATTGCTGAGAAGTGAAGGCAAAGAATATGTGATGAAAGACGGCGATGTGGTTCACTTCCTATTTAATGTATAAGGAGAATATGTAAAAATGAAAGAACTTAAGATAGAAAATCTTTTTGATTTAGAACATACTATTGCTAAAGATATCTTTAATGGCAAGACATACCCTTGGGAAATATTGGATGAACTAAAGCAATTTATCATTGATTTGGGACAAAAGCTTGATAAAGATATCTACGAAGAACGTGGAGAAAATGTTTGGATTGCAAAGAGTGCAAAAGTGGCACCAACTGCAAGTATTACGGGACCTCTCATAGTATGTGAGAATGCTGAGGTGCGCCACTGTGCATTTATACGTGGCAGTGCCATAATAGGAAAAAATGCTGTTGTGGGCAACTCCACTGAGCTTAAAAATTCACTGCTTTTTGACAATGTGCAAACACCACATTATAACTATATAGGAGATTCTATACTGGGATATAAATCTCACACCGGAGCAGGCAGTATAACATCAAACTTAAAGTCAGATAAATCACTTGTTACTATAAGCATAAACAGCGAAAAGGTTGCAACAGGAAGAAAAAAGCTTGGTGCTATTTTAGGTGACAATGTAGAGGTAGGATGCAACAGTGTGCTTAATCCAGGCACCGTGGTAGGCAAAGGTTCAAGCATCTATCCCCTATCAATGGTGAGAGGTTATGTGCCACAAAACAGCATATATAAACACAAGGGCGAAATTGCTGAGAAAATTGATAAATGATGTTTTATCAAAGATAAAAGAAAACTAATAATTAGAGTTCTCACCATAGTGTGTGAGTAATTTATAAGGTTAAGCTGTATATTCTCAGTGCTTATGTCACCGGTGTCACTAAGTATCTAAATTAGAAGCTTTTGCATTATAGTTAATTCCCAAAGTAAGTTCCACAGTAGGAAAGGAGTAGAAGTTACCTTGGGAAATTGACGGAAATTAGTATGAGAAATAAGCTAAAATGAAAGAAAAAAGGTATAAAATCGGAAAAAGACGCAACTCAAATAAGCC
>JAQXOB010000020.1 GCA_029098305.1 Clostridia bacterium
TTTGTGCTCGGTTTCTTTTTCCAATGTTACCATTTGTTCTTGTAATAGCTCAAAGCTTTTCATATTTATCACCCACTTATGTTATACCATGTTGGGCGACTTTTTGAAATTACAAATTTATTACAAAATTAGATTGACGTGGACTGATTATCAATATAGTTGCGGTATTCCTCTAAACTCATATCGAGCATACGCATCCTTTTGGCATTTTCTTTACCAACGTATCTAAAGGTATTGTATATCGGTTCATAACCGGTATAATTTTCTTTCTTTTCGGGATATCGTAATACAAAACCATACTTAACACAATTGTTGTAAAGCCATATATATTCGCTAGTTTTTTCAAAGTTTTCATTGCCACTATCAAATGATATGAGTAAGCCGGTTCTATATTCACAGCTTTCACCATCAGGTGTGGTCTTCATAGCATATTCTTCTGATTTTACAGAGCTATATCCCATCTCATTTTCAAAATAGTTAATGGTATCTTCATATGTTTTCTGCTGCTCTTCATATGACACATAACCTTTTGTTATTTTTAGATTTAACCCGTTTTTTTCTGCTTCTGTCATCATTTCTTCAAGATCGCTTAACATATCTTTTGATATAAACACGCCATCATATTCATATAGTTTCGGTGTGAAGCCACTATCTATCCTGTTATTTGAATTTACCACTGTTATTAGACGTTCGTTTATTTTTGCCGAGTCTTCTTTCTCAGGCTTATTCTCAGCGGATACAATTACCTCGGTATCGGTTGAAATCAATTCTGTTAAAGAAAAATCCAGCGTATCATTTCCAACAACAAATAGGAAGTATAACGCACTCATAAATATAACAACACAAATCACAGAGGCGATAATTCTCATCCAAAAACGCAAAATTTTAAGTTTTCGCTCTTTGTCCATATTATTTCTCGTATCTATAATTTTTTCACTGCATATACTATGTGCCTTAAATGTCTTTATTTTTGTTTTTTTAAATTTTTTTATTTTAGTTCGTTCAATTTTATTTTTTGTAATAGGCAATGCCTGTCACCTCATGTCCATTATTACTTTACATTGTGTATAAGAAAATACAGAAAAAGTGTAATATACTACCTATTACGACAAAGATATGGAATACAGAATGTATATATCTGTGTTTTTTTCCGATTCTATATAATACAGCACCAATAGTATAGGATATTCCACCGGTAATCAGATACACGAACCCTTGAATACTTACAGCTTGTATAGTGGTTTTTAAAGCAAATATTATGCACCAGCCCATCGCAATATAGCATATCATTGAAAAAACCTTATACTTATTTAAATCAATCGCTGTGAATGTGGTGGCTAAAACTGCACAACCCCATACAATTCCAAAAAGCACCCATGCAACAACGGGATTTACATTTCTAATTCCTGCAAGTAGTAGAGGAGTATATGTTCCTGCAATTAGAAAATAAATTGTGCAATGGTCAAGAACCTGCATAACCTTTTTTGGTCTCTCCGGTATCAGTCCATGATAAATACTTGACATAGAATATAATACAATTAAAGATGCACCATATATTGCGCCGCTTATTACACCCCATATGTTATCGTGCTGTGCAGCTTTTACCACACACAGAACAAGTGCTACAATGCCTAGTGCTCCGCCCACAATGTGCGAAACCATGTTAAAGATTTCTTCACCTCGTGTATAATCAGGCAATTTTCTGTCAGATAGAGCTGTTCTTTTCATTTGCTTCATTCCTTCTTTCGTGTTTTCCAGTGTTTAATTTTATCACAACCACATTTATTTATCAAGAATTATTATATGTCAAAAGCAAGATTTTCATCGTATGAAAAAGAATATTAGGATTCTTATTGTCCTAAAGTTTTTTATATGATATAATTTCATCATGTAATCGGCAATTAATTAGAATGAACAGGAGTTTCTGAAAGATCTTAATGTATTAAACACAGGAAGGAAATTAAAATGGAGTTAAAATATAAATGTCTTGTATTGGATCATGATGACACCGTAGTAAATTCAACGGCCTTAATACACTATCCATGTTTTGTGGAGTATGCTAATAGCTTTTTACCGGGAGTGAATATCACTCTAGAAGAGTATTTTAAATACAATTTCGATCCCGGTGTTGTTAAATTTTTTAGTGAAATATGCGGAATGTCTGAGGAAGATATGGATAAAGAACAGTTGTACTGGTTGGATTATGTTAAACAGCATATTCCGTCTGTTTATCCGGGCATGAGAGAAATATTAGAAGAGCATAAGAGGCGTGGCGGAATAATTGCCGTTGTAAGTCATTCTTATTCAGAAAATATTCTTCGTGATTACAAGGCAAACAACCTGCCTGAACCAGACATGACATTCGGATGGGAATATCCCTCGCATCAAAAAAAACCAAATCCTTGGCCACTAGTGCAACTTATGCAAAACTATGATCTAGCTCCTCAAGAAATGATTGTAATTGATGATTTAAAGCCAGGTTTTGATATGGCTAAGGCTGTAAATGTTCCTTTTGTAGCGGCAGGCTGGGCTAATGATATAGAAGAGATTGAAAAATTTATGAGAGCCAACTGTGACAGATACTTTAAAACAGTTGAAGAATTAAAAGCCTTTTTATTTGATTAAATTATCTATTCTACAATCGGAGACAAATCTTTAAGTTTCCAAATCTTATTTTTTTAGAAAGACTAATATGAACTGTTTGATTCTTAAACTTAATGATTATATGAATATCAAATGTGTTCTGGATGTCTTACAATCTTTTTTTATCAATTAAAAGATTACATACATATTTATTTTAAATAAAATAATAACTACATGGAGATGTATATATGAAGTGGTATCAAAATTTGGCTTATAAATTTGTTAGCTTTATGCAGGGCAGATATGGTTCGGATGAGCTTTCTCGTTTTCTCTCAATTTCAGCTATTATTATAATGATTTTGAGCTATATAAAACCACTTAGATCGATATCGATATTTTCTTTAGTTTTGATTGGGTTATCTATTTTTCGCACATTATCTAAAAATATATACAAGCGAAAAGCTGAGAGAGATAAATATCTTAAAATAAAATTTATGGTTAAAGATTTTTTCACATTAAATAAAAACAAAATTCGTGATAGAAAAACTCATAGATACTATAAGTGTCCAAATTGCAAGGCAAATTTAAGAATACCTAAGCAAAATAAAAAGAAAAAGATTATGATTACGTGTCCAAAATGCAAAAATCAATTTACCCAGAAAGTACATTAATATACTTATAATTCAGGAGATAAATAATGCGCTACACTGATATTATTTTTGATTTGTATGGTACTTTGGTAGATATAAACACAGAGGAAGATAACCTAACTTTCGAGAAGACTGCGCTCTTTTACAATTTTTATGCTGCAAATTATACAGCCGACGAGCTTAAAACATCATATTTAGAGCTGATAGAAAAAACAGAAAAGAGTTCAACGACAACCTATGAATGTTATCCGGAAGTCAAGATCGAAAAAATCTTTTCGAAACTTTTTATCAAAAAGGGTATTTTAGATAACTGCGATCAGCTAGGTTTATATGCTGCTCAATTATTTAGGATTACATCTATAAATTATCTGAAACTGTATCCGGGTGTTGTAGAAGCCTTAAAATTTCTTAAAAAAATAGGGTGTAGGTTGTGGTTATTAAGTAACGCACAAGCTGTGTTTACAAAGTATGAATTGCAAGCACTTGGAATTTCAAAATACTTTAATGGAATATACCTGTCTTCAAACTATGGGCACAAAAAGCCTGATTCTAGGTTTTTTGATGCTTTAATAAAAGAACATAACTTGGATTGTAACAAATGTATAATGATTGGAAATGACAGAAATAGCGATATTTTGGGTGCAAATAATATGAAAATTGATAGTCTGTATATGCATTCAAATCTAAGTCCCTCAGAGGATGCACCACCCGATTTTGATAAATATAAGTTAGGTTTATCAAAATTTAGTTTAAATAATAATAGTAAAAATTACACCATATCTGATGATAGACCATCTGCTACCTATGGATATTATGGTTATGATTGGCGTGAATTACTACCATTATTAGTAGATATTATTTATGATGAAAATATGACATTGAATTTGGAGAGATAACAATGAAATATCTTGTTGCGTCTGATATACATGGCTCTGCCTTTTACTGTAAACAATTAATATCTGTTTTTGAGTATGAAAAACCTGACAAAATTATTCTTTTAGGTGATCTTCTTTACCATGGTCCACGCAATGACTTGCCAAAAGAATATGATCCAAAACAGGTTATAGAAATGCTAAATAACTACAAAAATAAAATTTTATGTGTTAGGGGCAACTGTGATGGGGAAGTAGATCAAATGGTTCTGTCATTTCCCATAATGGCAGATTATGCTGTGCTTTATACAGCAGGTCGTAATATTTATATTACACATGGTCATAAATTTAATTTAAATTCTCTGCCACCACTTCAACGAGATGATGTAATCTTGCATGGACACACTCATATTCCGGCATGGCAAAGCTTTGGAGATAATAATATATATCTGAATCCCGGTTCAGTCTCGATCCCAAAAGAAAATTCACCGCATAGCTATATGATAATAGAAGATGAGCTGGTTATGTGGAAGACAATTGATGGAAATACATTTCATTCAATGTACTTGAACTAAAAACTTATAATCATTAATAAAAAATTAAGGTTTTTAATTTCTGTAAAACAAAATTTTGTAGTATTCACTTGACGGAATGTATAGTAATATGTTAGACTTATAAAAGAAAAATGATTGTTTTGGAGGAATTTATAATGAAAAAAGTATTATTATCAATTATATCCTTGATTATATGCACGCTAATGATTTCATCGGTATCCGTTGCATTTGCAGATGATGATATAGTATTGCTTGATGAGTGCAAAAAAGGCGATGTCAATTGTGATGAGAAAATTACAATGGATGATATCGTTATGCTTCAGAGACATCTTGCTAAGCTATTAACAATTTCAGGAAGTGTTGAAAATGAAGGCGATGCCTTATGGGCAGCTGATGTTACATTTGATAATAATGTCAATATGGAAGATGTCGTTATGATTCAAAAATATATTGCAAAGCTCATATCCTCTTTTGAAAATCCAAACGGTGGAGATATCTTTGATTTGGTAGACACTGATACGGATGAAGAAGGATGGAGCCAAGTAGTCAAACCTTAAAGAATTTATATTGTTTATTGATAAATGGCATTGACTTATTAAAATGAAGTTGGTCAGTGCCATTTTTATTTATAATATTGAGCAAGGAAAATTAGTAAATGGAAAACAGACATATAATTTTGGGAGATTATGTTATATCTTTGTTAAGATCTGTAATTTTAAATACAAAACCTCAGGATAAACCAAATGATATAACTTGGTTAGATGTATATAATTTTGCAAATAAACAAAATGTCACGAATATGACCTACTATGCAATAAAGAACATGGGATTAAGTGACACGGATTTATTGCCGTTTTATGAGGATTACAAAAAGTTCACAATAAGAGAAGCCAAACAGCAGTTGATGACAGAGCGTATTTTTTCTATGCTTGATGAAAAAGAAATAAACTGTATGCCAATGAAAGGTTTTTGCATTAAGAATTTATATCCTGTAGAGTCTATGCGATATTCTGTTGATACAGATATATATTTCGATAGTTCCAGAGCTGAAGATCTAAATGAAATTATGCTATCATTAGGTTTTACATTTAAAAAAGATGAATACGATCAACTAATATATCACAAGCTGCCAATCTATAACTATGAAATGCATAAAAATCTAGTAGAAGATAGAATACCGGGATTTGAGTATTTTTCATCTTCATTTGATAGGAGTATTCCATATTCAGATGAATTTAAATATGTGCGTGTAATGAGCAACGAAGACTTGCTTTTACATAGTGTAGCGCATTTTTATAAGCATTATGTTGGTGAAGGTGCAGGAATCAGATTTTTATTAGATATATATTTCTTAACCGAAAAATTACAGTACGACAAGGAATATGTGCATAGAAAACTTGATGAATTTTCGCTTCTAGATTTTTTTAAAAAGATGAAAAATCTGAGTGATATCTGGTTTAAATCAGGTGAATATGATACCAACTACAGAAAAATTGCCTTATTTTTATACTCAAACGGTGTATTTGGAAATACTTTAGTTGGTGGTTTCAACAGATTAAATGAGATAGATGTAAAAAAGAAAATTTCTAAAGCAAAAAAAATAAGGAATTATCTTAGTATATGGTTTTTGAATATAGATATAATGAAAAAAATATATCCCATATTAGAAAAAGCCCCTATATTATTGCCTTTTTGTTGGTTACATAAAGGAATAAAGACGCTGATAACTAAACCGCAAGCTATTAAAAAACAAGTGGAAGTTGTAAAAAATTCCTCTTATATTGAAGAAATATATAAGATAAGCGGAGTAAAATACGATGATCGAAAATGATACTATTCAAGCAATGCTTTTTTCTTTGAAAGACGAAGAATATCGAAACTTTCACTGCAAGCTTATACCCAATGTTGATCGTGAAAAAGTAATAGGCGTACGCACACCAGCCCTCAGGAAGCTTGCCAAAAACTTGAATGGATGTAAGGAATCAGAAACGTTTTTGCATTCACTCCCGCATAAATATTATGAAGAAAATAATCTCCATGCATTCCTAATAGAAATAGAAAAGGATTTTCACACCTGTGTTGATCTTGTAAATGAGTTCCTCCCTTATATAGACAATTGGGCAACATGCGATTCGTTCTTTCCGGTTGTTTTTAAAAAGAATAGGGGATTACTAATAAAAGAGATTTACAAATGGATTGCTTCTGATCATGTATATGTAAAGCGCTTTGCAATAAGACAACTAATGAAGCTTTATCTTGATAACGAAAGCTTTGATCCTAAATATATGAATATGGTAGCTTGTCAAGCAGGAGATGACTATTACCTAAATATGATGATTGCATGGTACTTTGCCACAGCACTTGTGTTTCAATATGAACATGCGGTAAGATATCTTGAAAACAATATGTTAGATAAAAAGATTCACAATAAAACAATCCAAAAGGCAATCGAGAGCTACCGTATCGATAATCAGATTAAAGATTATTTAAGACAGTTAAGAAAATGAAAATATTATATATAAAAATCCAGACTTTTTTATCAGTCTGGGTTTTTATATATTTGATAACATGAAAAAAGAGCCTCACATCAAGTGAAGCTCCAACAAAACAGATAATAAAATTAGTCTATTTCAACCATTACTTTAGTATTGTTTCTAATTGCAACGGATCTTGCAATTGTGCGTATTGACTTAGCGATACGGCCTTGCTTTCCAATTACACGGCCCATATCTTCCTGAGCAACATGAAGATGATATACGATGATACCTTCCTCGTTAACTTCATCTTCTGTTACACTTACAGCATCAGGATTCTCAACAAGACCCTGAGCTATAACCTTAAGCAAGTCTTTCATAATATTTTATCCTCCGCAAAAAATTAGTCAAGAATGTTGTTCTTCTTGAGTAAAGCTTTAACAGTGTCTGTTGGTTGTGCACCATTTGCAATCCACTTCTTTGTCTTCTCAGCATCAACCTTTACGAGTGCTGGCTCTGTAAGTGGGTTGTAATAACCTAATTCCTCGATGAATCTACCATCTCTTGGATATCTAGAATCTGCTACAACGATGCGATAGAAAGGTGATTTCTTTGCACCCATGCGACGCAATCTGATTTTAACTGCCATTATTATTCACCTCCAAATAAATATTCTTTTATTATAAATATCGGTACAATACCGAGTTATTATAAACCACGTCTTGGTGGACCGCCTAGTCCGGGCAAATGACGCATCTTTCTCTTAACTTCTGTGCCATTCATTTGCTTTACCATTTTACGCATTTGTTCAAATTGACGCAATAAACGGTTGACATCTTCAATTTTTGAGCCACTACCTGCGGCAATTCGTTTCTTTCTAGAAGCATTAATCATATCTGGCTTTTCTCTTTCAGCGTGTGTCATTGACATTATGATTGATGCCATTCTGTCGATTTGCCTATCGTCAAATTCTACATTATCAAGTTTATTGCCAACACCCGGCAACTTTGTGAGAACATTCTTTATAGGCCCCAATTTCTTTATCTGATGAAATTGTTCAAGCAGATCATTTAGGTCAAAGGTGTTTTTTGAAAGCTTTTCTGCCATTTTTTCGGCTTTTTTTGCATCTAGCTTGCTTTCAGCTTCTTCTATTAGTGTGAGCACATCGCCCATACCAAGAATACGTGATGCCATTCTGTCAGGATAGAAGATCTCAAGATCTTCTAGTTTTTCACCGGTACCACAGAACTTTATAGGTTTACCGGTAACTTCTTTAACAGAAAGTGCTGCACCGCCACGAGTATCACCATCAAGCTTTGTTAGTATAACACCTGTTATATCCAAAAGCTCATTAAATGATTTTGCAACATTAACAGCATCTTGACCGGTCATAGAGTCTACAACAAGCAATATTTCATCAGGAGATACTGTTTCTTTTATTTTTTTAAGCTCACCCATGAGCTGTTCGTCAATGTGAAGACGTCCTGCTGTATCAAGTATAACTACGTCGTTTCCATAATCTTTTGCATATTTAATTGCTTTCTGTGAGATTTCAACAGGATCGGCTTTTCCCATTTCAAAAACAGGTGCACCGGCTTTTTTACCAACAACCTTTAACTGATCGATAGCCGCCGGTCTATATACGTCACATGCTGCGAGCAATGGTCGGCGTCCTTGCGAAATAAGAAGCTTAGCAAGTTTTGCTGTATGGGTTGTTTTACCCGAACCCTGCAAACCGCACATCATAATTATAGATGGAGATTTTGACGCAAACTCAAGTCTGGCGTTAGTGCTACCCATAAGAGCAGTCAACTCTTCATTAACTATTTTAATAACCATCTGGGCTGGGGTTAAGCTCTCCAAAACATCTGATCCAACAGCACGTTCGGTAACTTTCGCTGTAAAATCTTTAGCGATTTTGTAATTAACATCAGCTTCAAGAAGTGCTAGGCGTACTTCACGCATTGCATCTCTTACGTCACGCTCGCTTAACCTGCCTTTTGAACGCAACTTTTTAAAAGCTGCACTAAGCTTTTCTGAAAGTCCTTCAAAAGCCATATTTTATATCATCCCTTCTGTTGTATCTGAAATTTTTGCTAGATTATATATTGATTCAAGAGCAGAACACATATCGTTCGAATTACGTGTTTCTATCGCATTTTTAGAAATTAATTTTATTTTTGCTAATGTAAAATTCAATTCCGAGTATTTTTTCATAAATCCAATTTTATCTTCAAATAATCGCAACTGTGTTTCTGCACGCTTTAAGGAATCTCTTACTCCTTGGCGAGATATCTGAAGATCTTGAGCAATTTCGCTAAGCGAATAATCACCATTATAATATAATTCCGCAATATCACGCTGTTTATCAGTAAGTAAAGAACCATAAAAATCAAGCAACATAGAAAGCTCAAAATTATTATCCATATCTTTAGCTCCTCTGTGCTGTAAAGCACTTAACCTTTACAGCGGTGTTATTATATATTATTTATTTCCTTATGTCAAGGCTTTTGAACTATTTTTTTGATTTTTTTACTTTATTCTTATTTATAATTGAATTATTTAAAATATGGTGTTATTATATATAAGTATTATGATGTTAAATTGGAGGTTTAGTGCTATAAAAAGCATTTAAAAAAAGCTATGAAAAAGATTGCTAGTTTTACTGTTGACCATACAAAGTTAGATGAAGGTATATATGTTTCACGTATAGATGGTGATATCACCACTTATGATTTAAGATTTAAAAAGCCTAATTGTGGTGATTATCTTTCAAATTCTGCTATGCACACTATAGAGCATCTGATGGCGACTTATCTTAGAAATGGTCTACTCAAAGAAAAAATAATTTATTTTGGACCAATGGGATGTCAGACAGGCTTCTATCTATTGATTAGAAATGCTAATAACGAAGAAACTCTTTTAGAAATTAAAAACGCATTACAGCTTTGTATTAATCATAATGGAGAAGTGTTTGGTTCATCTGCTATTGAATGTGGCAATTATCGCTCTTTAGATCTCAAATCAGCAGTCTGCGAATGTGAAAACTATTTAGAGGTTCTTGATAGTAAAGAAAACGATTTTATGTATTAATGGGGTTTTGATATGATAGGAATAATAGGTGCAATGAATGTTGAGGTTGAGAAGCTAAAAAACATCATTGAAAATAAAAAGACAGAAATTTACTCTGGGATAGAGTTTGTGAGTGGGCAAATTTACGGGAAGGATGTTGTTGTTGCAAAATGTGGCATAGGAAAAGTCTTTGCAGCAATATGTGCTCAAACAATGATTCTCATATTTTCACCTTCGGTAGTCATCAACACCGGCGTAGCAGGTGCTATAGACAGCCGATTAAAAATAGGCAGTGTGGCGATTGGTTATGATACAGTCCAATATGACATGGATACTACCGATTTTGGTGATCCATTAGGCATGATATCTGGACTTAATATAGTACATATGGAATGTAAAGGTGAAGCAAAGGATAAAGTGTTGCAGTATGCAGATAAATTGAGTTTAAATGTATTATCAGGCACAATAGCAAGTGCAGATAGATTTTTGTCAGACAGAGATTACAAAAATACATTAAAAAATATTTTTTCAGCAATCGCCTGTGATATGGAAAGTGGCAGTATCAATCACGTGTGTTTTGTAAATGATGTTGATTGTGTTATCGTGCGTGCTATATCAGACACTGCTGATGATGAATCTATTGGGAACTATACTGAATTTTTGCAATCATCTGCCGAAAAAGCAGTGAGTGTTGTTTTAGAATACATAAAAAACAACTGATTATTTATTGGAGATACATTTACTATGAATCATTTTTTAAAGCGTGCGTGGGCAGAGATTGATTTGGATGCGCTGGAGCATAATTTTATAGAAATAAAAAAGTGCATAAAAGATGCAAAATTGCTCTGCGTAATAAAGGCTGATGCATATGGCCACGGGGCAACTGTGCTTGCTAAAGAATATGAGCGTATGGGTGCTGATTATTTTGCTGTGAGTAACCTAGACGAAGCATTGCAGCTAAGGCATAATGGAATAACTCTACCTATACTTATACTAGGCTATACACCAGAAGAGGAAGCAGCCACGCTTGCTAATAATAATATTTCCCAAGCGGTTTATTCACTTGATTATGCTGTCAGACTATCACAATATGCTGTTACACAAGGTGTATCAGTAAAAATTCACCTAAAGCTTGACACCGGTATGACAAGGATAGGTTTGCTTTGTCAGACAACTACTCAAATATCATCAGCAGTAGATGATGCATTTAAAATTTGCACACTTGATGGATTGCATCCTGATGGTGTATTTACCCACTTTGCACTTGCAGATGAGGGAGATTGCGGAGCAGAATATACCCAAAAACAGTTTGAATGTTTTACGACCGCTATAAATATGATAGAAGCACATGGAATAAAATTTAACATTCGTCATTGTGCAAACAGTGCAGCAATTCTAGATTATCCTTCGATGCATCTTGATATGGTAAGAGCGGGTATAATACTATATGGACTTTCGTCTGATAAAATAAATAACAAAATTCCGCTTAGACCTGTTATGTGTGTTAAAGCTGTTGTATCTCATGTAAAAGAAGTTCCTGCAGGCTCACTTGTAGGCTATGGTTGTACATTTAAGTCAGATAGACCTATTAAGATTGCAACTATACCTATAGGATATGCAGATGGACTTAGCAGACATCTTGGCAATAAAGGATACATATATATCAATGAACAAAATGCAATGATCTTAGGTAGAGTTTGCATGGATCAGATAATGGTAGATGTTACAAATATCTCAGATGTTAAACGTGGCGATACAGTCACCATATTTGGTGATAACAATATAAGCTGTGATGATATTGCACGTCTATGTGATACAATTAATTATGAAATAGTGTGTCTTGTAGGAAAGCGTGTGCCAAGAGTATATATAAAAGGAAAAAAGATTTCCGAGGTTATGGGCTTAATTTGATTACGAAAGGGTTAAACCTTATGGAATTTATTACTTCTAGAGAAAATAAACTTGTTAAGAAGATTTCTATGCTTAACTTATCAGCTAAACAAAGAAAAAAGATGGGTGAGTTTGTTTGTGAGGGTTTCAGACTTTGCAGTGAGCTTTCCAGTGATAATATAGAGTTTGAGTTGTTGTGTGTTTCAGATCAATATCCGGATAAATATAACGATTTGGTCGAAAGTCTTTCTAAACTGGCAAGAAAAAGCATACAAGTACCTAAGGAGCTTTTTGAAAAAATTTCTGATACAAAGTCACCACAGGGTGTAATCTGCGTGTGTAAAAATGATATTATCAAAAATATTAATCCTGTGAAAACAGGCAGGTATATTGCACTTGAAAATGTGAGCGATCCATCAAATATGGGCACAATCATAAGAACAGCACAGGCGCTTGGAGTAGATGGATTAATATTGTCCGGTGATTGTTGTGATATACTTTCTCCAAAAGTGATAAGAGGAAGCATGGGCATGATTTTTAGAATGTCGTTTCTTTTTGTTGACAATATGCCTGATTATGTATTAGAATTAAACAGATGTGGGTTTGCTACTTATGCTGGAGTAGTAGCCAATGCTGATGCTCTTTTGACAGAGCTGGATTTTTTGCCAGGAAGCGTTGTTTTGATAGGCAACGAGGGCAACGGACTTACAAAAGATACAGTTGCAAACTCATCTTGCAGATTTACCATTCCTATGAAAGGTAAGTGTGAATCGCTAAATGCTGCAACTGCTGCGACAATTACTATGTGGGAGCTAATGAAATGACCAATGCTTTTGAAAAAATATATGATATACTGCTTCAGCAGGCTATAGGCTTTGCAAATAGTAAAATTTTAACTATTAAGCGGTTTTTTGGCAGTGCTGAGGAGTTTTTCAAAGCAGGATATGGTGAGTGGGTATATTGCGGATGCTTTTCCAGGGCAGAGCTTTCAAAATTAACATCTGCCGATATGGTTACAGCGGAGAAGATTGTCAAGAGCTGTGAAAAAAACAATATTTCAGTGCTTTCTATTTGGGATTCTGAATATCCTGATCTTCTCCGAAAAATATATAATCCACCTTCGGTTCTATACTATAAAGGTGAAATTCCTAAAAATGATATAAAAATTGCAATCGTTGGCACCAGAAAATCCACCGATTCCGGATATAAGATAGCGGAGGAATTCTCTTTTAAGCTCGCAAAGCATGGGATAACCGTTGTAAGTGGCGGTGCGCTTGGTATAGATAGTGCAGCTCATAAGGGCACAATTCGTGCGGGTGGTATAGGTGTATGTGTATTGGGATGTGGCATCAATAGTCCATATCTACTTGCTAACAAAGAAATGCGTGATGCAATTTCTGAAAAGGGCGCACTAATCAGCGAATTTCCGCCTGACTTTGTTGCAAAACCATACACTTTTCCTATGCGAAACAGAATTATAAGTGGTCTTTCGTTGGGAACCGTCGTTGTAGAGGCGGATGTAAGGAGCGGCGCTTTAATTACAGCTAATTATGCAGCAGAGCAAAACCGTGATGTTTTTGCTGTTCCGGGCAGTCCACTTAGTAATAACTCTAAAGGAACGAATGAGTTATTAAAAAACGGTGCTATCCCTGCTACTTCTGTTGATGATATTATAGATCAATACTTTTATTCTGATGGATCACCAAAAGAGTTTTTATGTGATATAAATGTTCCTAATACAACATTTAAATTTATTAAACCAACAGAAAAAGCGATAACAATAGAAAATACAGATTTAAAATCTACTGATACAGATAATAATATTTTAGTATCAGCTATTTTGTCAGAGATGTCTGATGATGCTAGGTTGATTTATGAATTAATAAAAGAAAATAAACAGATAATTATTGATGATATATGCCTAAAAGCAAATCTTAATATAATTGATGTTCAATTTGCTCTTACAGAATTAGAAATTAACGATATGATTATTTCACGTCCAGGACGATATTTTGAAATTAAGTGAGGAGTGGTAAGATGTCGAAGCTTGTCATTGTAGAGTCTCCATCAAAGGCTAAAACAATAAAAAAATATCTGGGACCGGATTTTGAGGTTGTAGCCTCTATGGGTCATGTTCGTGACCTTCCCAAAAGTCGTCTCAGTATAGATATAAAAAACAATTTTGAACCTAAATATGTTGTGATGAAGGATAAGCAAGAGCTTGTAAAAAAGCTAAAAGAGCTTGCCTCAGACAGCGAGTTTGTTTATCTTGCAACTGACCCTGATCGTGAGGGTGAAGCCATATCATGGCATCTTAGTTATATATTAAAATTACCGGAAAATCAGAAAAATAGAGTGGAATTTACAGAAATTACAAAAACAGGTGTAGCTAACGGAATGAGCAATCCACGTGAGCTTAATCTTGACCTTGTTGATGCACAGCAGGCCAGACGTCTGCTTGATAGAATAGTAGGTTACAAGCTAAGTCCGTTTGTTTCGCAAAAAATCCGTAGAGGTTTGTCAGCAGGAAGAGTCCAGAGTGTAGCTCTAAGGATAATTGTAGACAGGGAAGAGGAAATCAGAAAATTTGTTCCACAGAAATTTTGGTCGATAGATGCCAAATTTATCCCACGTGGAAGCAGAAAAAGCTTTAATTCAAGCTTTTATGGCACAGCAGATGGCAAAAAGCTTGCTATAAATAACGAAGATGAGGCAAACAAAATATTATCTGAGCTTGATGGTGGCGAATACACCATTACTAAAGTAAAAAACGGCTACAGAAAGAAATCTCCTGCACCTCCATTTATTACTTCAACCTTACAGCAAGAAGCTAGTAGAAAACTTAACTTTAGAACACAGCGTACAATGAAGGTAGCTCAGGAGCTTTATGAAGGTGTCGAAATAGACGGAATGGGAGCTATCGGTCTTATCACATATATGAGAACCGACTCTTTGAGAATGTCAGCTGAGTCTATTGCTGCTGCTCGTGAATACATTTTAGGAAAATGGGGCGATAAATACCTCCATTCTAAAGAGAGAGTGTATAAGTCACGTTCCAATGCCCAAGATGGTCACGAAGCCATCAGACCCTCTATGCCATGGCTGGAACCGGAAAAAATAAAGCACAATCTCACTCTCGATCAATATAAGCTATATAAGTTGATTTGGGAGAGATTTATAGCTTGTCAGATGGCAGATGCCAACCACAAGACAACACAAGCAGAAATAATTTGTAATGGTTATATGTTTAAGGCAAGTGGATATAGAGTTACGTTTGATGGTTACACAGTGCTCTATGTTGAGGGTAAAGATGTTGATGAAGAAAAAACATCAGAATTACCTCCACTTGAGCCATCCACAATTGTTAAACCAAAAGAGCTTAAGCCAAATCAGCATTTTACACAGCCACCGGCACGCTTCACCGAAGCTTCGCTTGTAAAAGCACTTGAGGAAAATGGTATAGGACGTCCATCAACATATGCAGCAACCATATCAACAATTACAAGCAGAGAATATGTCAAACGTGAGAGCAAAGCACTTGTTCCAACAGAACTTGGCGAAGAGCTTACAAAACTTATGAAAAAATGCTTCCCTAACATAGTAAACGTTAAGTTTACTGCCGGTATGGAAGAAAACTTAGACACAGTCGAAAAAGGCACCACAGGTTGGGTAGAACTTCTCAACGACTTTTATGGTGATTTTGACGATACTCTAAAGAAGGCAAAAAAAGATATGGAAGGTGTCAAAATAACATTAAAAGAAGACCAAACTGATATGGTATGTGATAAATGTGGTCGCCAAATGGTTGTTAAATACGGCAGATACGGAAAGTTTATTGCATGTCCGGGCTGGCCTGAATGTGAAAATATAAAGAAATTTGTAGTCGAAACAGGTGTAGACTGCCCTAAATGTGATGGCAAGATAATATTAAAAAAGACAAAGCGTGGCAAAGCTTTCTATGGATGTGACCATTATCCTGATTGTGACTTTGCATCATGGGATGAACCACTCACAGAAAAATGTCCAAAGTGTGGAGGTATACTTTTCTCTAAAAAAGGAAAGAGACCTAAAATTTATTGTGCTTCTGAGAGCTGTGAATATATAAAGGACGAAAAATAGTATGATAGTAAGAGTGATAGGAGCCGGTCTTGCTGGATGTGAGGCTGCATGGCAACTAGCAAAAAGAGGAATTAAGGTCGAGCTTATCGAGATGAAACCACAAAAGAAAACACCGGTGCATAAAACAGATATGTTTGCTGAGCTTGTGTGTTCGAACTCATTTAAAGCAGCCAGAACAGCTAGTGCTGCCGGTATGCTTAAGCAAGAGATGAGAATGCTTGATTCCATTATATTAGAATGTGCAGACCAAACATCTGTGCCGGCAGGCGGTGCATTGGCTGTTGACCGTGATCTTTTTGCTTCTATGGTGTCTAAAAAGATACATGAACATGAAAATATAACTGTAAAATCTATGGAAGTTACAGAATTGCCTACAGATGGTGTCAATATAATTGCCACAGGCCCTCTGACCAGTGACGCACTTTCAGTTAGTATAAAAAAAGCATATGGCTCCGGTCTCAGCTTTTTTGATGCCGCTGCGCCTATTGTCACAGCGGATAGCATTGATATGGATAGCGCTTTCTTTGCTTCAAGATATGGTAAGGGTGATTCTGATGATTACATCAACTGTCCATTAAACAAAGAAGAATATGAAATTTTCTATAATGAACTGATAAACGGAGAAAGAACTCCGTTGCATGGCGTAGATGTGATGAATCCAAAGGTATACGAGGGTTGTATGCCTATAGAGATTATGGCCGGAAGAGGTCAGGATACTATTCGCTTCGGTCCAATGAAACCCGTAGGACTGACAGATCCACACACAGGACATAGACCATGGGCTGTGCTGCAGCTAAGAAAGGAAAATTCTGCAGGAACTATGTATAATCTTGTTGGCTTTCAGACAAATTTGAAATTTCCGGAGCAAAAGCGTGTTTTTGGCTTGATACCAGCCCTTAAAAACGCAGACTTTGTGAGATATGGTGTTATGCATAGAAATACATTCATTAATTCACCGCAATTATTAGATAGTACCTATAAAGTTAAAGGTAGCGATGGTTTGTTTTTTGCCGGACAGATCACAGGTGTAGAAGGATATATCGAGTCTGCGAGCAGTGGATGTATAGCCGGCATTAATGCGGCAAGACTTATTTTGGGTAAAGAAAAATTTGTGATGCCCAATTGCACTATGATGGGTGCCTTGGCTGTTTATATATCTGATGAAAGTGTTACAGATTTTCAACCAATGGGTGCAAACATTGGCATATTGCCACCACTTGATGAAAAAATACGTGATAAACAGCTTAAAGCTGAAAAAATGTCTATAAGAAGCTTTGACGCACTACGTGCTATTAATATAGAATAAGTATTAAATTGACAGGAGTGTTTTTTATGAAAATTATTGTTGATGCAATGGGCGGAGATCATGCACCTATAGAGATAATAAAAGGTGTTGCGATCGCAGTAAATGAATTTGACAGTGAGGCTATTCTTGTTGGATGTGAAGATGAGATAAGAAAAATAGCAGAAGAAAATTCACTCAACCTAGATAGGATAGAAATCGTAAACTGCGAAGATGTTATCGCAATGGATGATAATCCTAGCTCTATATTGAAAGATAAGAGCAACTGTTCTATGGCAGTAGGTATGAAAATGCTTGCGCAAGGCAAGGGTGATGCCTTTATGTCAGCCGGTAACAGTGGAGCTTTAGTGGTAGGTTCATCACTTATCGTTAAAAGAATAAAGTCGGTAAAAAGACCTGCCTTTGCACCTGTTATTCCAAAGGACAGCGGTACATTTATGCTTATAGATAGTGGTGCAAATATTGAATGTCGACCTGAGATGCTACTGCAGTTTGCTCATATGGGCAGTATTTATATGAATGAGGTAATGGGTGTTGAAAATCCAAGAGTGGGTCTTGCCAATGTAGGCACAGAAGATCACAAAGGTGGAGAGCTTCAACACCAGACATTTGAGCTGTTAAAAAAATCAGATCTGAATTTTGTAGGTAATATAGAGGCAAGAGATATACCGTTCGACGCGTGTGATGTTGTTGTTTGTGATGGCTTTACAGGAAATATTATTTTGAAAACATATGAAGGTGTTGCTCTTGCTCTGATGAAAAAGATCAAGGGCATATTGACAAAAAATATAAAGACTAAGATAGCAGCTTCAATGATTCTAAAAGACATGAGTGAACTTAAGAAAAGCGTAGATTATAATGAATACGGTGGTGCGCCTGTACTCGGTTGTAGAAAACCAGTTTTTAAAATTCACGGTAGCGCAAGAGCAAACACAGTTAAAAATGCTTTCAGACTAACAATGCAATTTGCAAAATGTGATGTTACAGGCAAGATATCTGAAAAATTAAAAATAGAAGAAGAGTAAAAATATTTATTTTTATTTTAATATTAATTAAGAAAGGAGCATTATTCATCGTGAAGGATTTTTATCAAATAATAGACTACGAATTTAAAGATACCAGCTATCTCACAGAAGCACTCACACATAGCTCATATGCTAATGAAATGCATAAAAAGCTGAGATGCAATGAAAGGCTGGAATTTTTAGGTGATGCTGTGCTTAGCATAATCGTTTCCAACTACATTTTTTTGAATTGTCCACAGCTCCCGGAGGGCGAGCTCTCAAAGCTGCGTGCTTCTTTAGTGTGCGAAAAGTCACTTGCTGTATATGCAAAAAAAATCGGACTAGGGGAAAGGATTATGTTCAGCAAGGGTGAAAAGCGTATGGGAGGCGGTGAGCGTCCATCTATTCTTGCAGATGCATTTGAGGCACTTATAGCTGCTATCTTTTTAGACGGAGGCATTGAAGAAGCACGAAAGTTTGTGCTTGGCTTTGTTGTGCCGGATATCCAAAATCCAAAAAATCACCGTGCAAAAGACTATAAAACAACCTTGCAGGAAATAATACAAAAAAATCCTGAGGAGCATCTGGAGTATGTTCTTGTAAGTGAAACAGGTCCGGACCATAACAAACATTTTGTTTTTGAGGTGCATCTCAATAGCAATGTTATCGGAAAAGGCGGAGGAAAAAGCAAAAAAGAAGCCGAACAGCAGGCTGCCCGTGAGGCTTTGGAGTTGATGGGTTATTAGACACGTAAATATAGCCTTATTTGTGCCACACATTGGATGTCCTAATAAGTGCAGTTTTTGTAATCAAAACGTAATCACGGGTAAAAATGAAATACCTCATAAAAAAGATGTAGAAGATGCTTGCGAAACTGCATTAAAGCATCTTTCACGTAACGATGCGTTTGCTGAGATTGCTTTTTTTGGCGGAAGCTTCACTGCGATTGATAGAGATTATATGGTTGAGTTGCTTGATGCCGCACAGCCATATATAAAAGGAGAACGCATATCCGGTATCAGAATATCCACACGCCCGGATGCTATAAATGATGAGATTTTAACATTGCTAAAGGAAAAAGGCGTGACTTCCATTGAGCTAGGTGCTCAAAGTATGGATGATGAAGTGCTAAAGGCAAATATGAGAGGTCATACGTCACAAGATGTTGTAATAAGTAGCAAGCTTATAAAAAAATATAAATTTAGCTTAGGTTTGCAGATGATGACAGGTCTTTATAAAAGCACTCCTAATAAAGACATAGAAACGGCACAAAAACTCTCCATGCTTAAGCCTGATACGATGAGAATCTATCCTACAGCTATATTAAAAAATACATATCTTGCATCATTATATGAGAAAAAAGTATATACACCATATAGCTTTGATGACTCTATAGAGCTGTGTGCAGAACTTTTACAATTTTTTGAAAGCAGGCACATAAAAGTAATAAGGCTTGGTCTGCATGATAGTGAATCTCTTAAAAATGATTATATCGAAGGTGTTTATCATCCATCTTTTAGAGAACTTTGCTTGAGTCGCTTGTTTTATAAGGCGGTTGTTAAGCTTTCGGAAGATTTAGAGGATAAAAGGGAAGTGGAATTTCATATTAATCCAAAAGATATTTCACCTTTTATCGGCAATAAAAAAGAAAACATATTAAAAATGAAAGAAATTGGAGTGATACCGAAAATCGTGCAGGATAATTCAGTACCACAGTATGAAATTATGGCTCTTTATAATGAGTCGGAGAGGGGGAAAATGTCGCCGTGCTTTTAAAATCTTTGGAAATACAGGGCTTTAAAACATTTCCTGACAAAACAAAATTAACCTTTGACAAAGGAATAACCTCTGTTGTAGGACCTAATGGCAGTGGAAAAAGTAATATAAGCGATGCCATTAGATGGGTGCTTGGAGAGCAATCCACAAAGGCATTACGTTGTGCCAGAATGGAAGATGTCGTTTTTAAAGGAACAGACACTCGAAAGAAAAACGGATTTGCAGAGGTTACATTAACAATAGAAAATAAAGACAGAGTTTTGCCATATGATGGCGACGATGTGTCCGTTACACGCCGATTTTACCGTAGTGGCGAAAGTGAATATCTCATAAACAAAGCTACCGTACGACTCAAAGATATCCACGAGCTTTTTATGGATACCGGACTTGGCAGGGATGGATACTCGATGATCTCGCAAGGTAAGATAGACAGTATTGTTTCATCAAAGAGTGAAGAAAGAAGAGAAATTTTTGAAGAAGCAGCAGGTATCTCAAGATATCGTTATAGAAAATCTGAAGCGGAACGTAGATTAAAATCTACACAGGAAAATCTTTATAGATTAAAAGATATATTGGCAGAGCTTGAAGGCAGAGTAGACCCACTACGCATACAATCTGAGAAAGCGGAAAAATTCTTAGAATATTCAAAAGAAAAAAAGGGACTGGAAATTGCCCTATGGCTCGATACTCTTAATAAATCTGAAAATGCACTGCGTGAACAAGAAGAAAAGCTGTCTGTTGCAAACGCTGACTATTCAAGTATAGAAAGAGAGCTTGAACAAATTCGCATAGATACAGAAGAACTATACAAGCAGTTTGCATTGAAAAATGTGGACATAGACAGTATTAGAAACAGCATCTCAGTGCTAGAGCAGGATATAGCTCAAATCAATGAGAGTATTGTACTAGCAAAAAATGATATATCACACAATAATCAAGAAATAGATAGATTAACCGATGAAATAAAACTTACAGAGGAGTCGTGTAGCTCATTAGAAAATCTATGCAGTGAAAAATCTGCACTAATTACAGAGAAAAAATCTATAATTGAGCGCAGTCTCATTGAATATGCAGAAAAGGCTAAAAGTCTTAATACTATCAACGAAGATGCGCTCAAATACTCAGATAAAACCCAAAAACTTACTACACGCCTTGCCTCACTCAATAGCAAGTGTGCAGAGGCACGAATAAAAGAGATGTCTGCGTCTAGCTCATTAGAAGAGATAGGCAATAGACTTGCTGATCTGCGAACTTCAAAAGAAGAAGCAGAAAAATCAATTCAGAACATTGAGAAATATATATTAGAACTAGAATCACATTCTGCTCAATGCAAAGAAAAAATTCAAAGCTCAAAACAATCTCTCGATGGCTGTAGAATGTTATACAATAACAGGATTTCAAAAGCAGAGAAATTAAAACAAGAAGCAGATAAAATTTATCTTGATTATAAAGAATATGAGAGAAGAACCAAAATTCTCGAAGACCTAGAAAAGAACCTTGAAGGATTTTCAAACAGCGTAAAAGCTGTTATGAAAGAGGTTTCACATGGTGTATTATCCGGCATAATAGGGCCAATATCAAGAATAATTAATGTACCTTCAAAATATGCCACAGCGATTGAAATAGCTCTCGGTGCGGCTATGCAGAATATCGTGTGTATTGATGAGCAATCGGCAAAAAGTGCAATCGCTTTTCTTAAACGAACGAACTCAGGTAGAGCTACGTTCCTGCCATTAACAAATATTAAAAGTAACATAATTCATGATAATAGTCTGCAAAGTAACGATGGTTATGTCGGTATAGCAAATTCGCTATGTGAATACGAAAGCCGATTTTCAGAGATAATCGGTAGCTTGCTTGGCAGAACGGTCATTGTATCTGATATCGACTGCGCCACTACAATTGCAAAGAAATATAATTACAAATATAAAATTGTCACACTGGATGGACAGGTTGTAAATGCCGGTGGTTCACTTACCGGTGGTTCATTTGGCAAAAAATCCGGTATTTTGAGCAGAAGTAGTGATATACAGTCTTATCGTGAAAAGACCAAGAAATTGCAAAAACAAGCTGATGAGTTAATTGCACAATATAAAGTATCAATTCAAAAAGCAGAAAAGGTTAAAGCTGATATACTTGTTTTTGAGGCAGATATAGCAAACAACCGTGAAGATAAGATAAAGTTTGATACAGAGATTCAAGGCAGAAAAAGTGAGCTTGAAAACTCAAAAAGAGCCTTAAAATTGATGATTGAGGAAGATGAGACATCTTCAGCTCGAACAAAAAGCTTTATGTCCGAGCGTGAGAGCGCACATCAGAGGATAGAAGAGCTAAGCAGACAGATAATAGAAACCGAAGCCGATATTGCTTTGATAACAGGCGATAAGGACAAGATATCAAAAAACAAAGAAATTCTTAACGAGGAGCTGGAAAAAATACGTCTGCAAACAGCGGTTTTAGAAAAAGAAATTGAAGCTCTCACTTCTGAAATTGATAGTGCTAAGATAAATAGTCAAAATCAATTTGCACGTAAGCAAGAACTGTTAGAGCGAATAGAGGAAGTTTCAAATATTAATAAGGAAAAGGATCAAACTGTAGATCTATATACACTTCAGTCGCAGCAAAAAAACTCTGAATGTGAAAAGCTAAAAGAGGAAATTAACAAGATTAATGAAGAGCGACTCGACTTGGACAAGCAGGCCACATTACTCCGTCAGAACGAAAGAGACAAGCAGACTCAGCGTGAAAATATTGCTAGAGAGCTTACCAGACTTGAAGAAAGAAAAATAAGTCTTCAAAAGAAGTATGATGATATTATCTCGAAGCTTTGGGATGAATATGAGCTCACTAAAAACGAGGCTGAGCGTGAAAGTATTCAAATTGACAATTCTACACTCGCAAATAAACGCCTAAACGAGCTTAAATCGAAGATTAGAAATCTCGGAAGCATAAATGTTAGTGCGATCGAAGAATACAAAGAGGTATTTGAAAGATACACATTTATGAGCAAGCAGGTGGGGGATGTAGAGCAGTCAAAGGAAGATATTGAAAAGCTGATAAACGACCTTGTAAAACAAATGGCAACTATGTTTGTACAGCGATTTAATGAAATTAATAAGAACTTTGGTGAAACATTCAAAGAGTTATTCGGCGGTGGTAGGGCATCGTTAGAGCTTACTAATCCAGATGATATTCTAGGCAGTGGAATAGATATTATTTGCAATCCACCAGGTAAAATAGTAGAACACCTCGAACTTCTTTCGGGTGGAGAAAAAGCTTTAGTTGCAATTTCTCTATATTTTGCTATAATGAAGGTTAGTCCGGCACCATTCTGTGTGATGGATGAGATAGAGGCAGCACTTGATGATGTAAATGTTTATAGATTTGCAGAGTATTTGCGTAGGATGAATGACAAAACTCAGTTTATTCTCATCACTCATAGACGTGGTACTATGGAAGAGGCTGATGTTCTTTATGGTGTTACCATGCAAGACAAAGGAATATCAAAGCTTCTCGAATTACGAGCAACCGAGGTTGCCGAAAAATTAGGAAAGATAGGTTAAGGAGGAATAACCATATGGGTTTCTTTCAAAAAATTAAAGACGGCTTAAAAAAGACGAGAGAATCTGTGATGACTCAAATCAACACAATGCTCAACTCGTTCACCAAGATTGATGAAGAGCTTTTTGAAGAACTGGAAGAGCTTCTCATTATGAGCGATGTTGGTATGGTCACAGCAGAAAATATTTGTTCTGCTCTTAGAAAAGAGGTTAAGCGTCAGGGTATTACAGATCCCGCAAAGATTAACGATTTGTTAGAAGAAGTTATAATCGGTATGATGAATTGTGACGAGGAGCTACGTGTTTCTACCAAGCCTTCTGTTATACTCGTAATAGGTGTAAACGGAGTTGGAAAAACTACAACTATAGGAAAAATGGCTTCTCACTTGCAATCACAAGGAAAGAAGGTTTTATTAGCCGCCGCTGATACATTCCGAGCTGCTGCGATAGAACAGCTGGAAATCTGGGCAGAAAGAGCACACACCGATATAGTAAAACAACAAGAGGGTTCAGACCCTGCCGCAGTCGTTTTTGATGCTATATCAGCTGCTAAAGCTCGTGGTGCAGATGTTATTATCTGTGATACAGCAGGTAGATTGCACAATAAGCGTCATTTAATGGCAGAGCTAGAAAAGATCAACAGAGTTATTGATAGAGAGTTACCGGAAGCAGACAAAGAGGTTTTGCTTGTTCTTGATGCTACTACAGGTCAGAATGCAGTGAGTCAGGCTAGAGAGTTTCAAAATGCAGCCGGTATTACAGGTATTGTGCTAACAAAGCTTGATGGCACAGCCAAGGGTGGTGTGGTTATATCTATCTCTAATGAACTTGAAGTTCCTGTAAAATATATTGGTGTTGGTGAACAGATTGATGATCTACAGCCATTTAATTCTAAAGAATTTGCAAGAGCTTTATTTACAAAAGACTCAAAATAATTATGGTGTCAGGTGAAAAAAATGAAATTACTACTTGCCTCAAACAATCAACACAAGCTTTCTGAGCTTTCAAGAATATTGGCTCCGCTAGGCGTGGATGTTGTCACACCAAAACATATTGGTATTAATCTTGGTGATGTGGATGAAAATGGAGACACTTTTGCCGAGAATGCAAAGATAAAAGCCGAAAATGCTTATAAAATTGCAAAAATGCCTGTTATAGCAGATGATACCGGACTTTCTGTAGATGCACTAAATGGTGCACCCGGTGTTTATACAGCACGCTATGCCGGAGAGAATGCCAGAGATAAAGATAATGTTATAAAGCTCTTAAATAACATGGAAAATGTTGATGATACTGAACGTGGTGCGCATTTTACAACTTGTATTTATTGTATAATAGATGATAATACAACTATAAGTGTGGTTGGAGAATGTTTTGGAAAGATTGCAAGAGAGCCACAAGGTGATGAGGGATTTGGATATGACCCTGTGTTTATATGCAATAAATTTAACAAAACATTTGCACTATGCACACCTGAAGAAAAGGATAGCACAAGTCATCGTGGCAAAGCACTAAGAAAATTTGCAGATGAATTAAAAAAATATTGTAACAAGGAGAAAACATAATGCTAACAAGCAAACAAAGAGCTTATCTTCGCTCACTGGCAAACAATATAGACACTATATTGATGGTGGGCAAAGGAGGAATGAGCGAACAAATTATAAAACAAGCAGATGATGCACTAACAGCAAGAGAAATCATAAAAGGTAAGGTGCTTGAAAGCTCTGATATAACACCAAGAGAGGTGGCCGAGAGCATAGCGGCCAGTGTAAACTGTGATGTTGTTCAGGTTATTGGTTCAAAATTTGTACTTTACAGAAAAAATCAAAAAGACCCTAAAATAGTACTTCCTAAAAAAGCAAAGTAATATAATCTTATAAAAGGCTTACAGTATGCAAATAAATGTACTGTAAGCCCTTTTGTTTGCATATCTTTTTAAATTGATGAATAAGATTATTAAAAGAGCTTTTTTTGGTACAAAAGACAATATTCTACTTGATATTATCTTGATAAAATGATATAATATCAAAGTATAAAATGTATATTAGTGCACAAATTTGAGATAATAATCTCGGAGGTGCTTTATATGCATAAGTATTTTGATTTGAATCAAAGAGTATTTGTCTTTGATGATAAGCAACAAAATAATGAAAACTCAAATCAAGAAGAAGCTTCTTCTGATAACAATCTGGATGAAATAGAAAAAACGGGATCTGTTACCACTAATGGTAAATATATTATTCATTGTCTAACGATAATAGGACAGATAGAAGGGCATTTTATCCTTCCATCTGATAATAAAACAACTAAGTATGAGCACGTGATACCTCAAATAGTAGCAGTTGAGGAAGATGATAGAATAGACGGACTTTTAGTTTTGCTCAACACCCAAGGTGGTGATGTTGAAGCAGGTCTTGCTATAGCTGAGCTCTTGGCTGGAATAAAGAAGCCAACTGTCTCGTTAGTTCTTGGAGGAGGACATTCGATTGGTGTTCCTTTGGCTGTTGCGGCCAAGAAATCTTTTATAGCTAAGTCTGCATCAATGACAGTGCATCCTGTCCGAATGACAGGTCTGACACTAGGTGTACCTCAAACATTTGAGTACTTTCATAGAATGCAAGAGCGTATAAATAATTTCGTTGCAGATAATTCTAATATCCACAGTGATAGATATAATGAGCTTGCTATGAATACCGGTGAGCTTGTTATGGATGTTGGAACAATATTAGAAGGTGATGACGCCGTGAAGGAAGGGCTTATTGATAAGGTTGGTAACCTTAGCGATGCTCTGCAATGTCTCTATTCGATGATAGATAAAGAAAAAAATAAAAAATAATATAAAATCATACATTGCCGATTGTCTGCTAATAGTAGTCAATCGGCGCAAAAAGGAGATATACATAAATGAACATAATACAGTCGATTATTTTAGGAATCGTGCAAGGGCTTACGGAGTTTTTGCCGGTATCTAGCAGTGGTCATTTAGCGCTTACTAAGGCGTTGCTTGGTGTTGACCTAGAGAGCAATTTATTTATGAATGTAATGTTACATATTGGTACACTTGTCGCTGTTCTTGCGGTATATCGCAAGCTTGTCTGGAATCTTATCAAAGAGATTATCTCTATAATTTCAGATTTATTTAAAGGCAAATTTAGCTTTAAAAATATGAGTCATGATCGCAACATGATTTTCATGTTGATAATAGGACTATTACCACTGTTTTTACTATTTGTTCCGGTGCCGTTTCTCGAAGATACAAACTTCAAGGATTTGGCGGAGATTTTTAGCGGTAGTGAATATTTGTGGGTAGTTGGTGTTTCGCTTATACTTACTAGTTTATTGTTAACAACAGGAATTTTCTTTAACAAAAACAATTTGAAGAAAAATAAAATTAGAAAAAGATATAATGTTGTTGACTCGATTTGTGTAGGTATAACACAATGCTTTGCAGCAGTTCTATCAGGACTTTCTAGATCCGGTTCCACTTTAGCAGTGGCACAAATGAGAGGAATTGATAAACAGGCGGCTCTCGACTATTCTTTTGTTCTCGGTATTCCGTCTATTTTTGCAGCAGCTATACTTGAGCTGAAGGATGCATTATCTACAGATGTTAATCTTATTAATGATATTGGTATATTACCTATTGTTGTTGGTGTGGCTGTATCAGCCGTTGTGGGCGTGCTGGCTATAAAGCTGTTTAAGTGGATGTTATCTAAGGATAGAATGTTTATATTTGTAATATATACAGCTGTTCTGGGTGTCGTTACCGTCGTTACTTCAATAGTAAAATAAATCAGAGGTGTAAGATTTTGGCTCAAGGAACAAAAACAAAACCAACTTCTAAGAATAAAGAAAAAAAATCAAATACACAGACCTCAAAAAAGTCTGATTCTAATGCAAATACATCAAAAGTTGAAAATTCATCGTCAAAGGGTATTATTTTATTTATAATTGCTATTTTTATAACTTTTTTGATACTTATCAAGGGTGAAAACTTTTGGTTGTGTATGCATAATTTTTGCCTATGGCTTGGTGGTTGGCTGTCGATATCAATTCCGGTATTACTAATTTACCTCGCAATATCTATAGCCAAAGGACAAAAAAAGGTGAATTATAAATTTTCTATGATTACCTCTATAACAGTCTTGTCTGCTACTGTAATAAATCTATTTGCATCAGATGTATGTAGTTTTCCTGAATACTTTGCGAAACTTACTCATTTGGGTTCAAATGATTTTTCGGTATTTGGCACAGGACTTTTAGGAAATATTGTTTCAATACCGCTTCGCTCACTTATGGGTGATATAGGCGCAAGAATAACCTGTATTCTTCTTCTTGCACTTTTTATAATGCTTTTCGCAGGTATAACTGTTATAAATATTACAGATACTCTCAAAAAACCGGTTGATAAAATTAAGGTTGTAAATGAGCAATACAAACAACGTGTAATTGAAAGAAAAAATGAGAGAGAATCTCTAAATCAGCAACAAAACGATAAAGTGATGATCGATATCCCACTAGACGGTGAGGTACGAAAACGTGACAAAAGAAAAAAAGCAGATAGATTAGTGTCAGCTGTGATAGATGTTAACAAGCTTACTCCGCAAGAGATTGTTGATTATGAAGATCGTGTAAAAAAGGCAGAAGAAGAACAAAGAAATATTCAGGAGAATATGGATTTTCCAGATGATGACTATATTAGGCAGGCAATCTCATTTGGTAGCACAAGCTATTCTAAGCCAGAAGCTCAACAGCAGAAGGTTCCTGCATTGGGCAATGCTGACGAAATTCGGAATAATGTACCTACTGCAAATGAAGATGATGTAGATGCAATTTCGGATACGAACACTAATGTTGAACGTCATGCATATAAAGTAAAACCAGTTCGTACACAAATGACAAAAGAGCAAAGGGAAGAGGATGATATCGCTTCTGTACCAATTGATTTGTATAAAACAGTAACTTCTTCGAAGAAAGAAACAGCTCTTCAAACAATCCAATATAGCAAAGAAATTGATGAAGAAATCAGAAAAAATGCAATCAAAGAGGAAGAAATAGAAAAAGTACATAAATTCCCATCAGTAGAGCTTCTCTCAGAAGCCAAAGTAACTGATGATACCGGTGTTGTGGCAGAATTGCATGAAAACGCACGAAAGCTTATAGAAACACTAGATAGTTTCAATGTAAAAGCAAAAATTCTTAATATATGTCGTGGCCCATCAGTTACCAGATATGAGATACAGCCTGCACCTGGTGTAAAAATCAGCAAAATAACAAATCTTGCCGATGATATAGCACTTAATCTGGCTGCGCTTGGTGTGCGTATAGAAGCACCTATCCCTGGCAAAGCCGCTGTAGGCATAGAGGTTCCTAACAAAACGGTCAGCATGGTATCTATGAGAGAGCTTATCGACTCTGACACATTCAGAGATGCTAAGAGCAAGCTTTCTTGTGTTATAGGCAGAGATATTTCAGGCAATATATTCTCTATAGACCTTGCAAAACTTCCTCACTTGCTTATCGCCGGTACAACCGGATCCGGTAAGTCTGTATGTGTTAATTCTATTTTACTTAGCATACTTTATAAAGCTACTCCGGACGAGGTTAAACTTATACTTATTGACCCTAAAATGGTTGAATTTTCTAAGTATAAAAGTGTGCCACATTTGTTAATTCCGGTTGTATCTGATCCTAAAAAGGCGGCCGGTGCTTTAAACTGGGCTGTAAACGAAATGCTTGAGAGATACAGGTCGTTCTCAGAGTGTGGTGCAAGAGATATTCATGGCTACAATAAGATTGTAGAAAATAATTTGACTAAGATGCGTGAAGCACAAGAAAATGGCGAAGAGGATACAGTTGCAGGGCCAACCAAAAAGCTAGAGCAAATTGTTATAGCTATAGACGAACTCTCTGATCTTATGATGGCAGCACCAAAAGAGGTGGAGGATGCTATATTCAGACTGGCTCAGATGGCTCGTGCAGCCGGTATGCACCTTGTAATCGCCACTCAAAGACCATCTGTTGATGTTATCACAGGTGTTATTAAAGCAAACATCCCAAGTCGTATTGCACTCAAGGTTTCATCTCAAACAGACTCACGTACGATACTTGATGCGGGTGGAGCAGATAAACTGATAGGAAAAGGCGATATGCTGTGTATGCCTATTGGTATTTCCAAACCGATACGTGTGCAGGGTGGTTACGCCTCAGATGAAGAGATAGAAAAAATTACAGATTTCTTCAAGCAAGACGACAACAGTCCTGAGTTTAACGAAGACGTAATAGAGCAAATTGACTTTATTGCAGAAAGTCAGATAAGTAGTAATAAAAAGAATGAGCCTTCATCAGAGCCTTCAGGAGATGCTGATCCACTCACAGAGGATGCTATAAAATGCGTAGTTGAGGCTGGCGAAGCAAGCGTAAGTCTTCTTCAAAGAAGATTAAAGGTAGGATATGCCAGAGCCGGTCGCCTTGTAGATGATCTTGAGGCTATGGGCATTGTAGGACCGCATGAGGGTTCTAAAAAACGTAAAGTTCTGCTAACATATCAGCAGTGGCTTGAAAGAAGCGGAAATATGTAAAAACGGACGGTTTATATTTATGAGTTTTTTACCTGTTACAAAAGAAGAAATGCTATCACGTGGCTGGGAACAACCTGATTTCGTATATATTACCGGAGATAGCTATGTGGATCATCCTAGCTTTGGTGTATCTATTATTTCACGTGTGCTAGAAGCAAAGGGATATAAGGTTGTTATCTTATCTCAGCCAAATTGGAAAAATGACAAGGACTTTATGCAGTTTGGTAAGCCGAGATTAGGTTTTTTGATAACCTCCGGCAACATAGACAGCATGGTGTCTCATTATACAGCCGCAAAAAAACATAGAAGTGATGACCCATACACAGCAGGTAACAAATCCGGTAAACGCCCGGATAGAGCAGTAATAGTTTATTCTAATATTGTGAGAAGAATCTATCCTGACAGTGTCATTATAATAGGAGGGCTAGAGGCGTCTTTGCGTAGATTTGCCCATTATGACTATTGGGACGATGAGGTAAGACCATCTATTCTGATTGATAGTAAAGCTGATATACTTTCATTTGGCATGGGCGAAAATCAGACCATAGAGCTAGCAAATCGCCTTAATAATGGCGAGAAACCAGCAGATATGCGTGATATGAGAGGAATTTGCTATGCTGTTTCCACTACAGAGTATCAGCAAGACGATGCCTGCATATGCCCATCATTTGAGCAAGTAAGCACATCTAAAAAGGAATATGCAATTGCCTGCAAAAAGCAAATGCAACAACAGGACGCTGTCAGAGGTAAGAAAATAATTCAGCGTCATGGTGATGTTATGGTTGTGCAAAATCCTCCTATGCTACCACTCACCACAGAGGAGCTTGATTGGGTGTATTCGCTACCCTATGAACGTATGTATCATCCTATGTATGAAGAGCTTGGAGGAGTGAATGGCATAAAGGAAGTTGAATTTTCGGTAACTCATAACAGAGGTTGTTTTGGTGGATGTAACTTCTGCTCTATAGCTTTTCATCAGGGAAGAGCAGTTACTTGCAGAAGCGAACAATCTATAATTGAAGAGGTGAAAAAACTTACCGAAAATCCTAGATTTAAAGGCTATGTGCATGATGTGGGAGGTCCCACTGCTAATTTTAGACTTCCATCATGCGAGAAACAAAAAAAGCTTGGACTTTGCAAGGATAAAAAATGCCTTGCACCAACACCATGTCCTAATCTTCAGGTGGATCACACTGAATATTTACACATGCTTCGATCTATAAGAAATCTGCCAAAAGTAAAAAAAGTGTTTATACGAAGCGGTATACGTTTTGATTATCTTATAGAAGATGAAGATAAAGAGTTCTTCAGAGAGCTTGTGCAACACCATGTTAGTGGTCAGCTTAAGGTTGCACCTGAACATTGTTCAGCTATAGTCCTTGATAAAATGGGTAAACCCCATATAGAAACATATAAGCGATTTGCTGATGAGTTTTATAAAATTACTAATCAGCAAGGAAAAAAACAATATCTTGTGCCTTATTTAATGTCTAGCCATCCAGGATCAGGACTAAAAGAAGCTATCGAGCTGGCATTATTTTTGAAGAAAGAACATTTACATCCGGAACAAGTGCAGGATTTTTATCCCACACCGGGTACTGTGTCTACTTGTATGTTTTACACAGGAATTGATCCGTATACAATGAAGGAAGTATACGTAGCAAAGTCTGCTGAGGATAAAGCAATGCAACGTGCTCTACTTCAGTATTTTCTTCCAAAAAACAAGGCTCTTGTTATCAAAGCACTCACCAAAGCAGGACGTACAGATCTTATAGGCACAGGCAAAAACTGCTTAGTAACACCAATGCGTCAGCCAGTCAATAATAAACCGATTAATAATCACATTAAAAATAAATCAAATAATAGATTAAAAAAGAGTAATACCCAAAAAGGAAGAGAGAAACGATGAAAAAATTAAAACTAACAAAACTTGAATTAGGTATGGCTATCTGCGAAGATAAAGAGAAAAAAATATATGGAATTCAAATAAATGAGCTTCCAGATGGCGTAAGATTGGGGCAATATATCATC
Source organism: Clostridia bacterium (assembly GCA_029098305.1). Lineage (GTDB taxonomy): Bacteria > Bacillota > Clostridia > Oscillospirales > Acutalibacteraceae > JAEEHZ01. The sequence continues at coordinate 32,470 of JAQXOB010000020.1, forward strand.
ATTGATGATGAGGGCAATATTTCGATAGAGAAATAATTTTTGAGGTGAGATTATGTCAGAATTAAAGAAAATAGATTTATTACAGATGGAGGCAAATCCATTTGACATGATAGGAAAGCAATGGATGCTTATTACAGCCGGTGATCAACAAAAATACAATACCATGACAGCAAGCTGGGGTGGTATGGGTGTTCTTTGGAACAAAAATGTAGTATTCATATTTATACGCCCTCAGAGATACACATTAGAATTTGTTGACGAGAGTGAATTTTTTACCTTGTGTTTCTTTGATGATGAATACAAAAATGCCCTTAAATTTTGTGGCACAAAATCCGGAAGAGATTTTGATAAAGCACATGAAACCGGACTTACAGCAAGGTTTGATATGTCAGTACCATATTTTGAAGAAGCAAAGCTGGTGCTTGTATGCAAAAAGATGTATCGTCAGCAGCTTACAGAGAATAACGTGATTGATGAAAGAGTTTACAAAGAATATAACAACGATTATCACTATATGTTCGTTGGTGAGATTGTTGAAGCATATATAAAATAGGAGTGTTTATTTTGAGCGGAATTATAAGTAACATAATCGAAATGTTTGGCAATATCCCACATGAGCTTATTATATTTTTAATCTCTATGGTTCCTGTTTTAGAGTTAAGAGGAGGATTAATAGCCGCTGCTCTCTTAGGAGTTGATATGAACATAGCGATTCCTATTTGTATGTTAGGCAATTTTTTACCAATTCCTTTTATTTTACTTTTTATAAACAAGATTTTTAATGTGCTTCGCAATACCAAGCTTGTTAAGCTAGTTGATAAACTAGAGGCAAAGGCAAATAAAAGCGCAAAAACTATTATGAAACACAAGAGATTTGGTCTTACTATTTTTGTAGGAATACCTCTTCCGATGACAGGAGCTTGGACGGGTGCACTTGTAGCAGCTTTGTTTAAATTTAAGTTAAAAGAATCTATACCAACAATACTACTTGGATTATGTCTTGCTGCAACCATTATGACCATAATATGCTATGGATTCCCAAGCTTGTTCTCGTCTATGATTGGCACAGCATAATATTTTTCAGAGGGTGACAGATTTTGAAAAATAAAGTATACGATATTGCGATTGTAGGCGGAGGAGCATCCGGCCTTATTGCTGCTGCATATATTGAAAACAATTCGCACAATACAAGCTATATTATACTCGAAAAAGAACCTCGTGTGGGAAAACGTATTTTATCAACAGGTAATGGAAGATGCAACCTTACAAATTCGAATATCTCACAGCATAACTACCATGGAACCGGATCGAAATATATATCAGATATTTTATCAAAATATGATACAAATTTTATTATACAACAATTCAATATTCTTGGATTGCTCACACGTGAGGATAAATCAGGACGTGTGTATCCATATTGTGAGCAGGCATCTGCTGTGTTAGATGTGTTGCGTAAATACACATCTGAGCATGAACTCACAGAATTTGAAGTTGTAAATATAGAAAAACAAAACAATCATTTTTTAATTAGATCAAAAAATGAACAGATAAAAGCAAAAAAAATAATTATTGCTTGCGGTGGTTTTGTATCTCCTAAGCTCGGTGCAAATGGTTCCGGATATGATATAGCCAAAGCGTTAGGTCATAGGATTATATCGCCATTGCCTTCACTTGCACCTGTGCTTGTGAGTTCTAAAATTCTTTCATCGCTAAAGGGGATTCGCTCTAATTGTAATGTTACCCTATATCATAATGGACAAGCTGTTAAAAGCGAAGATGGAGAGATACAGTTTGCAGATGGTTCTTTATCGGGTATTTGTATTTTTCAACTTAGCCCATATGTAAACCGCCTTTTATCAAAAAAAGAGAAGAATATATATATTTCTGTTAATTTTATGCCTGAATTTAACAGAGAGCAAATAATTAAGCTTATAAAAGATAAAATCACGATTGACCCTAAGCAAACTCTTGAAAACTTCTTTGTAGGCATACTTAATAAACGCATAGGTCAAGCAATTTTTAAAACAGCAGGAATACTTCCTTTGTCAAGACAATGTGGAGAGTTAAGTGGCCTTGAAATACAAAATTTGTCAAAAACAATATGTGACATGAGATTTACTCCGTCAAGCATTTCCGACAAAAATAAAGCTCAGGTTAGCATTGGTGGAATAGATTGTAATGAAATTGATATGGCAACTATGCAATCTAAAAAAATCAAGGGATTATATTTTGCAGGTGAAATTATGGATGTAGATGGAGATTGTGGAGGATATAATCTTCACTGTGCTTTTTCTACCGGACTTATCGCTGCAAAAAATTCTATAAAGGATCTAAATAAATGATACGTATATCAGATATCAAACTACCTATAAATTACACAAAAAAAGATATAATATTAGCTTGCGAGAAAAAGATAAAATTAAAATCTTATAATATAAAAGATATAACACTGGTAAAAAAGGGAATAGATGCCAGAAAGAAAAACGACATAAGATATTCACTCACAGTTGATGTCGAAGTTAATGCTGATGAAGATATAGTTATATCTAAGTGCAGATCACAGAATATTACAAAGGCAAGCACAAAGAACTATGAATTGCCTGGGAAATATTGCAAGGCTATGCGTCCTGTAGTGATAGGTAGTGGACCTGCAGGGTTATTTTCAGCTTATATTCTCGCAATGTGCGGTGCAAAACCAATAGTGCTTGAACGTGGATATGATGTCGAAAAGAGAAGATTGGCTATCGACAATTTTAGACTTAATGCAATTATTGACGAAACAAGTAATATTCAGTTTGGTGAAGGCGGAGCCGGTACCTTTTCGGATGGCAAGTTAAACACTGGTATAAAAGACACTCGTATAAGAAAAGTACTTCAGATTTTTTGTGAACATGGTACGCCCGAGGAAATTCTCTTTAGTGCTAAGCCACATATAGGAACTGATAAGCTTGCACCAACAGTAAAGAATATTCGTAATAAAATTATTTCCCTTGGTGGAGAGTTTTTATTTGAAAGTAAATTAACAGCAATAAATACAATAGACGATAAGGTTAAATCTATTACATATGAGAAAAACGGTAATGAAATAACACTTGAATGTGAGGATTTAATTCTTGCCATAGGACATAGTGCAAGAGATACATTCGAAATGTTAGAAAAGATGGGTGTTCCGCTTGCATCAAAGCCATTTTCAATAGGAGCTAGAGTTGAACACCTGCAAAAGGACATTGATATAGCTCAATATGGAACAGATAACTATAAAGATATACTTGGTGCGGCTGACTATAAACTATCAGCTCATCTCAAAAATGGTAGGGGAGTTTACACTTTTTGTATGTGTCCGGGAGGATATGTAGTTCCGGCTGCCAGCGAGAAAAATACAGTTGTTACTAACGGTATGAGTGAATTTGCCAGAGATAATGATAATGCAAACAGTGCTTTACTTGTTGGTGTAAATCCTGAAGACTTTGGCTATGATAGTCCGCTTGCCGGTATGTATTTTCAGCGAAAAATTGAGCAAGATGCATTTATATTAGGTGGAAGAAACTATCATGCTCCAGCCACACTTATCGGAGATTTTATGAAAAATAGAGCATCTAGCTCACTTGGAAAAGTAAAACCATCGTATTTACCCGGTGTAAAATTAACTAATATAGCCGATTGTTTGCCGGATTTTGTAGCGGACTCTATGAGAGAAGCAATACAAATATTGCAGAATAGATTAAAAGGGTTCGATTGTCCTGATGCGGTTCTGACAGCACCGGAAACAAGAAGTTCATCACCTGTGCGAATTCTTCGAGACGAAAGTATGCAATCTTTAAAAATCAAGGGATTATATCCATGTGGTGAAGGAGCCGGCTATGCAGGCGGAATCACATCTGCCGCTGTAGATGGTATCAAATGTGCTGAGGCTGTTATTAATCGAAAATAATACTTTTTGAAAAGGACAAGCTTATAATGGTAATTGCATTGAAAGTGCTGTATGAGCTTATGTATGAGTATGAACACAAAAAATAATTCACGAATACAGATTTTAAAAGTTTTAGAGATTCTAAATAAATATTCAGACTGCGATCATTGCATTAATGCCTCTCAAATAGAAGAGAAGCTGTTAGAATTGGGCATAAAGGCAGAAAGACGTTCTATTTATAAAGATATAGCAGCTTTGAATAGCTGTGGCTATGAGATTAACAGAGGTTCTTCAAAAAAAGACGGATATTATTGTGATAGTCGAGAATTCGAGCTTCCAGAGATACGTTTGCTGATAGACGCAGTTGAGGGTACACCGTTTATTACAAGAAAAAAGACACAGCAGTTAAAAAAGCACTTGTTATCACTTTTAAGTGTTTATCAAGCAGAATCATTCTCTAGCGAGTTATATATGGACGATCGCTCAAAGTTCAAAAATGAAGAGATATATTATAATGTCGATAGAATAAACGAAGCGATAAAAAATAAGAAGAAAATTAAATTTGTATATTATCATAAGGTGATAAAAGAAGGAAAGTTATGTAATGATAGCGGCAGAGAGTTTATAGTTAGTCCTTATGGTCTCTTTTGGCTTGATGACAGATATTATCTTGCAGGAAACTATGAAAAATATGACACTATCGCAAATTATCGCATAGACAGGATGAAAAAGGTAGAGATTCTTGATGAAGAATGTCGTAATGTTTCTGAGGTTTATTCGAAAGAGTTATTTGATACCGCAGAATACGTAAGACTTAATGTTGAAGCGTTTTCCGGTGAAAGCGAACAAGTTAAATTGAAATTTCCTCCATATCTCCTTGATGTAATTACAGATAAGTTTGGAGAAGATATCGAGTTTGTAAAAAAAGGTAATACTTCAATAACCACCACGTTAGAGCTAAATATAAGTGATGGACTTATAAACTGGCTTCTACCATATGCAGATAAAATAGAGATATTATATCCTGAAAAATTGAAATCAGAATTGATAGGAAGATTACATAAAATTAACGATTTTCTAAAAACTGATATAGTTTAAATCAAATGTGGGTGAAATACTATGGAAAACCAAAACAATTTTTTTCGTTCCGAAAATAAAATATCCTCACTGGTAATTAAAAGATTACCTAAATATTATCGTATATTAACTGAACAACAAGCAAAAGGCGAGTTAAAAATATCATCTTCTCAGCTTGCCAGGCTATCAGGTACCACCGCTTCACAGATCAGGCAGGATTTTTCACTCTTCGGAGGTTTTGGCCAGCAAGGGTTTGGTTATAATATAGAGTTTTTGCTTGGTGAAATAAAACGTATAATCGGTGTTGACAAACAACATAAGGCAATACTCATCGGTGTGGGTAACCTTGGCAAAGCACTGATTCACCATATGAATTTTGAAAGTAGTGGCTTCTCACTTATTGGTGCATTTGATAGTTCAGATGATATTATTGATAAAACTGTTGGCGAAATAAAAATTCGATCAATAGATGAGGTTAAAAGCTTTTGCAGAATAAACAAAGTTCACACCGCTATTATATGTATACCAAATGATGAGGCAGAAAAAGTTGTAGAAGAATTGTATGAAGCCAATGTCTACAATTTCTGGAACTTTAGTGATTATAATATAAAAATGAATTATCCGGATGTAAATGTTGAAACAGTTAAGTTACGAGATAGCCTGATGTGTCTTTGTTATCTTGCAACAAATGAATAATATAGCAGAGAAAGGAACATTGTTATGAAATTGTTAAATAAAATTACAAGTATATTGCTCACAGTATTGCTTCTCTTAACTTCTGTCCCGACCCTTAGTTCACTTGCTATTAGTGAAGATGATAATGTTGTCCCAAATGTTATAAACCAGGAAACTGAATCAGAAGCTGTGTCATCTAAGCCATTGCTCTATAATCCTGCGACTGATACTTTAAGAAGTGACCTTAGAAAACTTGATTCTGAGATGATGCAAGGAAATGAAACACGTGTAAGACAAAGCTCATCATCAAAGGTGCTTCCTGAGGCATCTTTGCCATCTTCTTGTGATTTACGTGGCACAAAATACTTGCCTCCGATTACAAATCAGGGCGATTTAGGCTCATGTGTATCTGAAGCAAATACCTATATGCAATTTTCAAATGCTGTTGCCAGATATGTAGAAGCAAATGGTATTGATTCTAACTGGAATCCATCTAAAAACAAAAAATATACTTTCTCACCAAAATGGACATATAATCTTGCCGGTGCTAATGTTTCAAAGGTTTATGATGCACTTGCAGATCATGGTGCTGTTACATATGATGGATATGTTTTTGATGAGAAAAAAACTGGCGGACATACTAAACTGCCCACACAAAACAATGTAGAAATAAGAACTGAAGAAACCATGTATTCAGCTCTGAAATATCGTTTAAAGGAAAAAGAGGGCTATGATGAATATGATATGAATTCATATTCTTTCAGTCTTACCACTACTTCAAAAGGTAGGGAGCTTCTTAATACAATCAAATCTGCCATAAATCAAGGTAATGTTGTGTCGACCGTTGCATATCCATTCAGATGGATATATACAAGAACATCTAAAGCCGGAGATATAGCAAAACTAGGCGAACACGTTATTGTAACAGCACAAGGCGAAGATATGGGACGTCATTGTGTTGCTATAGTTGGTTATGATGACAATGTAGAAGCACAGTTTGGATCCGTAACAATGAAAGGAGCATTCTTGATAGCAAATTCTTGGGGTGCATCATGGAAAAACAAAGGCTATGTATGGATGATGTATGATGCTGTCAATCAGGAATCTCAATTTACCGCACTCAATAATTCTTCTCTATACAAATGTGGTATGAATATTACCATTGATGGTTCATTAAAGGTATATTCATCTACGTTCTATTCAGAATCCTCCAACTGGCAGTTTACCGATAAAGGTAGCACTACAATTAACGGTAAATCTTATAGAAAGTACACTATTGCACGTTCAAGTGGTATTGATGCTTCTATAGGACCTTATATAACGTATTCAAATATGTCTCCTACATCAGCTCCTTTGCTTACAATTGAGCCTACAGTTTTTTCTGAGTGGTGTATGATTCCATATTCTGATATTACTAAATTCAGTGGCTTTGACAGTGCTAATTACAATAAAGATTACTTAGATACATATTGGCTTTGTCCTGCAAATGGTGATTATGTCGGCAAATATTTTCTAGACTGTGGTAAACAGGTTACGGTACAGGGACGATCCATAGGCATGAGTGCTTTTAATAAAGGCGCTACACCGGAGGCACATAGCTTAACTCTATCCGGAGCTTACGCAACATCACAAGGTCAAAACTTCGTTGTAAAAATGGTAGCTAAGGCTAGCCCTGTTCAAAAACTCCAGCGTCAGCCTGCACTTGATTTATTCTGTATATTATATTGGGACCGTGATGTTACAGTTGATATGCCGGATCTAATGCTTGAGGTAGATGCACAGGTTTATGATAGAGATGATATCAACCTAAAAGTGTTTAACAGCAGAATAATAACTGAGTATTACAAACCGTTTATGTTTGAAGATATTGAGTCCCGTCCGTTCAGAGGTTTTTCATTCAGTGGTGTTGAAGCAGCAAAAATGACATCACCTCAGAGCGTAAAACTATATTTTAATTTAGATTGCTTAAGCCTTTATAGTGATAAACAGTACACAGATTACACCTGGGGTGCAAAGGTTTACTGTGATAGCGTAAGTGGTAAGCCTGTTAATATAACAGGATTCAAAATTATTTCAGGAAAAACTAACAAGGTTATTTCCGGCGGTAATTTCTCTACGGCTGTAAAGCTTTCAGACGGAGATAGCAGGGTATTTGAATATTCTGTTTCTTCAAATCTATCTATTAAAAGTACAGATAAAACAACTGTTTCTGCTAAATCCGGTGAAGATAGTATTACATTAACCTGGACAGGTGTAGAAAATGCGGATGGATATATTGTGTATAGACGTTTTCCGGGAGAAAAAATGTGGGGAAAAATAGCAACTTTAAGTTGTGGTAGTGCTAAGGGCTACGTTGATAAGAGTTGCTCTGCCGGAAAAATATATTATTATATGGTAATGCCGTATAGCGTGAGTAACAATACTTACACATATGGCGCTCATAGCAACCAGAGTAATGCATCAGCACTGATTGGAAGTTCTAGTCTAATAAGTGTAACAGAAGGAAATTCCGGTATTACTCTTAAATGGACATCGGCTAAATATGCAAACGGATATCGTGTTCTAAAAAGAAAACCAAAGGATACGGTGTGGTCTGTCGAAAAAGTTTTGGGTAATGTTACACAGTATGTGTGCAGTAATGTTTCACAAGCAGAAGAGTATTACTTTACAGTGCAACCATTATTTACAAGTGGTCAATACACTGTATATGGAAGTTTTGACGCAGTGGGAAAAATAGGGTATCTTAGCCCAAAATCTAATTATATATTTAAATCAGGCGACGTAGTAACGCTCAGTGAAGATGCCAGATTGATAGATTCGACTTTAATTAACAATGCTTTAACTAACTATCAGTTTCTAGTTAAATCTGTTGATAATAAGTACGCAAGTCTTACTATCACATTAAACTCTAAACTATTTGTGAATGGTCTAACTGTATTTGATTTCTTGTCCTTCTTTGGACATGATGTGTTTAACACACCTAATTATCAAACAATCATTGACACAGTGCTAAGCGGAAGGGATTATTATCTTAGCTTTGAAATAAGCACATATTATTTAAATTTCCTTTATTCTTATGGCCAAGTCGATAGTGATATTATGGGTGATACAGATGATTTTTCTGTTGAGATAGCCCCAGATTCAGACACAGCTTTTGATGATTCAGACGAATTTGATTGGGATTCATGGGAAGATATTACTGATGAAACAGATGATGATGTAATGTTCGATGTAGATACTGATGAATTTATAATTGATCTACCTCTAATAACAATAACAACAGATCTTGACAATACGTCTGATTCTCCTACAAAAGAGCCTATAATTTATGATTTTAAAGTTGGTGACACTGTTCATCTACTTAATGGTTCTCAGTTAGGCGACAATGATACCATACAATATGAAGGACTTGTGCTTGACTACAGAGTAGTATTAATTGAGGAAGATGCTGTTACACTTCGTCTCGATGTAAATCCTGAACTTATGAAAGAACTGGATGTTGATACAGAGGGAATGCTTTCAATCATCGGTTGTTCGCACGATAGCCAAGATTTTGATTATAGTACATATGTTTCAGCTATTACAGCCGGTAAAGGCTATAGCTTCTATTTTATGGTGCCTATAAGCAGTCTGACCTATGAGAAGCCAAGAACTACAGATAAAGAAAATTATAATACTACTGATACTGACTTTGGTTTTGCTCAAGGTGATGTAGTTAATTTGTTAAGTGGTGCATCAAATCTAAATGGTTCTTCAATCAGCAAAAACTTATTTAATCTTGATTACACTGTGCTTCAAATTAGCGAAGAGGGTGAGCTTTCACTCATGATTAATGTAAGTAATAACCTTCTTGACAATCTAAAAATAAGTCTTAGTGAGTTTATTTATTCAATCGGATTCGAAGATCTTAACGATATGGATATCGAATACGAGTATGCTAAAGAGATTTTAGAAGATAATCACGAATTCTCCGTTGTCTTTACAGTGTCGTATAAGTACGCTAAAAAGGTTCGTTCTGCTTCAAAGGGTTTGACCGGAGATGCTGACTGCAATGGCGAAGTAAACATGGTAGATGTGACGACTATTCAAAAAGTTATCGCTATGCTTAGCTCGTTTGATGATTATGGCGCAATGTCAAATGCAAATGCTGATTGTGACCATAGCGGAGAGGTTAATATGCAGGATGTTACATTGCTGCAAAGATTTATCGCACAGCTTGTAAGCAGTTTGTAACGAATAGGTAGGAGGAATATTTTGAAAATAATCACTAGATTTTTCTCAATATTTATTATATGCATTCTTCTGATCTCTTCAATGTTTGGATGCGAATCATCTGATCAACAAGTCGATGATACCAATTTGATGGATTGGAAACAGTTTTTCGCTACCTATAGCCAAACATATAACCCTGCATTTCAAAGTTTTATCGAAAACAATGATATTAACATGAATTCGAGACTTGCATTTTCTAGTGGCGAGGTTACTTTTGCAATGTGTTATGCCTTCTTCACCAAAGATGCTCAACAGGATTTAACTGAGATTTTTTCTTATCTTGGTTATGAGAATATAGAGTATTTTGAAGAAGGCGATACAGCTTATTTTGTAGCTGACTATGATGATTTAAAGATTAAATATGAGATGATTTATAGAAATAATTCTGCTCAATTAACATATTTTGCTGATGGCGTTTTATTAGAGAAAATGTCTGTATGTTTATGTGATAGCTATATAGCCAAAACATATACAGATACAAAATATGAGTGCAGATATGTGATTTATGGTAATGGGGATATATACATAGGTAAAGATAAGGGAAAAGATGATTTAAAAATATCTCTATTAAATAATCAAAAGAAAGCAAAATCACCATCATTTATTACAAATATGGCTGGAGTATGCAAGTATGTTTCCGGCGAACTATCGTTTGATGGAATACTAGCTTGATTTTTATATTCTAACTTAAATTACTATTCGGAGAATATACTATGAAAAAATTCTGTTGTCTTATAGTTTCATTACTTTTAATTTCTTGTATTATACAAAGTTCTCTCACCACTGTATATGCGACAAAAATTGAATTTTATGAGGAAAATATTATTTATGGCGATATCGACAACGATGGACGTGTTACACTATCTGATGTAACATATTTGCAACGTGCAACGGCAAATTTATGTATACTAAACACAAATCAGAATTGTGCAGGTGATCTCGATTGTGATAACCAATGCTCATTGAAGGATGTTGTTATAATACAAAAACTAATAGCTAAATTGATATCGTTATCACCTGAATTTAAGTCTAAAAATATAGTAATAGGAAAAGGAGAGAGTTGTTCTGTTGCTATTGTTGATGATTTAGGCTATAACTCAAAGATAAGATATACTTCTTCAAATCCAAATGTTATCAATGTAGATTCTAATGGAAAAATTACCGGAGTTGGAGTAGGCTCATGTGTTATATTTTCTGTAAACCTACTTGGAAAAACCTCAAGTTTGAATGTAACCGTGAAAGAAGAACCAATAAAATTTACGTTGAATCACTCAAGGTTTAATCTAAAACCAGGTGATTCCCTTGATTTAAACAGTTATGTTAATAAAGGAGCAGCTGCATATGTTAGAAAATATCTAACTTCTGATCAATCGATCGCAAGTGTAAACAACTATGGTATCGTAAAAGCTAAAAAAGAGGGTACCGTAAAAATAACCTGTAAAATCTACAACGGATTAACAGCAAGTTGCAACATAACCATAAAAAAAATTCCCGATAGAATAAGGACAAATCTAAATCCAAATAAGCCTATGGTTGCGCTCACTTTTGATGATGGTCCGAACTACTCCTCTACATCCTTAATTCTAGATACATTAGAAAAATACAATGCCAGAGCAACTTTCTTTGTTGTCGGATGCAACCTTTACGGCAACAATGCAAAGTCAATGAAGAGAGCATATGAAATGGGCTGTGAGATTGGTAATCATACATATAGCCATCAATATTTTTGCAATATATCGGCTACTACAGCAAAAGCAGAAATAAACGGATGTAGTAAGGCTATTTACAACGTAATCGGCTGTTATCCTACTGTATTTCGACTACCTGGTGGAATCTCTGTGTCATCCTATTTACAATATACTAAGGCACCGGTTATTAACTGGTCTGTAGACACCAGAGATTGGGAAAGTCTTAATTCAAACAGTGTATATAATATTGCTATGAGCCAGTCTGGTGACGGTGATATAGTTCTTATGCATGATTTATATATGTCTACAGCATATGCTTCACAGAGAATCATTACCGATTTGGTAAACAATGGATATCAATTAGTTACTATAAGCGAATTGGCATATTATAAAGGTTATAATTTAAATAATGGTAGTATTTACTACAAACTAAACTAATTATTATAAGTAATTATTAAGAAAACTATTAAGGTGTGTGTGCTATAATAGCTCATACACCTTATTTATATTATTAATGATATATCTTCATATCCTTGTTACAAAGAAATGTAATGAATTTTATATTGTCTATTGGAAAATAAAATTTATTATGGTATAATAAAAAAGAGCTTATTTTTGTTTATACTATAGGAGATAAAAAATATGGATGATATTTTGATTCCTGTTAATAAGAAGAAAAACTATGGACTAAAAACCTTTCTTTTAGGTCTTTTTTTTGCGTCTTTAATTTTCTTGCCATTTATTATATATAATAATGGATATTTTTTGTATTATGGTGATTTTAACGTACAACAAGTACCTTTTTATCAGATGATACATGATAGTATAAGAAGTGGTAAGCTATTTTGGAGCAACACTACCGATCTAGGCGCAAATATAATTGGAAGCTATAGTTTTTATATGTTAGGTAGCCCGTTTTTTTGGCTTACACTATTATTTCCTAGCAAGGCAGTTCCATATCTAATGGGGCCGTTGCTTATTCTAAAATTTGCCTGTGCATCATGGGCAGGCTATGTTTATGTAAATAGATATCTTAAGGAAAAAAATTATGCCGTTATTGCGGGATTGCTATACGGCTTTTCAGGATTTTCTGTTTATAATGTCTTTTTTAATCATTTTCATGAGGCAATAATTGTTTTTCCGCTGTTGCTTTATGCGGTAGACGAATTTATGTTTAATAAAAGGCGCGGATTACTTGCTGTTACTGTATTTGCGTCATCATTGATGAACTATTATTTTTTCTGCGGGCAAGTTGTATTTGTAATAATATATTTTTTATTATGCTTATTTTGCAAAGATTATAAATTTAAGATTAAAGATTTTTTATCAATGGCATTTGAATGTGTTATAGGACTTTGCATGAGTGGAATTATATTGATCCCAAGCATTTTTGCAGTGATGCAAAATTCACGAGTAAATTCTTTTCCTGAGGGATATTCTGCATTACTCTATGGCAATGAGCAACGCTATCTGCATATAATACAAAGTATGTTCTTTCCACCGGATATTCCTGCAAGACCGAATTTTACACCTGATTCTAATGCTAAGTGGGCTTCAGTTGCAGCTTATCTACCTTTGTTTGGTATGTGTGGCGTGTTTGGCTATTTGCAACTACGTAAAAGAGACAGGCTAAAAAAGATGATTTGTCTTCTCCTTCTTTTTTCTTTTGTGCCTCTATTTAATAGCACTTTTCAACTTCTTAATACAGCATATTATGCCCGATGGTTCTATATGCTCACACTTTTGATGTCTTTTGCTACAGTGAAATGCTTTGAAGAAGAAAATGTGAATTGGAAGCGTGCTATAACATGGAGTGCTTCAATTACTTTAGGCATATCACTTGCAATAGGACTAATGCCTGAGAATATAGACAACAACTCTGAAGAAAAACTCAAGATAGGACTAGAAAAATATTCGGATAGATTTTGGATATATGTCGCAATAGCTTTGATATGTATTGCACTTACAGTTGTGTGCGTAAAAATTATAAAGAAAGATTCTAAAAATACAAATCGCGTGATTGCTATATTAGGTGCCGTGTCTATATTTTACGCTTCGTATATTCTTTTACTTGGCTCATCTCACAGCTATGACACGCATAATTTTGTAATTCCATATGCACTTAATAATGGCGAAGAGCTTGAGCTTGATGATATTCAGAATGTGCGTTCTGATTTTTATGAATCAATGGATAATATGGGTATGTATTGGCAAATACCCACTATTCAAGCTTTTCATAGTATAGTTCCAGGCTCTGTTATGGAATTTTATGAGTCGGTTGGCGTTGAGCGAAGTGTTGGCTCAAGACCAGAGACTAATTATTACGGATTAAGAGGCATCACATCTTGCAAGTATTTGTTTGATTGTAATTATGATGACGAGTTCTTTGTAGACCTAGAAACTGAGAAGGCAAAAATGCCCGGTTGGGCTAATATTGGTAGTTTCAATGGTTTTAAAGTGTATCAGAATGATTATTATATCCCATACGGCTTTTATTTTGATACCTATATTACAGAAGAGAACTATAACAACTGCTATAAAGACAACAGACATCTACTTCTTTTAAAGGCACTTGTGCTTTCAAGTGAAGATATGGTAAAATATGCAGATACAGCTGAGAGCGTGGGATCCTATTCACTCTATGATTATAATATAGCCTCATACTACAGTGATTGTAAGGAGCTAAAAAAGCACGCCTGTTCACAATTCAGTTATACAAAAAATGGTTTTGAAGCACAAATCACTATTGATGACAAGCGTGACAGACTTGTATTTTTCAGTGTGCCATATGAGGATGGCTGGTCTGCATATGTAAATGGAGATTCAGCAGAAATAGTCAAGGTTGATATAGGGTTTATGGCAGTACGTGTGCCAAAAGGACAAACAAGCAGTATCGTGTTTAAATATACTACACCTGGGCTTAAGCTTGGTGCTATTGTTACCATTATATCTGTATTGCTGTTTATTGTATATTATCTCATGGTAAGAAAGAAAAATAAGCTTATCTTTGACATAGAGACAATCAATATGCGTCCTATGAATGATACCAGCGTTCTAGGTGAGTCATTTGATTCTGATATATGTGAACTAGAGGATAATGGTGAACAACTCACATTTGACGATTTTTATATTGATAATAAAAATAGCAAGCCTGATAATGGCGAATTTGATTAAAACAATTTATAATAACTAAAGGAGAGTGTCTAATAATGAGTTTTGGAAAAAAAATATTAAAATACAAGGATCAAATTCTTGCAGATTTGGCAGAATTAATCGAAATAGAGTCTGTATCGTCACAGGGAAGAGAGCTTCCTGAGAAAGCCTTGCAAGTTTTTCTTGAGAAGGCTGAAAAAATGGGATTTAAAACAAAAAATATTGACGACATTGCCGGTCATATAGAATATGGTGATGGTGACACATTATGCGGTGTTTTAGCTCATCTTGATGTTGTACCTGTAGGCGGAAATTGGAAATATCCGCCCTTTAAGCTCACAGAGGATAATGGTATTCTTTATGGTAGAGGTGTGGCTGATGATAAAGGTGCGGCTGTTGTAGCTTTATATTGCCTTAAAGCACTTAAAGATGAGGGCATAATAGGCGATAGAAAGCTAAGATTAATTCTAGGCACATCTGAAGAGGTAGGACAGGATGATATGGATGCCTACTTTGCAAGTGAAGATATGCCGGATATGAGTTTTACACCAGATTCTGAATATGGTATCTGTGCCACAGAAAAGGGCATACTCCAACTAAAAATCTCTGAACAAACTCACATCGGTCATGTTATCACAGAGCTGAAGGCAGGCTCAGCAATAAACAGTGTACCTGATACAGCAGTCGCTATTCTAGAATGTACCGAAAACGAAGATCATCAGATGCAAAGACTTGCTGATGCAAGACCTAATCGCTTTGATTTTAATTATACAATAGACGGAATAAAGGTGACATCAAAAGGAAAGGCAGCCCATGCTTGTGAGCCGGAAAAAGGACTAAACGCAGCCACCAATCTTGTATCTCTCCTTTGTTCTTCTTTTGGCAGCAGAGCTTTGGGTAACCTATGTGAGTTTATAGATAGCTACATAGGCTCTGACCTTAAAGGAAAATATCTTGGCATAGCAAACAAGGATAAATCAGGTTCACTTACACTTAATGTTGGTAAGCTTGAAATTAATTCTGAAGGATCCTATGTAACACTTGATATTCGTTATCCCGTTACCTCAGATCCTGTTGTTATTATGAATAAAATTCAAACAATTGCCAACAGTGAAAATCTTAAGGTTGATGTTTTAGGTCATATGTTGCCGTTAAATATTCCAGAAAATGCTCCAATAGTAAAAGTTCTCAAAAAAGCTTATCATGCTACTACAGGCGAGGATGCTCCTATTTATTCCACAGGTGGAGGCACATATGCAAGATCGCTTGGTGGATGCGGAGTAGCTTTCGGACCGGTGTTCCCAGGTGACGATTGTCGTTTGCACAATAGTGACGAATGCATGGCAGTGGATAAGCTCATGTTGCACGCTCAGATATGTCTTGAAGCGATGGCAAGAATGTTAGATAGCAATTTTGTAGAAGCTGTATAAAAATTATATCGGATATAAAAGGGGTTGATTCTTATAGAATCAGCAAATAAGATTATTAAAGAAACAAAATATAGACTTAAAGGGAAATTTGCAATTCTTGCGTGTTCGTGTATAATAATGCTGACATTTTTGATCCTTTGTGTTCTACTATTTAGTTGTTCGGCTTTTTTGATGGATTCGCAAGGTAATGATATATTAAGAAATGTTTTTTCACCTTTGTTTGCGGTGATCGCTATTTTTGTATCTATTGTATCTCTACCTGTATTTGCAGGATTTAAAAGACTTATTGTAAGGTGTTCTGAAGGTAAGAAGATAACAGCATTTGATTTGTTCTATTTTTATTCAAATACAAGTCTGTTTACAAACAGTGTATTGTTGTATTTGGAATTGTTGGTAAGAATACTTATTCCATTTTCTATTGCATTAATAATAGTGTATTCAGTTAATCTTGTGACTAGACTTGTTACAACAGCAAGCCTTGAAAATCCAAATTTTGCATATACATTTAGTATACTTTCGTATGTTTTTGATTTTCTTGTCATTCTAATTGCATTTATATATATTAGCAAGCATTTGTTTGTTACTCATATTGCAGTTAAAAGCAATTGTAAATGTAGAAAAGAAAGTTTCAAAGCATCTAAACTATTGGTAAAAAAATATAGAACGCAAGTGCTCATGCTGTTTTTTAGAGTGTCTTATTTACTTCTTGCCTCCATACTGTTATTTCCTCTTATTTATAGTATACCGGTCATTTCCACGGCGTTTTCAACATCATGCAAATGGTTGATACAATCTTCATATATATATGAAGATTAGAATATGCATGTAATCTAAGAGTAAACACGATATCAGCGAAAAGTCTTTATAAGAATAAAAAAGAAAGTGAATAAAAAAATGACGGGTTATTCATCGCGAATAACCCGTTTTACTATTGTTATTAATTCATATTAGTTTATTTTTCCGCATCTAGGGCATAAACCATCATTTGCATCATATCTTGTGCCACACTTTGTACAAAAAACATACATGGGAGCAGGTGTTACATCTGGTGTAATGTTTTGCATTTGATTTATAGGTGCTTGATACTGAGGTATAGTAGGAGATGCAGTGTTTTGATAGTGCTGAGGTACAACGGGAGATTGAACAGGGATTGCATTTTGCACTGGTGTAACCACAGGATCCGGAGCTGGTTTTTTCTTAAATAATTCTTTTAAATCGTCAAGTTCGTTATCAGATTTAGCTTCCTCATTATATAATTTGTTGCGAATATCAATGGTGTTTCTAACGAGTAATATAAACATCATCAGTGATTCATAAAGTATACGAACTACAATTGGTCCAACAAAGATGAGCAATAATCCATACCCACCAAGCCATGTTGGTCTTAGATAGTATGAGTATTCGCCAAATAGATTTTCAAATCCAAATAACATCAAAACACCTGTTAAAATAACAAAAGCGGTTGAAAATATGTAAAGAATTTTTAAAATTTTATCTAACAGCAGTGATTTAAAGCTTATAAGCTTGTGAAGAAAGCGTACAAATGCATTTTTGCTTGTAGCTTTTTTTTCTGGTAAAATAAAAATAACCGCGAGAACTGTTGCAGCGAGTGCAAGCATTACTCCTAAAACGACACATAAAATTGTTGGCATAAAAAATAACTCCCTTCAATAAATATTATATATTTCATTACACTTTATTTCTAATGATATTATATTTACAAAAAATCATTGCTGTCAAAGCCGAATGATTGTAACATTCTTTCGCGATTTCTCCAATCTTCTTTAACTTTTACCCATAGATTTAGGTTAACACGACACTGGAAGAAGGCTTCCATATCTTGCCTTGCATAGGTGCCAATTTTTTTTAGCATATTGCCACCTTTACCTATTATTATTCCTTTATGCGAAGCTTTTTCGCAGTATATAGTTGCTTCCACATCCATTATATCGGTGTCTTCACGGGTACGCATACGTTCAACTACAACTGCCGTACCATGAGGAATTTCTTTATCAAGCAGACGCAAAAGCTTTTCTCTTACCATTTCACTAGCAAGAACTTTTTCTGGTTGATCTGTTAGCTCATCCTCATCGAAAAAGTAATTACCCTCGGTTGCAATTTTTTTCAGCTCGTCTTTTAGATCACCTATTGCATTACCGTTTTTTGCACAAACAGGAACAATAGCTTCAAAGTCAAACTTTTGATTGTAATTTAAAATCTGTTGCATTATCTCTGTTTTGTCATTAACAAGGTCAATTTTGTTTATAGCCAAAATAGCAGGTAATCCAAGTGATTTAAACCTACTTATCAAATCCTCATCAGCGTGTGAAATTGGCTTTCCTGCTTCTACAACGAGTAAGCAGGCATCTACTCCACTTACACTTTCATTTACAGACTTTACCATGTATTTTCCAAGCTCATTCACAGGTTTATGTAGACCGGGAGTATCAATAAACACAAGCTGAGTGTCATTTTCAGTTACTATTCCCATAATGCGTGTTCTTGTTGTCTGTGGCTTTGAAGAAACGATTGCAACCTTCTGACCTATCATTTCATTGAGTATAGAAGATTTTCCCACATTAGGTCTTCCTACAATTGCAATAAATGCTGTTTTTTCCATAATATATTACATCCTGTTTATTTATTGTACATCATCACTTAAAACGTAGCTAGAGGATGCCGGAAGTCCGAGCATTTCCATCACACGTTCTTCTTTTTCTCTCATTCTTACCTTCTCAAGAGGCTCCATATGATCATATCCTAAGAGATGAAGTACAGAGTGAGCTGTAAGATAACCTACTTCTCTCAAAAAACCATGTCCATAAATTTCAGCCTGCTCTACAACCTTTTCCATGGAAATAACTACATCGCCAAGTATCTTAGAACCTGTGGCTGGGTTGATGTCATACACACCATTGTCACTCAAAGGGAATGAAAGCACATCTGTTTCTGAATCTTTGTTGCGATATTGTTTGTTATACTCTCTAATTTGTTCGTTATCGACAAATGTTACGCTTATTTCTACAGGTCCTTCAAAATTTTCGAGCTGAAGAACAGCTGTACAGCAACGTCTTACAAGCATTTTTGTACCTGTGGGAACCTTTACTGCCTTTTGTTTGTCAGAAATAATTACCTTTACTTTTTCACTCATTTGTGTCGAACCCCCTCATATTTTTCATATGCCTTGATAATGTCTTGCACCAATTTATGTCTTACTACATCTTTTTCCGTAAAGCGGATTTGTGTAATATCATCGACATTTTTTAAAATTTCAAGTACATTTTTCAATCCTGATTTAACTCCACCTGGTAAGTCTATCTGGGTAATATCACCTGTTATTACCATTTTTGAGTTGAATCCCAATCGAGTAAGAAACATCTTCATCTGTTCTGAAGTGGTATTTTGTGCCTCATCAAGTATAATAAAACTATCATCTAAGGTTCTTCCTCGCATATATGCAAGTGGTGCCACTTCAATATTGCCTCTTTCTACATATCGTTGGTATGCTTCAGCTCCCAACATATCAAAAAGTGCATCATAAAGCGGACGAAGATAAGGATCAACCTTACTTTGAAGGTCACCGGGCAAAAAGCCTAGTTTTTCACCGGCTTCAACAGCCGGTCTTGTCAAAATAATTCTATTAATCTGCTTTGCTCTGAATGCTGTAACAGCAAGTGCAACTGCAAGATATGTTTTTCCTGTGCCTGCCGGACCTACACCGAATGTTATGGTGTTATTCTTTATAGCGTCACAGTATTTTCTTTGACCAATAGTTTTTGGTTTCACAGGCTTGCCTTTTGATGTCACGCATATACAGTCACCAAAAAGTTCTTTAATATTAGCGGTGCTGCCCTCATTTGCCAAAGAGATGCAATACCTCACATTTTGTTCGCTTAGTGGAGAGTTGCCGGTATTGATCATAGAAATAAGATTTTCAATAGTATTTGTGGCTTTGAAGACATCTTCTTCGTTTCCGGATATTTTGATATCAGAATCTCGGTTAGATATTCTGACAGAAAATTCTTTTTCAATTGTCTTTACATTTTCGTCAAAACTTCCGAATAAAGTTATCAGGTTATCAATTCTATCAACACTTATTATTTTATCCAGTTGGCTCACCTTCAAGATAATAATTATACCATAAAACTATTATAATAGTTTTATTATATCACAACTATAATATTTTGTCACTATTTTTTATTTTATTTTTTCAAAAATACACAATTTTGTTTATTTTTTACAAAGGCTTTTTATTAAAAAGTTTTACTGATTTTTATATTTATTTGATATAGTGAAATCAGGTATTATTTGTTTTTCATAATTTTTTTGAGATATTGACCTGTATATGAAGATCTACACTTAATTATTTCTTCGGGAGTACCCATAGCAACAACATTTCCTCCGCCATTGCCTCCTTCAGGACCTAGATCAATTATATAGTCACCTGTTTTTATCATATCCAAATTATGCTCAATAATAAGCACAGTGTTACCATTATCTACTAGCTGTTGCAAAACCTCTGTGAGCTTGTGTACATCAGCCATATGAAGACCTGTTGTAGGCTCATCTAAAATATAAAAAGTGCGCCCAGTAGAACGCTTAGAAAGCTCTGTTGCAAGCTTTACTCTCTGAGCCTCGCCTCCGGACAAGGTAGTGGCAGGTTGTCCAAGCTTGATATAACTCAAACCTACATCACATAATGTTTTGAGCTTTGAAGCTATTTTAGGCTGTGCGGAGAAAAACTCGGCAGCTTCCTCTACAGTCATTTCAAGCACATCATAAATATTCTTACCATTAAACTTAACTTCGAGAGTCTCTCTGTTGTATCTCTTTCCTTCACATACATCACAAGGAACATATATATCAGGCAAAAAGTGCATTTCGATTTTTAGTATACCGTCACCTTGGCAAGCCTCACATCTGCCTCCTTTAACGTTAAAAGAAAATCTTCCAATGTTGTATCCACGCAGTTTAGCTTCCTTAGTGTTTGCAAAAAGGTCACGTATATCGTTAAATACTCCGGTATAAGTAGCAGGATTTGAGCGTGGTGTTCTGCCTATAGGGCTTTGATTGATATCTATCACCTTGTCTAAGTTCTCGATACCAACAATCTCCTTATGCTTTCCGGCATGGGTTTTTGCACGGTTTAATTTTGAAGCCAGTTCCTTATATATTATCTCATTTACAAGTGAGGATTTTCCGGATCCTGATACACCTGTCACATAGACTAACTTGCCCAAGGGTATTTCAACATCTATGTTTTTAAGATTGTTTTGTGCAGCTCCTTTAACAGTGAGATATTTTCCATTTCCTTCTCTGTGTTTTTTAGGAATAGGAATTTTTTTCTTGCCACTTAAATACATACCGGTTTGTGAATTTTCGCAATTAATGATGTCATCCACTCCGCCGCAGCATACCAGCTCGCCACCATGTACACCGGCTCCGGGACCAATATCCACAATATAGTCAGCCTCTCTGATAGTGTCCTCGTCATGTTCTACCACAATTACAGTATTGCCCAAGTCTCTAAGTCTTTTTAGTGTAGATAAAAGTTTATCGTTATCCCTTTGGTGTAATCCGATGCTGGGTTCATCCAATATATATAGCACTCCCATTAGAGAAGAGCCTATTTGTGTTGCCAGTCGTATTCTTTGGCTTTCACCGCCTGATAGCGTTCCGGACTCTCTTGATAATGTTAAATAGTTTAGTCCTACATTTTCGAGAAAATTTAGTCTGTTGTTTATTTCCTTTATAATAGGTTCGGCAATCATTTGTTGCATATCAGAGAATTCCAGCTTGCCTACAAATTCAATTATTTCTGTTACTGATTTATCGCATAGCTGACTAATATTAAGTCCACCCACTGTAACAGACAAGCTTTCTTTACACAGTCTTTGACCGTTGCACTCGTCACAATTTACAGATGCCATATACGATTGGATTTCTTCTTTAACCCAGTTGCTGGTAGATTCCCTAAATCGTCTTTCCAGATTGTTTATTATTCCTTCAAAAGGAGAGGAATATGTTCCGGTACCGTATTCACGTCTGCGTGTAAACTTTATACGTTCGCCATTTGTGCCATAAAGAACAATGTCAAGAATTTCTTTAGGTAAATCTTTTATTGGTGTGTTTAATGAGAAATTATAATGTTTTGATAGACCCTCAAAATACATTGCAGCAATTGTGCTTCCGTCACAAGCCCATCCGCTTGCTTTTATGCCTCCCTCGGCAATAGAAAGATCTTTATTGGGTACAATAAGGCTTGGATCAATCTTCATAAACACGCCAAGCCCTGTACATTTTTTGCATGCACCGTGAGGATTGTTAAAAGAAAACATTCTTGCTGTAAGCTCGCCTATGCTCACTCCATGCTCAGGGCAGGCGAAATTTTCTGAAAACTCTATATCTTCTTCTCCAACAACATTGACGATAGACAGACCGCCACTCATTTTTGACGCGGTTTCAATTGAGTCAGCTATTCTAGACTTAGACGACTCATTTATCACAATTCTATCTACTACAATTTCTATGTTGTGTTTTTTATTTTTTTCCAGTTTTATTTCTTCGTCTAGTGTGTAGTTAATTCCATCGACACGCACACGCACAAATCCGGATTTTCTTGCTGAGTCAAATTCTTTTTGATGTTCGCCTTTTCTTCCACGCACAACAGGGGAGAGTATCTGTATTTTTTTTCCATCTCCCAAAGCCATTACCCGGTCAGTTATCTGATCTATAGTCTGTTTAGAAATAACTTTACCACATACCGGACAATGAGGCACGCCAACTCTTGCGTACAATAGACGGAAATAATCATATATCTCTGTTATTGTACCTACAGTTGAGCGAGGATTTCTTGATGTTGTCTTTTGATCTATAGATATAGCAGGTGAGAGTCCATCAATACTGTCTACATCAGGCTTTTCCATCTGTCCTAGAAACATTCTGGAATACGAAGATAAGCTCTCCATATATCTTCTCTGTCCCTCAGCAAATATCGTGTCAAATGCGAGAGATGATTTTCCCGAACCCGAAAGTCCGGTAAGCACCACAAGCTTTTCACGAGGTATTTTAACATCTATATTTTTAAGGTTATTAGACCTTGCACCTTTTACTGTAATATATTTTAATGACATATTTTTTTAATAATCTGTCAGCAGTGATTAAGCTATATTCAGATTATTTTGCCTCCTTAGCATTTTGTCAAAATATTTGTTCCCACTAATATATTACCATAAAGAAGCCTTTTTATCAAGAAATTGTTAATTTAATAAGCATCTTTGTCAACGTTTGTAATACATAATGAATTATGCTCATATTAATTATTGAAACATTTAACAACAAGGAGAATTGATATGAATAAAATTTTAACACAGATTACATCGTTAATACTTACAATGGTTATGGTAATCTCATTTGCATCCATAAAGACCTCGGCACTTGATGATAGCAGTATAACAGCACCTAGCGCAATTCTTTATGAGCCTTCTAGCGGTAAAGTTATCTATGAAAAAAATTCACACGAGGTTAGAGCTTGCGCCTCAATCACAAAGATTATGACACTTCTACTTGTAATGGAGGCGATAGATAGCGGAAAAATCTCACTTGACGATACAGTAACAGCCAGCGCTCATGCGGCATCAATGGGTGGCTCAGACATATGGCTCGAAGAAGGCGAACAGATGAGCGTAGATGATATGATAAAAGCCACAGCAGTAGCCTCTGCTAATGATGCAGCAGTTGCACTTGCAGAGTATATTTGTGGCAGTGAGGAAAGCTTTGTTGATGAAATGAACAAAAAAGCTAAATTGCTTGGAATGAAAGAAACGGTTTTTAAAAATTGTAACGGGCTTGATGAAGAAGGCCATGTTACATCAGCTTATGATGTTGCTATTATGTCTTCAGAATTAATTAAACACAATAAAATATTTGAATATACTAATATCTGGATGGATAATCTGCGAGATGGAAAAACTCAAATAGTAAACACTAATAAGCTACTGAAAACTTACAACGGTATCACAGGACTAAAGACCGGAACCACCTCTCAAGCCGGTAGTTGTATCACAGCTACAGCCGAGAGAGATGGGCTATCGCTTGTAGCTGTAGTTCTTGGAAGTGCGACCGGAGCAGAAAGATTTACAGATGCCGCTGCTCTGCTTGATCATGGATTTGCAAATTATGAGTGCTACAACCCTGAAAAGCCCAAGGATTTGCTAAGCGAGTTATCTATTAAAAACGGAATGCAACCTACTGTAAAGATAAAATGTGACATAGACAAAACTTTTATATGCGACAAAGGGATGCTTGATAAAATTTCCTATAAAATCTCTTACAATAAAGATATAAAAGCACCAATAAAAATTGGTGATAAGTTAGGAACGATTAAATATATAAATGGAGATGAAGTGCTAGGAGAATTTCCGATACTTGCAGCAGAAAATATAGAGAAAATGACATTTTCTTCAGTATTTTCACTTTTGATCAAATCGTTTTTGATTTATTGATAAATAGGCGTCATTGGTTAATAAATCCATATATTTACTATCTTTTTCGATAAATAAATTATTTATAACACAATATTAAATAATATGATTTTTTACATAAAGAATTTAATATGTATAAATGGTTAAAACTATTTAAAAATAATATAAAAGTCGAAAGGATAGTTAAAGATTATGAGCGTATCAAAAGAAAAATATTCCGAAATGACAAAAAAAGCATCGCCAAATAGTCCTATTATTAAGAACTGTATAAAGGCTTTTTTAATAGGTGGACTCATTTGTGCGTTTGGTCAAGCGCTTACAATGACATATATGACATATTTAAACATGGAACAAAAAGATGCACGCACCTTAACTTCTGTTACTCTTGTATTTTTAGGTGGACTTCTCACTGCGTTTGGTGTCTATGATAATATCGCAAAGCACGGTGGCGCAGGCACACTTGTACCTATCACAGGCTTTGCAAATGCTATGGTATCTCCTGCCATCGAATTTAAAACAGAGGGATATGTTCTAGGAACAGGCGCAAAGCTTTTTACAATTGCAGGTCCTGTTCTTGTATTTGGCATTAGTGCGAGTGTGTTATATGGTTTAATTTATTGGATATTGCAAATTATATGATGCAAAAATACCGACATCAATCATTGTTGGTGTCGGTATTATAATAATTATCTGATCAAATCAACCAAATCTTTAGGAAGGTATTTATCTGGAATATATGCTGTATTCCAGTATGTTTTTGTTCCTTATTCGAATGTATCAACATAAATTATTTTACTGTTTTCGTCATCAAATAAAGTATATGAAATTTGGATAGCAAGAAATCCATCGGAATCTTGTACTATGCCTTGGCTAACGTATACAGAGTCATATGAGAATGTTTCAGAATTATATAGGGTGAAATCATATTGTTTAGCGTCGTCTATAACTCGCTGCTTTTCTGTTTCGTATTTTTCATCAGAAAAGCTACATTCAAGATAAATAGTGTAATAGCTGTCAATTAAATCATAATCGGAATAATATAGATAAATGTCATCAATTGATTCCATGCTTCCTGGTAGCGGAAGCATAGCGTATGTAGTAGGCATTACCGTTCTCATTTTTTTGTAAAAGTCGGAATAATCCGTTTTGCTTTTGCTGTCAATTTGATAACAACCGGTTAAGAATACACATAATATTGACAACACTAAAAGAAAATTAATAAATCTTTTCATATTGATTGCCTCCTTTTATCTTATTATACTACACTGCCTGTTTGATGTAAATATTTTATGAATCGATGTGTATTATATTGTAATTAGCTGAGGTATATGTCCTATACACATATATAAAAAATAAGCTGCCACAGACTGAAACAAACTTCTGTAGCAGCTTGTTTGTATATTAGGTTGAGATTGCTTTTCTTTTTTCTAGTCTTAAAATTTCATTAATAGCCTCTTTGCCACACCTTGCAGCGATAGGGAGACCACCCGGTGCTTGAAGCCATTGTGAGGCAAGCAAAACATTTTTAAGTCCTTTTATATTAGTCTTTAGTCTATGAATCATCACCTTTGATGAAAATGCAAAGCTCATATAAGAGCCGATTTCAGAACCAACATATCTGTGATATGTTGCAGGAGTCCACGAATCTATACACTTTATTTTTCCATCTAACTCAGGGTATACAGACTCGATTATTTTTAGAATTGTATCTGAAATTTTACGTTTTCGCTCATTATACATTTTTTTGTTATTGGTAAGAGTAATATATTTTCGTGCATCTTTTTCGGCACAAAATATTATAGATTGTATAATATTTTTTCCATCGGGTGAAAAGCTTTTTTCATGTGAGAATTCCCTGAGAATAAGATATTTGCTATTTAATATATCGATATATTTTTTTGGTATCTCAAAAATTATATCACCTTTAAATGGTAAATCAGCTATTTCACAAGAAAAAGCACAGTGATAGCTTGAAAAACGGTACATTTTTGGATTTTTATATAGCTTTTTTAAGCTAACAGGCATAAATTTATTATCAAGCAACTTACCAAATATAACAGATGGGTCAGACGTAGCAACTACATAATCATATTTTAATATAGAGCCATCTTCAAGTGTTATTGATTGAGCGACCTCATCCTCAATGTTTATTTTGGTAACTCCTTTATTTAATATCAGCTTACCTCCTAGTGAAATAAAGCGTTCTGTCATTCTATCTGCCATAGCGCAAGATGATCCTTTTGGAATACCGCCATTTTCTCCGCAAAAAGTAGAAAACACCATTACAAGTGCTAGTGCACTAAACCGTCTTGACATAAAAGACTCAATAAATCCTTTTAAAAGAGGATGATGGAATCGGTCAGCAAGCTCACCGGTTGTCATTCCATGATACTTTATTAGACTTGGAAAATTCTTTATTTTATTTAATATACCATATTTTTCGTTGCCTGATAAATCATATATTCCGCTTATCTTTTGCATTGATTTTATTGCATGAATAAATGATAATGTTTCTTTTCTATCTTTTGTAGAGATTTGAAGCATATCTTTTTTTAATTTGTTAATATCTTTGTTTAAAGAGATTCTTTGATCGCCTTTTTCAAATGAATACAAGGTATCAGCTTGATATATTTCAACACCTCCCAATGCCCCAAGCTCATGCCAAATTTTATATAAATCTGTGCGAGGGTTAGTTCCGGTTAGCCAGTGGATGCAGTTGTCGATATGGTATCCCTGCCTGTTCCATCCGGTTAGATTGCCTCCGGCTCGGCTATGCTTTTCATATATAGTTGCTTTATGACCATTCATTAATGCATATATTCCAGCCGAAAGTCCAGATACACCTCCACCAATAATACCTATCTCTGCCATTTGTCAGCACCTCTCAATATGTGAAAAATTTTACATATTAATTATGCCCCGATTTACAAGTCATAAAACTTAACTTGAGAAAAATAACTTCCTTACCTTACGTGAAAAGCCATAGATTCAGTGTGATTAATACTATGAATAAATTACTCTAAAATCACTCATACTATAAAAAATCGTGTGGAGGTCATTATGAATTCTCTATGGCAAGAAACTAACTTACCCAAATTTCCTAAATTAACGGATGATAGAAAAACAGATGTACTTATAATAGGCGGAGGTATGGCAGGCATATTGATTGCATATGATCTTCATCAAAAAGGTGTAAATTATATTTTAGTCGAAAAGAATAGTATATGTTCAGAAAACACGCAGAATACAACAGCAAAAATAACATATCAGCACGGATTAATATACAGCAAAATAATAAAAATGTATGGGATAGAATTTGCCGAAAAGTATCTAAAAATTAATTCTGATGCTTTAATGAGATTTAATGACTTATGCAAAGATATAGATTGCGACTTTGAGGAAAAGAGAAATTATATATATACTCGAAATGATAGGTCAAAACTGGAAAAAGAGCTTGAAATCTTGCAAAAATTAAAAACTGATTGCGAGTTATGTGAAAATGTTAATATACCTATAGATACAAAAGGTGCGATAATGACACCAAATCAAGCTCAATTTAACCCAATGAAATTTATAGCTAATATTTCACAATCTCTTAATATTTATGAAAATACCCATGTGTTAGAGATGATAGGCAATACGGCGGTTACTGATTGTTGCAAAATATATGCCAACAAAGTGATTTGTACCACTCATTTTCCTTTTATCAATAAGCATGGAAGTTATTTTTTTAAGCTATATCAGCATCGTTCATATGTTCTTGCACTTGAAAATTGTCCAAATGTTGACGGTATGTATGTCGATGAAGAGGATACGGGTTTTTCTTTCAGAAATTATGATAAATATCTCTTGCTTGGTGGCGGTGGCGGAAGAACAGGCAAAAAAAATAAGAGTTGGAGTGATTTGCGAGAGTTTGCAAAGAAAAATTACCCAAATTATATAGAAAAATTCTTTTGGGCTGCGCAGGATTGTATGAGTCTTGATGGAATCCCGTATATCGGGCAATATTCAAAAAACACACCTAACTTTTATGTTGCAACAGGTTTTAAT
Organism: Clostridia bacterium; assembly: GCA_029098305.1. Classification (GTDB taxonomy): domain Bacteria; phylum Bacillota; class Clostridia; order Oscillospirales; family Acutalibacteraceae; genus JAEEHZ01. The sequence goes on from JAQXOB010000020.1 coordinate 61,211, forward strand.
AAATGGGGAATGACAAGCTCGATGGTGGCTTCTATGATAATTAGCGACATAATTTTAGGAAAAGAAAATGATTTTGAAGATGTTTTTAACCCATCAAGGTCTATTTTAAAAACTCAACTTATTGTCAATGGATTTGAAGCTGTTGCTAATTTATTAACACCATTCAAGAAAACTTGCCCGCATATGGGTTGTGCTTTAAAGTGGAATAAAGCAGAAAAATCTTGGGATTGTCCTTGTCATGGCTCTAGGTTTACCTCTAAAGGTAAGCTCCTTAATAATCCTGCAAACGAAAATATGAAACCATAAAAATTCAAATAAAAACAAAAGAGGAGAAACTACACAATAAAATGTAGTTTCTCCTTTTGTTAAATAATGTATGAAAATATTATGGAATTATTTCTACATTATAGTGACCAAAGCCGTCATGTTCACTCAATCTAAATTCTACTGAATCTTGTACAGAAGATACATCAATATCAACAGTTTGTTCTGAACCGTTTGTGAAAATAATCATATCGTATTTGTCCAAATCAAGATCAAAGTAATATAATGAATCACCACTTTCAGAATCTTCAATTAATTTCATTTCTGCTCCCGGCCATGTTTGAAGCTCATCAAACGGATCGCTATTCCATGCGTAAATCATTACTTTTTTCCAATCTTTAGAGTTGCTAAAGTAAATACGTATGATGCTAGAATATTCGACATCACTCTCTGTTTCAGTGTCGCTGTTATTTAAAGAAGTGTCTGTTTCACTTTCTACATCAGATTCCAAATTTGAATCGGAATCTGTATTCTCAGAATCTGTAGAGGTATTTACTTCTGTGTCAACATAGAAATATTGACCTGACTTAAATTCAGAAAGCAACAAAGCAATATATTTTTGTATATCAACAACATCTTCGAGCGTAATATCGTTATCAGCATTTACATCAGCAGATTTTTTAGAAGCATCATCAAGCTCAGTAAGCTTTGCAATATATCTCTGTAGGGTTGTAACGTCTACAAGTGTGATGCTATTGTTATTATCAACATCACCAAACACACGTTTTGTTGGAACAACATCCACTGGATATTGTTCACCACTATATACATAAACTACGTTTATAGTACCAGGTGTGCAATAGCCTAGGCTGTTAGCTGGTGTAACCACAGATGTGTATTCAGGTACATCTTTCTTAGGTGTAAGATATGTAGTATTGCTGTCGATATTCTTTAGTTCTTGAACATCATCTTCAGCTACTTTCTTACCATTTACATCTACATAGCTTGTTACAACTGTACAGTTAAAGGTTGTGACTCCGTTTTTAATCCAAACTTCACCTGCTGCCTCATATCCAGGCATATTTGCTGCAGGATCCTGCTCAGATCCACCGTTATTAAAACAGAAACGTGCAGCACTCAGGTTTTCAATTGTTTTAACATTATATCCTTCGTCATCCTTTGTGCTAACCTTTGTGCCCGGCCATGCTCTAAGTGCTTCTTTTCCATCTACTGTGTAGCAATAGAAATATACACGTGACCAGTTATTTGAATTATAATAGTGAACAGTTAATTTGGTATTAAGCTTATTGTAATAATAGTTTATTTCAACATTTTTTGTACCAAATATACCTACAATATTGGCTGGCAACTTGCTTGTGTCAAGTGCATATCCCTGAATTGCTGCTGGGAATTGCTCGTAATAATCGCCTTCGCTAGTTTTTGATATAATAGGTTCTCTCAGTTTATTTCCGCTTTCATCAAGGTAATTTACGGTAACTGTACCCTTAAAGCAATCAGCCTCATTATAATAGAAGTTTATTGTAGCGCCATCAGATGTTACTATACCGGTTGTTGTGTCCTCTGTGCCATCATAATCATAATAGAAGCAGAGATCATTATCAGGTGAAATTCTGAAAGTATCGCCAACATGATATATATTCTTAGTTGACTTTAGTGTTTCGCCGGATGTCTTGTTGATATGATTAACATTAATAGCAACGATTTCAACAGGTTTTGCAACTGCTTTATCAAAGCTTTCTTTATCTACCAATATCATTGCAGATTTTGCAGGAACTGTTATAGCTCCGTTTTTAACCTCACCAAGGCTTGTTAGTCCGGCTGATTTATCATTAGCAACGATTACCCAATCCTTTGGCATAGTTTCATAGCCTTCAAGTGTAATCTTTGTGCTACTATCACCGGCATTTATTACAACGCCGACATAGTTCCACTCGCTGTCTGCATTTTTAGTTTTGTTATCGATTGTATATGCCAAACAGCTTTCAGGTATTCCATTATGGCAGAAATAGTATCTTCCTGCAGAAGTGGTTGTGCTGTCTGTAAATGGGGAATAGGCATCTCTTATTTCTAGAAGTCCCTTATAGTAAGCTGTAGATGTAGAATATGTCTTTGTGCGTTCCCAGTCAATAGCATTAATAGTGTCAGGAGAATTGTAGCTATTCTTTTCACCAAGTTTAGTTCTACAGAATTCTTCACCTGCAAGAGCAAATGGTATACCATTACCTGTAAGTGTTATTGCCTCAGAAAGCATTGTAAGCTTTTCGGCCTCTTCACTATATTCATCATAGCTACCTAATGATAGTGAAGCTACAAATTTATCAAATAAAGTAAGGTTATCGTGAGCAGACTGATAAAGTACGCTCTGAGAAGGTGCAACAGCAGTCCATCCATTTGAGAAAGTTCCTGCTACGTTACCGCTCAATCCTGCCTTTAATATGTTTGCAAACTTAGCAGATCCTGTTTGAACAAAGCCACCATCAGAACCTTCTGTGCTACCCTTAACAGCATCTCTATACGGATCGTTGAAGAAACCAATTCTCTCGCTGATTTTGGAAGCGTTTGATTTTATAGTCTGATTTGAAGAAGCTATACCACAAGATCCACCTGTCCAAGGCTCTCCATACATTATTAGATTTTTGCCACTTCCATCGGCGTAAAGGTTGTCCAGCGAATCACGAACTAGATTCATTGTTTCATAGTCGTGCAATCCCATAAGGTCAAAGCGGAAACCATCAATATGATATTCCTTAGCCCAATATGTAACAGAATCTATCATATATTTTCTATACATTGGTGCTTCAGATTTTGTTTCATTACCACATCCGCTACCATTGTACCATGTGCCGTTGCTCATAATTCTGTAGTAATAATCAGGCACAGTGTTTTGCAAGCAAGAATCAGTGGAGTATGTATGATTATATACTACATCCATAATAACGCCGATACCTCTGTCGTGCAGAGCCTGTATCATTTGTTTAAATTCTTTAATTCTGACATTACCATCATATGGGTTAGTCGAGTAAGAGCCTTCTGGAACATTATAGTTAACCGGATCATAACCCCAGTTATATTGTAGATCATATAGTCTTGTTTCATCAACAGAACCATAGTCATACACAGGGTTGAGATGAATATACTTAACTCCCTGATTAACGAGGTAGTCAATACAGCTATAAGCATCAGCTGTATTACCATCTACAACCGTACCACCTTCTGTGAATGCAAGGTATTTACCCTTGTAATCACTGTTTACACCGGATGTAGCACTTATAGAGAAGTCACGCACGTGAACCTCCCAGATAACTGCGTCTGTAGCATCTTCTGAAGTTACATGCTTGTCATTTTCCCAGTCAGTAGGGTTAGTAGATGCTAGATCAACTACCATTGAACGCTCACCGTTAACGCCGACAGCATAGGAATAAACATCCTGTGTTTCAACAGTCTTTCCATCTACTGTGACAGAATAGGTGTAATATGTGCCTGCGATATCACCCTTGATAACACATGACCATACACCAGTTTTGCTATCAAGTGTCATATCTGTTTTACCAAGACTGAGTGCGCCGGATTCGCTATTACTACCGGTTGCATAACGGTTAAGTACTACCTTAGTAGCTGTTGGAGACCATACTTTAAAAGTAGTTTGCTCTTTGGTATAGGTTGCACCAAGATCATTGCCACTATATGTTACATCAGTAGAAAGAGATGAGCGAGTGGTATTGTTTTGATGTGCGCTTGCCTGCGTGGCTATGCTTATTGTCATTAGCAATACTAGCATAATTGCCACAATTCGTTTGATTTTCATACAAATAAACTCCTTTAAAAATTTTTTATTCCAGAAATTACTCTTATAATTCCTTGATAGTCACGATAAAAATTAATATCGCTATAATTATTATCTTGCATAAAGCTTTTTATATCTTTCTCTTGATTTTCGCCAATTTCAAAGGCAACGAAACCTCCTTTTTTTAGTTTAGGCGTCCATAGGTTAATTATTTTCCTATAAAAGTCAAGACCATCTTTGCCGCCATCAAGAGCCATTTCAGGCTCTTGTAACACCTCTTTTTGCAGTGTAGGGATAACAGAGCTTTCTATATATGGCGGGTTAGATACAATTACATCCAAACTTTCATTTGCAAAAGTATCAACAACCTTAAAGATATCACCCAAAACAGGTGTAATATTACTAACATGATTTAAGTCAATGTTTTTACGAAAATATTCAAATGCTTTTTTACTAAGTTCAACTCCGAAAAATCTACTATTTTTAAATATAGATGCTAATGTAATGGATATTGCTCCACTACCTGCACATAAATCAATTACAGAGCTAGTCTTTTTATTAAGTGAAAGATGATTTTCAACCACCTCTACAAGTATTTCGGTATCAAATCTAGGTATTAAAACACCTTTTCCAACAATAAATCTTGCACCATAAAAGTTAACATATCCCATAATATATTGAAGTGGTTCACCATTTAGTCTTCTATAAAGGCAACTATTAAAATCACTCAAAAGACTTTCATCTACATTGTCGTTATAATGGATTATAAGGGATGTTTTATCCATTTTAAAAACATATTCTATAAGCTGTGAAGCTTCAAAGGAATAAGACTCAATATCATTTAATTTTAGTGTTTTTTTTGATGTCAAATATAATTCTTTATATGTCATAGTTATTTTTTGGGCTTTTTACAGCAAATCAAATCCTCGCCGTTTTCGGGTATAACAGCCTTCATTGCTTCAATAGCAATTTCTATCATCTTTTCGTCAGGTTCACGAGTGGTAATTCGCTGTGCCCACATTCCCGGTGCAGATATGATTCTTGTAAAGGGATTATCATATCTACCACATATTTTTATTAATTCATAGCCAATACCCATTATCAGTGGCAACATAAGTATTCTTATAGGTACTCTGATGAATACATTATCAATTCTAATAAAGAAACCAATAATAATACCAACAATCAGCATTATTATCAAAAAGCTTGTTCCACAGCGTGGATGAAAACGACTTTGCTTTTTTACGTTTTCCACAGTAAGTTCCAAATCATTTTCATAGCAGAATATTGTTTTATGCTCTGCACCATGGTATTGAAAAGTTCTTTTCATATCTGGCATCAGTGATGTCAAGAGGATGTATCCTACAAACAAGGCTATCTTTACCACACCTTCAAAAACAGACCTAAACATACTGTATTGCCATGATTCTGTATCCCATCCGGGGAAAATGGAAGTGATTAGCTTAAAAAGCTGTGAAGGAACAAAAAAGAACAAAAATAGAGCAAGTGCAATACCTAGCACAGATGCTATAACCATAATAATATTTGTAAGCTTGTCTCCAACTTTATCAGTTAACCATTTTTCAAATTTTGATGGTTCTTCCGGTGTTTTTGCATCTTCCATTGCAACATCAGCAGAAATCATAAGGCATTTGTAGCTTAGTCTCATAGAATCAACAAAACCAATTATACCTCTTATGATAGGTATTTTAAAAAATTTGTTTTTGCTTAGGATAGGGGAGAACTCCACATCTTGCTTATGAATACTCCCATTTTCTTTTCTTACGGCAAGAGAAGTTTTTTTAGGACCTCTCATCATAATACCCTCTAAAAGTGCACTTCCACCGATAGAGGTTATCTTTTTAGTGGTTATATTTTTAGACATAATTATCAATCATCCTTTCCATTAGATGGGTCTTCTTTTGCAGTAGGTATAATTATTGTAACAGTGGTACCAACATCTTTCTCGCTGTCAATGCTCAAGGTGCCATTGTGAAGTCTTACAATTTCATCACTGATAGCAAGCCCTATTCCGGAGCCTCTGATTGTGGTATTTGCTTTAAAGAATTTTTCCTTTACACGAGGCAGATCTTCTTTGGCGATACCCAATCCATTATCAGAAATTACAATAATAATAGACCCTTCTTCTTCAGTTACTATTACATTTATTATCCCACCAGTCCCAGAATATTTCAACGCATTGTCGATAATATTTACAAACACCTGCTTAAGACGATTTTTGTCGCCGATAACAGGAGATACTATATCGGGTTCATTAAAGATTATATGCTTTTCTTCTGAAACAGCACGCTCATTGAGCATATAAACAGCTTCATCCAGCTCTGCCAGAATGTCAATTTTCTCCATTATGAGAACCATACGTCCACTTTGTATACGTGAAAAATCAAGCAATTCCTCTACAATTCCGGACAAGCGTTCCGTTTCTTTTATTATAACACTCATACCTTTATTCATGGTGTATGAGTCAGGATTTCCTTCGGATAACTGCATTGTTTCTGCCCAGCCCTTTATGGCTGTTAGAGGTGTTCTAAGCTCATGTGATACAGAAGATATGAAGTCATTCTTCATCTTTTCTGCTGCTCCCAACTCTGATGCCATGTTATTAACAGCATCACAAAGGTCACCGATTTCATCATCATATTCTTTTTCAATTTTTGTATTAAAATCACCCTGTGCTATATAATGAGCTGTTTCGGTTAGTCTTTTTGCAGGGTTTATAATTGAGCGTATAAAATAAGCTCCGGACCAGATTATCATAAACAAAATAGCAAGTACAGCAAGAAAAATAAACGAGATGTTAAGAAATATCTGTCTATCAGCAGGCTGTAGTGACACAAGATACCTTATAGCACCTACATTTACTCCGGATTTGTTATATATAACGCGAGTTACTGCAATAATATTTTCATTTGTTTTTAGTTTTCCCAGCCATTTGCTATAATTTTTTTTGTTAGCAATAGCATCCTCATAATCGGGCATTGACTGAGAAGGATCACTTTCAAATCCTGTTGATGTAATAACAACATTTCCATTGCTGTCAAACACCATAAGCTCCATCAAATCTTTATCAGGGAAATTTTCTACATAGTCTGTTGCAGCAAGCAAAAATTCTCTGCTGGTGGTGTTTGCGCCATAAATATTTACCAGCTCGTTAGACCTTCCGCTTATACTTTGCTCTATTCCGCTGTAGTAATATTGCCTGACAGAAAATGATGCAAAAATCAAGACAAAAATAATAATCAGGACTGTTACTCCAAAGCTATTAAGAAGCCATCTATTCGTTATTCCTTTTATTTTTAGCCTGTGCATCAATTTGCCTCTTTCACATTCCATCTATATCCCAATCCCCACACAGTCATAATGTACTGTGGAGAAGATGGTTCAGGCTCAATTTTCATTCTTAGTCTTCGTATGTTTACATCAACTATTTTTTCTTGATCTACATATGTGTTGCCCCACACGTGATTGAGAATATCCGTTCTATCGAGAGCCACTCCTGGATTTCTAAAGAAATATTCCATAATCTGAAATTCCACTTGAGTAAGCTCTATCATCTTTCCTTTTCTTGTGAGCATTCTGTTTCTTAGGTTTAGAACAAAGTCACCCAAGGTAATTTCATCTTGATATTTGCTCTCATCTTTTTGCACTCCTGCAATTGTTATTCTACGATACAGTGCATCTACACGTGCCAAAAGTTCAGACGGACTGAATGGTTTTGTGATATAGTCATCTGCACCAAGCATAAGACCGGTTACCTTGTCCATCTCTTGGGTTTTTGCTGTGAGCATAATGATACCTATCGAGCCGTTTTTTGCACGAAGCTCTTTGCAGACCGTAAGACCATCAATACCGGGCATCATAATATCAAGAATTGCTACATCAAAGTCTCCGCCATTTTCTTCATATTTTTCGAGAGCTTTTTCGCCACAATCTGCTTCGGTGACATTATATCCGGCTCTTCTTAAGTTAATCACAACAAATTCTCTTATTGTAGATTCATCTTCGCAAACCAAAATATTTTTCATCTGTAACATTCCTTTCTTATTAACATCAGCTTTTATTTATCAGCAAGCTGTTTTTTATCTGTTTATCTGTTACATATAGTTCATCATTTTCATTTAGATAAGATTTATAAGCATAAATCGTACCATCATATTCTGATATTTTTTCAAAATCACTATTAAGACTTTGCTCATTAGGACTAAACGATTTTATACGCAGAATTATATCCTCATCGCTTAGCTCATTGCTGGTGATATTTATTTTATATATCACCATCTCTTTGTCTTTAGAGCTATACTCAGCAGTTACATTGTCTTTCCATGATGCCGGCAACATAAATTTATATGAATTTCTGCCGTCGTGTATAGACGTAGTTATTGGTGTAAGCTGACCGGATGTTTCATCAAGAGAATTCCAATCGTATGCATTACACATAACTATATCAGAATCTGTAAAATAATCATTTAGCCTTTTTTCTGTAGGAATTTCTATTATTTCATCATTATTAATATCAGCCGAAAGGACTGTGGATGTTCTGATAGTAAGTTCATTTGTTTCAGGATTTTCAGTGGAAAACAAGGGATTTTCCAACATTCCTGAATCATTGAGATAAATCACCTGTGTTTGAAGAGAGCTTCCTAAAGTAATGCCATCCAGCACAAATCCAACTCTATTGTTAGTTATTTTTCCAAATAAAATAGATGTATACCTTGCAATATCAGAGTTCATAAGTACAGTAGATGCAGAGTATACGGCGCCTGCGCTACCACCAACTTTTAGCAATTTCGCACTGGCAGATTTTTCATTGTTAGCAAGTGAAAACAAGATAATTTCGTCTTTTTTATCGCTGTTGAGATCAGCGACGTACATCTCGTTATAATTTTCCTCGCACACAAGTTCATTTGCAGCGATTCCTGTATATGAATATGCTGAAAGAGTCTTAACATGACTACTGTATACTCCCCATCCGATAAGAATTTCAGGAATTTTATCATCGTTCATATCCATTATGCAAACTCTATCTACTTCAGCAGCAGCAATATTAAATTCAGAAATAGTCTGATATTTTCCACCAATGTTATCAATAAAAAGTAGTGTTATTCCGGCTACATCTTGATTATTTTTGCTTATTAATGCTAGTGCTTCATCTTCGCCGTCAGAGTCGATATCTTCGAGTATAATAGCAGAGCGATAATCTCCGTTCTGTGGATATTTGAGAGTATAGTCTGATCCGGCTGCACTCTCGATAGCATTTGATACATCTGCTCTCTTGCCGGTCGATTTTGGAGGTCGCATGATATCAGTGCTGTTAAAGCCGGTAACAGAACATGAGCACAGCATAACCAAGCAAAGCAACATAATAATAGAAATTAGTTTCTTTATCATATTTTACCTCGTTTAACCCGCATACTCTGCCACACAGCGTTTTATTGTTTTGCCTTCATTAGAAAACATAATTTCATGCTCTGTGAGAACATTGTCCTCGAAGGATGATGAGTGCAAATCTCTACATACGTCATGCAATTTAAAGCCTGCTTCTGTAAAATATTCCAAACTTTCTTCAAAAAGCTCATCGTCATCTGTTTTAAAGTGAATTTCTCCGCCTTTTTTTAGAAATGTCTTATACTTTTCAAGAAACACAGTGTATGTTAATCGACGTTTTTTATGTTTCTTTTTTGGCCATGGATTGCAGAAATTTATATAAATTCTGTCAACTTTATCATCCTCAGATATCACAGAATCAATATTTGCGACATTATATGCGGATAAGATTATGTTGTTATTTGTAGAATTGTTATCATTAAACAGCTTTTCAATATTGCGTCTTGCAACAGCTAAGACATCACTTTTAATATCTATAGCAAGAATATTGCAATCGGGATTTTTCAGAGCAAAGTCTGCTGTAAATACTCCTTTGCCACATCCTAGCTCTATATATAAAGGGGCATCGCTATTTTTAAACATGGAACGCCATTTTCCTTTTGCTTTTTCTGGCGAATCAATAAAATAGCGACACGCAGCAAGCTCTGGTGCAGCCCATTTTTTATGTCTCATTCTCATGTTAGGTTTCCTCAATCAAATCAGTTACAGAATTAGTTTCAATATACCATATATATGTTCCAAAATTATATCAAAAAAAAGTTGTTGATATTTTCTTTTTTAGAATAATAATCTATATTTTGTAATTTTATTGCTAAAATATTACAAGATAGGAATAAAAATTTGTGCTAAGTAAAAAATAGTAAAGAAAATCGTAACATAGGGAAGTGGGCAAAATAAAGAAATCAAAAAGTATAGTGTTTGGAATAATTGCAGGTTTTATAAATGGTCTTTTGGGAGCAGGCGGAGGAATGATTGTGGTGCCAATGCTTCAATCATCACTAGATACAAAAAAGGCTCATTCCACATGCGTAGCTGTAATTCTTCCTATGACTATAGTGAGTGCAATATTATACCTCGTAACAGGCAGAGTAACTATTCAGGATTCTTATATTTATATGATTTTTGGAATTCCCGGTGCTTTTATAGGAAGCTATTTGTTGCAGAAGATAAATAAGAAAATAATAAAAAAGGTTTTTGCCTTGCTTATATTGTGGGCTGGCATAAAAATATTATTTTTTTAGGAAGTGATAATAAATGATATATGCAATTTTAGCAGCTGTTGCATCAGGAATTCTTGGTGCAATGGGCATGGGCGGTGGCGGAATATTGATGATATATCTCACTGTGTTTGCCGGTCTTGAGCAATCGCTTGCTCAGGGCATCAATCTGCTTTTCTTTATACCTTCTGCTATTATAGCTATTTTAATTTATACGAAGAAAAAAATGATAGATTATAGAACAGCTATTCCATTTGCAATATCGGGAGTGGCAGGTGCTTTGCTTGGCTCATTTATCTCCGGTCTGCTCAGAAATGAAATTCTTTCTGTGATTTTTGGTGTTTTTCTAATCGTTGTCGGTTTGCGTGAACTTTTCACCCGTGCAAAATAAATTTATTATTTAAATAATATCGGTAACACAAAAGCTTGTCTTATTGTAATATATAATAACAGCGTATATCGTACGTAAGACAATATGAGGTGAGTATATGAATTGTTATAAGCAACAAGCAAAAACCGCAGCCGCATTCGGATTGGGATTATTATTGTCCTGCTTTTGTCCACAAAAATTTGTACTTGCTCTATCTGGTATTGTCATAATCGTGCTTGCGTGTACGCTTAGAAAAAACCATTGAATTTAATATGCGGGGTGATATTTTGAAAATAGTAGTGGTTGAGCCCAAGCCGTTGGTAGGTTTCTTTTTGCGCAAGATATTCAAAATAAAAAAGTTTTCTAAGTCTGACATATGAAAAGATGTATACATAGAAAAAGTAGTTAATGATAACCTTAATTATTTATTAAATTCTAATTTTTATCGGTAATCGACACAATTAAGAAACAGCAGAAAGGGTAAGCTTTTGTACCGCTCTTCCTGCTGTTTTATTGTGTGTTAGTTTTAAATTAGTTTATTTTTTCAGTGTCGTATCTGCAAAATTGAGAATATCGCTATAAACCTTATCTCTGTCAGTCTCATTTAAAATTTCATGACGGTCATTTTTATATGATATAAGTTTTACATTCTTTACTTTGCCAAGCATTTGGTAAACTTTTTTTACACCCACCATATATCCACCCACAGGGTCATCCTCACCGGATGTTATCAATATAGGTAGTTCTCGTGGCACATTTTCGCCCCACTTTTTATCAGATACTTCACTAAGGACATCCACCAAAGCCTTGTAGCCATTGAGAGTGAATCCAAAGCCACAATACTTATCAGTTTCATATTCCTTTATAATTTTCTTATCTTTTGTAAGCCAAAGATATTCGCTGTCGCCTTCGAATTTCTTGTTGTATGAGCCAAACATCAGCCTGTCGATGAATTTACTTTTCTTTTTGTTGCCTCTAAATAGTGTGAGAACTTTAATTAATACAGAGGCAAAGCCCAAAAGAGGATTTGGACCTGCTGTTCCCATTATAATAGCACCGTCCAGCTCATTGCCATATCTTGTTATATATGCCCTTGCCATGAAAGAACCCATGCTATGCCCTAAAAGTATTATGGGCAGATCAGGGAACATCTGCTTTGCTTTGAGTGTGACACAGTGAAGTCGATTTATGCAGCCTATATATCCGCTTTCACCAAAATATCCCAACTCTTCATATGGCAATTCTATACCATGTCCTGGATGGTCACTAGCACAAACCACATAACCGTTATCTGCCATATATTTAGCAAAATCTTCATATCTTTCAATATGCTCTTCCATTCCGTGAGAAATCTGAATAATCCCTTTGGCATCAGTGGATTTTTCAGGAATCCAAAAGATACATTTTGTATCTCTCTCTTGTAAGTCCTTTATTCTTACTATTTTTCTCACCATAAAATCACTCTCTTTCCTCCCATGCCAGTGAGCGTTCAACTGCTTTTTTCCATTTACGCCTCATAGCTTCAGAATTCTTTTCATTATCTGTAGGCTCAAAAAGCTTATCAAGTGACCACATATTTTTTAACTCGTCAAGGTCTTTCCAAAAACCAACTCCCAATCCTGCAAGATAAGCTGCGCCCAAGGCAGTTGTTTCTCTTATCATAGGTCGTCTTACCGGTTTACCAATTACATTGCTTTGGAACTGCATAAGAAAATTATTTGCAGAAGCACCGCCATCTACTCGTAATTCTTTAATAATTATTCCCGAATCTTCTTGCAATGCACATAAAAGCTCGTTTGATTGAAAAGCTACCGATTCTAATGCAGCTCTGATTATATGCTCACGTCTTGTGCCTCTTGTGATGCCTAATATAGTTCCTCTGGCATACATATCCCAATATGGTGCACCCAATCCTGTGAATGCAGGTACTATATAAACTCCTCCGCTGTCCTCGACTTTTGTTGCAAAATATTCTGTATCCCTTGCATCGTTTATGAGGTGCATCTCATCACGCAACCACTGCACAACCGCTCCACCTGTGAAAACACTTCCTTCAAGCGCATATTTTACCTCTCCGTTAAGTCCGATTGCTATAGTTGTGAGCAATCCTGAATCAGAATAGCATATATCATTTCCTGTGTTCATAAGAAGGAAGCAGCCTGTACCATATGTATTTTTGGCTTCGCCTTTATCAAAACAATTTTGACCAAATAAAGCAGCCTGCTGGTCACCGGCAATACCCGAAATAGGTATCATACAGCCGTCAAGCTCCAGCTCTCCATAAAGCTCACTTGATGAACGTACATCCGGTAGCATAGACAAGGGAATACCCAGTATTTCACAAAGGTTTTCATCCCATTTTAGCTCTCGAATATTGTATAGCATTGTTCTTGAAGCATTTGTAACATCGGTGATGTGACACTTTCCGTTTGTATATCTCCACACTAGCCATGAGTCTACTGTCCCAAATGCTAGCTTGCCTTGCTGTGCCTTTTCTTTTGCACCTGGCACATTGTCTAATATCCATTTTATTTTAGTTGCACTGAAATATGCATCCACAACCAGTCCGGTTGTCTTTTTTATGTAGCCCGATAGTCCTTCAGCTTTTAATTCTTCACATATTGGTGCCGTTCTTCTGCATTGCCACACGATTGCATTGTATATCGGAAGACCTGTTTCTCTATCCCATACTATAGTGGTTTCACGTTGGTTTGTAATACCAATGGCTGCTATTTCTTCAGTTTTAATTCCACTTTGAGAGATAGCCTGATGCAATACCTTATCTTGTGATTCAAATATTTCTATAGCATCATGCTCGACCCAGCCGGGGTTTGGATATATTTGTTTAAATTCTTTTTGAGCTATAGCCACTATATTTTGGTCATGGTCAAAGATTACTGCTCGAGAGCTTGTAGTGCCTTGATCCAGTGCAATTATATATTTTTTATTCATAAAAATCACCTTTATTCTATACTAATTTATCATCTATAAAATACTCTTTTATTATACAATATAAACAATTAAACTTCAAATGGCACATATTACAAATTTATTTAAATTCATATATGCATTTTGCACATAAATTAATTGACAAATACAATTATTTTTGATATAATACATATTGTTTATTATTCGTAAATTATTAAGATTAGTTAGGGAGTGCTATTTTTATGTATGACATAGCTATTATTGGTGCCGGAGTTGTAGGTGCTATGTGTTCACGTGCCTTGTCACGATACAAGCTTAAGGTGTGCATTTTAGAAAAAGAAAGCGATGTTGCTATGGGTGCAACAGCAGCAAACAGCGGTATAGTTCATGCCGGATTTGATGCTGTGGAAGGCACCCTAAAAGCGAAGCTTAATGTGCTTGGAGCACAAATGATGCCTCAGATAGCAAAGGAGCTTGGTGTTGAATATAAAAACAATGGTTCGCTTGTTATTGGATATGATGAATCAGACAAAGAGAAGTTAGAAATGCTTTATAATCGTGGCGTTGCAAACGGTGTAAAAGAGCTTAGACTATTAGATCGTGATGAATTAAAGGCACTGGAGCCTAACATATCAGACGATGCAAAATATGCTTTACTTGCTCCTACAGCAGGTATAATTTGTCCATATAGTCTTGCTATATCAGCTATTGGAAACGCCATGGATAATGGAGTAGATCTGATGCTCGATTTTGCGGTAGAATCAATATCTTTTCACGAAAATGAATATTCAATAAAATCATCAGACGGCAAAGAAGTAAAATCAAAGTATATTATTAATGCATCTGGTGTACATTCTGACGATGTGGCTGCTATGGCAGGTGACGATAGCTTTAGTGTGAGACCACGAAAGGGAGAGTACATCTTACTTGATAAGGAGTGTGGTGGCCTTGTTAATCATACTATATTTACCACGCCTTCTGATAAGGGCAAGGGTATCTTAGTAAGCCCGACAGCTCATAGCAATGTGATTTTAGGCCCTACCAGTGTATTTATTGACGATAAAGAAAATAAATCAACGGCATCTGATGGATTTGACAATATTATTTCTAATGCAAAGTCAATGGTGAATAATATACAGTTTGGAAAAACAATTACATCTTTCTGTGGATTAAGAGCAGTTGGCGACACTGGGGATTTTATTATCAATTCCAACAAACCAAATTTTATTAATGTAGCAGGTATCGAATCTCCAGGACTTAGTGCTTCTCCGGCAATAGCGGAATATGTTATTGATATGCTCAGATCAATGGGATTGAAATTAGAAATCAACGAAAAATATAATCCATTCAGAGAACCTTATAATAAATTTTCTAAATTATCTCAATCAGAAAAAAATGAAATGATAAAGACTAACCCTGATTATGGTAAGATAATTTGCAGATGCGAAACAATTACCAAAGGCGAGATTGTAGATGCATTAAGAAAGAACCCAAAGCCTACAACGATAGACGGCATAAAAAGAAGAACAAGAGCGAGTATGGGCAGATGTCAGGGTGGTTTCTGCTATCCTTATCTTGTGGAAATTCTTTCTGAAGAGTTGGGTATACCTTACAGTGAGGTTACAAAATTTGGTGGTGAGTCTATTATAAACATTGGCACCACTAAGGGGGAAATCAAGTATGAAAAGTAATGTTGATTTGGTTATTATAGGAGGAGGCCCAGCCGGCATGAGTGCGGCTGTGTCTGCCTATGAAAATGGAATAAGAGATATTTTGATTCTTGAGAGAGATTCATTATTAGGTGGGATCCTACAGCAGTGCATACATAATGGTTTTGGCCTTCACAAGTTTAACGAGGAATTGACAGGTCCTGAGTACGCTTGGAAATATGAAGAAAAGGTGAGAGAGCTTGAAATTCCATTTAAGCTCAACACAATGGTACTCGAAATCAGCAAAGACAAGAAAGTTACAGCTATAAACAGTGAAGACGGCATTTTTACGATCCAAGCTAAGGCAATCATACTTGCCATGGGATGTCGTGAAAGACCAAAGGGCGCATTAAATATTAGTGGTTCGCGTCCGGCAGGCATTTTCACTGCCGGTACAGCCCAAAAATTTGTTAATATGAAGGGCTATATGCCCGGAAAAAACGTTGTCATACTTGGTTCAGGTGATATAGGCTTGATTATGGCACGCAGAATGACACTGGAAGGTGCAAAGGTAAAGGCAGTTTGTGAGTTAATGCCATATTCCGGTGGGCTTGAAAGAAATATTGAGCAATGCTTAAGAGATTTTGATATTCCTCTTAAGCTAAGTTGTACAGTAGCAGAAATTCATGGCAAAGATAGGCTTGAAGGCGTCACCATAGCCTCTGTGGATGCTAACAGGCGAATAATCCCTGAAACTAAGGAATATATAGAATGTGACACTCTGTTGCTCTCGGTTGGCCTTTTACCGGAAAACGAGCTTACAAAAAGCTCTGGTATAGAGATAGACCCTATCACAAGCGGTGCATTTGTAAATCAAGATCGTGAAACAATGATAGATGGCATATTTGCCTGTGGCAATGTGCTTCATGTGCATGATTTGGTAGACAATGTTTCTGAAGAAGCCGAGATTGCAGGCAGAGCAAGTGCAGAGTATATACTGCAAGGAAATGAAAAAAATATAGACATACTTGTTAAAACTGATGGTCGAGTTAGATACTGTGTACCGCAGAGAATAACAAGAAAAGATGATACTACATTATTTTTCAGAGTTTCAAATATTTATGAAAATGTAAGAATATATGTTTCACACAATGGTAAGGAGATACTTTCAAAGAAGAAAATCAAAGTAGCTCCAGGTGAAATGGAAAGCATACTGCTTAAAAAATCATGTCTTGAGGGTATTGATTCCGGCGAGCTTGTGTTGGGATTGGAGGTTTTGTGATGACAAAGAATATTACATGTATCGTTTGTCCTAAGGGATGCAAAATTATTGTAGAACATAATAACGGTGAAATAATAGATATATCGGGATACACTTGTAAAAGAGGTTATTCATATGCCTGTGATGAAACTATAGATCCAAAGAGAACAATAACAACCACTATGAAAAACGAAAACGGAGCTACAGTGTCTGTAAAAACTGATAAACCTATCAAAAAGGGACTTATGTTTGAATGTATGAAAGTAATCAATAGTACTGTTGTAAAATTTCCGGTTCATATAGGTGATATTTTGATAAAAAATATACTAGACACCGACGTAAATATTGTTGCAACTTCAAATGCTTAATTGTGTAAATAATATAAAAATTAACAAAAGATTTATCTTTTTTATTGTGTTAAAAGATGTTGCATAATCGGCAAGAATTTGATATGATATTATATGTAGTTTAAGAAAGAGATTTTTCTTAAAACCAAAGATTGTAAGAAAAGGAGTTTTAATATGACTGATAATCAATATGTCGCTAAGGACTACCTTACAAGTTTTTTAGGCGGATATAGTTCAGATGCTTATAAATTTATGGGTGCGCACCGTGCAGAGATGTTTGGAAAAAATGGTGTGGTATTCCGAGTTTGGGCTCCTAATGCAAAGTATGTTTCTGTTGTCGGTGATTTTAACAACTGGGACAATGATGCCAATCCAATGGGCAAAATTGACGAATGTGGTATTTGGGAATGTTTTATCGCAGATGTTATTGATAATATGTCTGTGTATAAATATTGTGTGGAGACAGCATGGGGCGATAGAATATTAAAGGCAGATCCTTATGCTTTCTATGCTGAAAAACGTCCAAACACTGCATCTATGTTTTTTGATATAGATAAATATGAGTGGAATGACTCTGAGTGGACAGCAAACAAACAACCTGTTTATGAGCTTCCTATGAATGTATATGAAATTCATGTAGGCTCATGGAAAAAGCATAATTTCGGTGAAGGCGAAAGCTTCAGCTATAGAGAGCTTGCAGAGGATCTGGTTCCTTATGTAAAAGATATGGGATATACTCATATAGAGGTTATGCCAATCACTGAATATCCGTTTGACGGCTCATGGGGATATCAAGTTACAGGTTATTTTGCACCAACATCCCGCTATGGCACACCGGATGATTTCAAATATTTTATAGACAAATGCCATCAGGCTGGTATAGGTGTTATTATAGACTGGGTTCCTGCTCATTTTCCTAAAGATGCACATGGACTTGCTCGTTTCGATGGCACTGCGTGCTATGAGTATGAGGACTGGCGTAAGGGTGAGCATAAAGAGTGGGGAACATATGTTTTCAACTATAGTCGTTTTGAGGTTAAGAGCTTCTTGCTATCAAGTGCAAACTTCTGGCTTGAAGAGTATCATATAGACGGTATTCGTATGGATGCTGTGGCATCTATGCTATATTTGGACTATAATCGTAAGGATGGCGAGTGGGAAGCCAACTGCTTTGGCGGAAAAGAACACCTTGAGGCAGTTGATTTCATTAGACAACTAAACGAAATACTTTTTGCCCAGCATCCTGAAGTGCTGATGATCGCAGAAGAATCCACATCATGGCCAATGGTTTCTAAGCCTACATCAATGGGTGGTTTGGGATTCAATTATAAATGGAATATGGGCTGGATGAACGATGTTCTGAGATATATGGCAGTAGATCCATTGTTCAGACCATACCACCACGATAACCTGACATTCTCACTAATATATGCTTTTTCAGAGAACTTCATATTACCAATTTCACATGATGAGGTTGTTTATGGTAAGGGCTCACTTATCAACAAAATGCCCGGAGATTATCATCAGAAATTTGCCGGCGTTAGAGCCTTTATAGGCTATATGATCGCTCATCCAGGCAAAAAACTTACATTTATGGGCAGTGAGCTGGGTCAATTTGATGAATGGAATTTCAACGAACAATTACAGTGGCATCTGTTAGGATTTGAGAAGCATAGGGCCTTAAACCACTTTTTCAAATCAATAAACCATTTCTATAAGGAAAATTCACCGCTTTATGAGGTTGATTTTTCATGGGAAGGCTTCCAATGGATTTGTCATGATGACTACCAACAGAGTGTAATTAGCTTTAGAAGAATTGACAAAAAGGGAAATGAGCTTGTTGTTGTATGCAATTTCCAGCCTGTAAGACGTGACTTCTATAGAATAGGTGTGCCAAACAGAGGTGTTTATAAAGAAGTATTTAATACAGACCTTGCGGAGTTTGGTGGCTCAGATGTGAGAAATATTGATAGAATAGAAACTCAGGATACCGATTCTCATGGTCAGAAGCAGTCTATCTCTCTCACACTTCCTCCTCTTTCTGTTACTATGTATAAATTAGTAGAAGAATACCCACCTCTTGCAAATGGCTTTGTGGAAGAATAAAAAGATTATATATGTTAATTATTGTGATAAGTATTAGAAATGATACTTATCACAATGCTTTTTAATTTTGAAATTGGTTTTGGAGATGATATTATGACCTATGAACAAATAAAAAATAATTCAGATGTAAAAACATATATCACCCAAGCGGATGCTTCTTTGATTGCACTTGGATATACCGAGCATAGCTTTGCCCATGTTACCCATGTTGCAGAAATGGCAGGTTATATACTAGAAACTTTAGGATTTTCAGAGAGAATGGTGGAGCTTGCAAAAATTGCCGGTTATCTGCATGATATAGGCAACCTTGTCAACCGTGTAGAACACAGCCAGAGTGGTGCTGTTATGGCATTTAGAATACTTAACGAACTGAATTTTCCGGCGGAGGAGATAGCAATAATCACCACGGCTATTGGCAACCATGATGAAGGTACAGGCCTGCCTGTGAATGAGCTGGCAGCTGCTTTGATTTTAGCTGATAAATCAGATGTTCGCAGAAGTCGTGTTCGCAATCGTGATATAACCAAATTTGATATACATGACCGTGTGAATTATTCTGTTACAAAATCAGAATTAAAGATAAACGAAGAATATACTTCCATCAAGCTAAAACTCCACATTGATACCCATTATGGTTCTGTTATGGATTATTTTGAGATATTTATGAACAGAATGATTTTATGCAGAAAAGCCGCAGAGAAGCTTGGTTTACAGTTTAAGCTTATGATAAACGAGCAACAGCTTGTCTGATGGGTTGGAAAAGCAAACATTTATGCCTAACTTGCGCATAAAAATATTGAAATATTTAAGGATATCCGGTTTTTTTAGCTTGATATCCTTTTTTATATGGATACTATCAGATTTTGTCTTGTATATAGACAGTCTCCATTTCTAAATTATTTATTATATTTTGTAATATAGTATTTTTTGTCCGCATATATTGGTACAAACAATGACAATTGAAAGGCGGAGGATTTTACTATGCAAGAAAGAAATATTTATCGAGATATTGCTGAAAGAACCGATGGGAGTATTTATATAGGTGTTGTAGGCCCTGTCAGAAGCGGAAAATCAACCTTTATAAAAAAGTTTATGGATACGCTTGTAATACCAAATATTATGGATGAAAACAAGCGTGAGCGTGCTATAGATGAGCTTCCTCAATCATCTGCCGGAAAAACTGTAATGACCACAGAGCCTAAGTTTGTACCCGAGCAGTCGATTGAAGTAAAAATTGATGATAATGCAATTTTCAACGTGCGTATGATAGATTGTGTGGGATATGTCATGCCAAGTGCATCAGGATATTTGGAAGATGATATGCCCAGAATGGTTAAAACACCATGGAGCAGTGATGAAATACCTTTTGACGAGGCCGCTGAGATAGGCACAAGAAAAGTAATCACAGATCATTCTACTATAGGTCTTGTTATTACTACTGATGGCAGTATAGCTGATATTCCTGCTGAAGAATATCGTGCTGCAGAGAGAAAGACGATAGATGAACTCAAAAAAATTAATAAACCATTTATTATTCTTTTAAATTGCTTAGAACCCACCTCAGATGATGCTATTAAACTAGCTGATGAGTTAAGTATGGAATATCAGGTACCTGCTATTCCGATTAGCTGTACCGAGCTGGATGAGGAGCAAATTAAAAGAATATTGGCACAGATTCTGTTTGAATTTCCTATCAAGGAGGTAAGCATAAATATACCTTCGTGGGTAAATAGATTAGAAAAAAATCATCCTATTAGAAGAAGCATCTATACCTCTGTGAAGAACGCTACCACTTCTGCTGAAAAGATAAGACAGCTACAAAATTTATGTGATAAAGTTACAGAATGTGAATATATTACATTGGGCAGACCGGACAGGATAGATCTCAGCACCGGCAATGCAAGGCTTACCTTCGAGCTGGCTCCGGGGCTTTTCTATAAAGTGCTTGGCGAGAAGACAAAGCTTAATATAAGTAACGAGGCAGACTTATTTGATTGTATTACAAAGCTTGCTCAAAGTAAATCTGAGTTCGACAAAATCAAAGAAGCCTACGACAGTGTTATGGAAACAGGTTATGGTATTGTAATGCCGACTGTCGATGAGCTTTCTCTCGATGAACCTGAGATTATACGTCAAGGTGGAAAATATGGCATAAGACTTAGAGCATCAGCTCCTAGTGTACATATGATGAAGACCACCATAAACACCGAGGTAACTCCAATAGTTGGCTCAGAGCAACAAAGTGAAGAGCTTGTTATGTATCTCCTTAAGGAATTCAGGGATAATCCATCTAAGATATGGGAATCTAATATTTTTGGCAAATCGCTTCATGAGCTTGTCAATGAGGGCTTGCACAATAAGCTTGCAAGAATGCCATCAGATGCAAGGCGTAAGCTCTGTGAAACAGTAGAACGAATAATAAACGATGGTTGCAACGGACTTATCTGCTTTATACTTTGATTTAACATAATAGGGGATAGGGAGAGAGTATAATCAATAATAACAGCATCAGGGTACGATCTATCATATCAGCAGTTTTTACCATATTGCTTGGAACATTGCTTCATTTTACCTATGATTTAAGTGGCGGTAACAAAATTGTAGGTGCGTTTAGTGCTATGAACGAGAGTATATGGGAGCATCTTAAGCTGATATTTTTCCCGATGATTCTATTTTCAATTTTTGAATATTTTTTTGCTAAGGACAAAGGAAATTGCTTTATAAGCTCTAAGTTGTTGGGTACAATAGCAGGCATGATGTTAATTGTGGTTTTGTTTTATACGTTAAGTGGAATCACCGGAGCAGAGCTTGGTTTTATTAACATTATTATATTTATATCAGGTGTTGTCTTTGCTAATTTTATAAGCTATACTATTCAGACATCATGTATTTACACAAATTCCAAATCAGAAGTTGCATCAGCAATTCTAGTAATAATTTTAATAATTGCATTCGTATGTTTTACCTTTTCACCGCCGAATATCGGCATATTTTGGGACCCACAATCAGTTCAGACTCTTGATCTAAATAGTCAAGATTTTTTACAACTACCAAGATTTTGTTTTTGTCACATTAACTTCTCTAACAATATTTCATAGTTATCCTAAAAAACACCATCACTCTACAAAGCAATTTGCAAAGTGATGGTGTTTAATTTGTAATTATTGGTTTTTAATAATCTTTAGACATAATCTCATTAAACTCATCCACAGTAATGGTGGTAACTTCCTTAACGGAATCGTCATAAAAAGAGGAATAATGTTCGCTCATTTTCTCGGTAAGCATTTTGACATACAAGTGGCTGTCTATATCATAAACACTGAACCATATGTCATATTTGGAATCTTTTGGATCAATGAAATGCACACGATATTTTGGACTTTCTGTAGTATGTATTTCTTCGTCAGATAAGTAATTGATCATATCAATGATTTTAGCAGCTTCTTCCTGATAATCTTTTGAACTAAATGCTACAGCAGTTTTTCCGGTTTCATAATCAGTTACAACAATATCTGATTTATTAGAACATCCTGAAAAAACAAAAACTACCAACAATGTCAAAAAAACTAATAAACTTCTTTTCATTTTACATACTCCTTTATCAATTTTTATTTATTCATTTGTTAATACACTTGTCTAACTGCAATTATTTTCTTGAGATTACTCTACATGGGAAGATACTCCTTAACCTTTCTTTAAAATTTATTTAAATTAAGGTATCCTGTATTTTTCTCCATATTAACACATATTTTAGATAGTTGCAATACATTTTACTTTAAAAATTATAATCTTGATGGCGGTGTTCAATAAATATTAAATAATATATAAAAAGAGCATAAGAAACTCCAAAATCGTAGTAACTTAGAAGTCATTAAATGGAGAAGCTTATGCTCTTAATAAAAGTATTATCTCTAGGTACTATAATGTGTATCTTACTTTTGCCTCTACAAACCATTTATCACCTTCATGGAAGAGAAAAGATTCCTTGCCTTTGATCATTACGGTGTAGCGAATACCGCCACCTCCAACTTTGTTTGAAGATGCACGGCACTTATACAGAATCCTATCAATATTAAATATCGAGCCATTTTGCCATCGAATAAAACGAGGATGGACAGTTCCTTCTTCGTCAACATCTATATTCACTGAAACATATGTTTTTCGACATTGCGTATTTTGCATAATCTCACTCCGTTCACAGAAAAGTTAAAAGGAAATACCAGTAAGTATTTATATCTTTGTTGACACACGAGGTTTCGTATGATATCATAATAACACCAACGATATTTCGTGTCGATGAGTATAGTATATCACGAACACATTTTCATGTCAATGGTTTAAACAGGAAAATATGTTCGTGTTTGTAAAAGCTTTAGAAAGAGGTGCCATATGATATTTAAAGACAGACTAAAAGAAAAACGATTAGAAGTTAAAATAACTCAGGCAGAGCTTGCACAAAAAGCCGGTGTTACTGCACGTACCATACAAAACTATGAACTTGGCAACAGAAAGCCTGCAAATATTGAGGTTATCCAGAAGATTGCAGATGCACTAGGCACCACTACTGAATATTTGCTTGGAAGCAGTGGTTCTTATGTTATAAAAGCTCATGAAAAAGGTGGCACAAAAGCAGCTCGTGATATTGAAGAGCTTGTAAGTGAAGTTACCGGTATGTTCGCTGGTGGTAAACTAAGCGAAGAAGCTCTTGAAGGAGCTATGAAAGCCCTCAACGATGCTTATTGGATCGCTAAAGAAAAGAACAAGAAATATGCTTCAAAAAGCAATCGAAATAATATTCCACAGGATTAAGTACATATATTAAGGCATTTTTATGTCAAAATTGTTTTATTCTACGAATTGGAGGTGGAGTTGTGGGTGCTTATTCCTTATCTAAAATAGGCAGTGATCTTGTAAAGCGCTGTGGTACCAGAGATCCGTTTAGTATAGCACAAGAGCTTGGTATAGAAGTATTGTTTTGTTCCGGATTTGGTTCTCTCAAAGGAATGTATCGAGTAATCAAGCGCAACCGTTTTATTTTTATCAATGAAGATTTGAGCGAGCAAATGCAACGGATTGTTTGTGCCCACGAGATAGGGCATGACCAGCTTCACAGGAATCTTGCAAAAGGAAATGCCCTGCAGGAGTTTATGCTATACGACATGGCGACCAAACCTGAGTATGAAGCAAACATTATAGCCGCAGAAATACTTCTTGATACTGACGAAGTGCTTGAGTATATATATCAATATGGATATACCTCTGAGCAAATCGCAAGAGCTATGCACACTGATATCAACTTAGTTGCTTTGAAAATAGCACACCTGGCAGAAACAGGCTATAATCTTCGCAGGATCGATCATCAAAGCGATTTTTTGAAATAATTAATAGATTAATTATAACCTCAAATACTACTTGCAATATTCAATGAAATCGGAGGGAAGAGATGTGTTTAAAAATATGAGAATAAATAAATGGGTAATAATCATAGCGGTAATTTTAGTTCTCTCAATAATTGGAGGAATTGTTTTTATGATAGGTGGAAATTATGTAAGCATAAGAGGACAACATCTTAATAAATATTGCTACAGTTCAAGCGGTGGCATGAGTGGCGGATATTATAGTAAAACCATTAAAAGATATGATGATGCTCATGCTTTGATAAGCATTGAGAAAGTTGAGTGGCATAGTCAGGATCCGGAGGTAAATGAATATCTAGTAGATGTATCCATTATGGATGAACTTGAGGAAATAATTCGCAAATACAGAATGAATTTCTGGAACAGAAAGAAGTTCTCCAATATGTTTATTGCCGATGGTGAAAGCATAGGATATAGTTTCACTTTTGATAAGGATTATATAGATTTATCCTCGCAATATTATCCTGCAAGATATAGTGATAAGTTGCATAAATTTGATGAGATTATAGAGAAATACCTAAACGACGCTAAAAAGCTTCCTGGTTTGGTAAATACAAGAAAAGACAGTGATATAAGCTACGAGCTTGCTGAAGGAGAACTTGAGCTATATGTCTATTCCTACAGTAGTGATTATCTTGGTATAAGAATTTTAAATGGTAAAGATGAACAGATAGAAATATCACATTCTTATAAACTTATAAATACTGATAAAAATAAAGCGATAGATGAAAATGATGATAAATATACAATGACTATCTATCCTAAATCGCAAGATGAAGTAAACTTTTCGTTAAAGGAAAGGCTTGAAGCAGGTAATTATAAGCTTGTCTTAGGCGAGATAGAAATACCTTTTGAGATTAGATAATTTGTATATTTTTGTTATCAATCCAAATTTATGAACCACAGATCAGCCTGTAAAAAGTAATAACAAATCCCAGTATAACATTCAAAGGAGTTATAAAAATGGCAATAGTCAGCGCACAAAATTTAACAATGGAATTTGATGGAAAGGTGCTTTTTAGCGGGATTAATTTTGAGGTTAAACCCGGTGAGCACGCTGGGCTTATTGGTGCAAATGGAACAGGTAAAACCACTTTGTTTAAGCTTATTACAGGCGAATTAGAGCCTACCAATGGTGATATTATCACAGCGCGTGGCACAAAAATTGGCTATCTGGAACAGCACGCCTGTGCCGGAAGCAGTCTTTGTGTACTTGATGAGACTATGAGCATTTTTAGTGAACTTATGGATATAGAGGTTGAACTTGAAGAGATAGCAGCAAAAATAGATTCTGGTGATGGCGACCAATCGGCACTTATCGAACACCAGCAGAAGCTTATAGAATTTTTTCAGAATAACGGTGGACTTACTTTTAGAAATCGAACACGGTCGGCACTTATCGGTCTTGGATTTAAGGAGCATGATCTCTATTTGCCCTGCGAAAAGCTAAGTGGTGGTCAGCGTTCAAAGGTTGCTATGTGTAAGCTACTTCTCAGCGGTGCTGATCTTCTTTTGTTGGACGAGCCTACCAATCATCTTGATATTTCAGGCACAGAATGGCTTGAAGGATATATTCAGGGCTACAAAGGAACAATTCTTGTTATTTCTCACGACCGTTATTTTCTCGATAAAATATGCAATAAGACCATCGAAATAACAAACAAAACTGCATATTTATCAAAAGGAAATTACACTGATTACCTTAAGACTAAGCAGGAACGCATTGAAGTTGAAAGACTTCATTACGAAAAACAGCTTGAAGAAATAAATAAGCTTTCAGAATTTGTACAGCGCGCCGAGCAAGCCAGCGCTTCCAATCATTCTCTCAAAAGTATGGGTATAGAGAGGGCAAAATGGCTTAAAAAGAAAAAAGCAGAGCTTATCATTCCGGAGCAAGAATTATCAAAAGTGCGTATTTCCTTCACCACAGAATGTGAAACTGGAAAAGATGTGCTTACCGTGACCGGACTTTCCAAGTCATTTGGAGATACGGATTTATTTACTGATGTAAATATGAATGTTTATAAAAAAGACCGTGTTTTTATCCTTGGTCCTAACGGCTGTGGAAAAACTACTTTTCTTAGAATACTTACAAATCAAATTGTCGCGGATCACGGTAGCTACAGCTTCGGTGCAAATGTAAAACTCGGCTACTTTGATCAGAGTCTTGAAAATTTAACAGGAGGCAAGACCGTTCTAGATGAAATATGGGATGATCATTGCAGTTTTCCTGAAACAAAGGTTCGCAACTACCTTGCATTATTCCTTTTTCGTGGTGAAGATGTTTTCAAAAATGTTGATACCTTAAGCGGTGGTGAAAAGGCAAAGCTTTGTTTCCTTAAACTTATGCTTTCGGGCGCAAATCTTCTTTTACTCGATGAGCCCACAAATCATCTGGATATTCCCTCACGTGAGGTGCTTGAGGATGCAATAGCCGAATATAAGGGTACTGTGATAGCTGTTTCACACGACAGATATTTTATAAATAAGCTTGCAACAAGAATCTGTATGATGACAAATGAAGGTCTTAAAAACACTATTGGCGGTTACGATGATTATATCTCCAATCTTAATTCTGAAGTGGCAAAAGCTTCGCCTAAAGTAGAGCCAAAGGTTAACGACTATAAGCTTCGTAAAGAGCGACAAAGCGAAATAAATCGACTCCGTGGCAAAATAAAGCGTACTGAAGCGGAAATTGATGAGTTTGACGCTAAAATATCCGAAATAAATGAATTGCTATCAACCCCTGAGGTTTCGGCAGATTTCCAAAAGATAATGGAGCTTACTGAAGAGATAAATAATCTTTCGACAAAGCAGGATGAGCTTATGCATAATTGGGAAGAATTTAACGAGAGGCTCTGCAAACTTACAGAGGAATAAAAATGCTTGATAAATAATTTCTGCATTCCCTGAATTACACCTGCAAGAAATGAAAAACTAGAATATACATAAATTGAAAGGAGTCAATCGGAGTATGAAGCAAAAAACGTATATTGCAATTGATCTCAAGAGCTTTTATGCTTCGGTTGAATGTAGGGAGCGTGGTTTGGACCCGCTGGACACAAACCTTGTTGTTGCAGATGAGAACCGTACAGATAAGACTGTATGTCTCGCCGTTACACCATCTCTCAAATCATATGGAATTTCAGGACGTGGCAGGTTATACGAGGTCAAACAGCGTGTCAAAGAAGCGAACGCCGGAAGACGCCACGATGCACCAAGACAAAAGCTCGAAGGCTCGTCCTATCTGTTTTCTGAACTGCAATCAAACCCTAAACTTGAGATTGATTTTATAATAGCACCGCCTAGAATGGCATATTATATGGAATATAGCACTCGTATTTATGAAGTCTACATGAAGTATATTGCACCGGAAGATATCGTTGTGTATTCTATTGACGAAGTGTTCATGGATGTTACAAACTATCTCGATACCTATAAACTCACTGCCCATGATCTCGCTATGAAAATTATTCTCGACGTTCTTAATACTACAGGCATCACAGCGACAGCAGGTATCGGTACAAATCTTTTTCTCTGCAAGGTTGCTATGGATATTGTTGCAAAGCATATACCGGCAGATGAAAACGGAGTGCGTATTGCTCATCTTGATGAGAAGAGCTATCGAAAAAAACTGTGGTCACATCAGCCTCTTACGGACTTTTGGCGAGTGGGGAGAGGTTATGCCAAGAAGCTTGAAGAAAACGGTATGTTTACAATGGGTGATGTGGCAAGATGCTCCCATGAGAATGAAGATTTACTATATAATCTTTTTGGCAAAAACGCAGAATTATTGATTGACCATGCATGGGGCTGGGAGCCTACAACTATTGAGGCTATCAAGGCGTATAGACCGAGTACCAACAGCTTAGGTTCAGGGCAAGTGTTGCATCATCCTTATGAGGCTGACAAGGCCAAACTTGTCCTTAGAGAGATGGCAGATACTCTTGTGCTAGACTTGGTTGCCAAAGATCTTGTTACGGATCAAATTGTAGTGACTATTGGCTACGATATTGAAAATCTCACTGATCCCGAAAGAAGAAAAAATTATCACAGAATCATCGTTAAAGACCATTATGGCAGAGCCATACCAAAGCACTCTCACGGGACTATAAATCTTGATGGTCACACATCGTCTACTAAGAAGATTATGTGTGCGGTATCAGATTTATTTGATAGGATTGTTGACCCAAAACTCCTGATAAGAAGACTTAATATCACTGCAAATCATGTAATAAATGAGGCATCAGCCCTAAATAAGAATAATAAGTTTGAACAGCTTGACCTTTTTACAGACTATGTGGCTCTTGAGGCAAAGCGGGAACAAGAACGAGCTGAGCTTGAGCGTGAGAAGAAGATACAGAAGGCTATGCTGAATATTAAGAAAAAGTTTGGAAAAAACGCAGTTCTCAAAGGCATGAATTTGGAGGAAGGTGCCACTGCAAAAGACCGTAATTCACAAATTGGTGGCCATAAAGCCTAAAAAATATAAAAAATTTGCTTTATCTTGAGAGGAAAAATCTTGTATGTATGAAGATATAATTAACCTACCACATCATGTATCTGCAACAAGACCGCAGATGCCCATAATAGAGCGTGCAGCCCAATTTTCTCCTTTTGCAGCTCTTACCGGATATAGCGCTGCGATAGAAGAAACAGGGCGTCTAACATCTCGGAAAGTGGAGCTGGATGATGATGTGAAGGCTACTCTTGATATAAAGAGAGCATATCTCATAGAAATGATTGATGAACAGCCCCGGATCTCTGTAACATATTTTATACCTGACAACAGAAAGTCCGGTGGCGAATATGTAACCGTAACCGGCAATTTAAAATACATCTCTGAATATGAACGAATTATTCAACTCACAGACGGCATGAAGATACCTATTGATGACATAGTAGATATCGAGAGCGAGATTTTTAAGGAATGTTTGGATTGGATTAGTACTTATATCTAAAAAATTTTGTTCCTTGAAAGTATCAAGCTAATAACAGGATGACGGAGTATAATTTTTAGAATGAATGGTAGTTTTTCAGATTTTGTGTAAAGTCCAGAAAATGGTATAAAATTAAAGAAATAGGGGTGTTTGAACTGTTTTTAGCTCAAACACCCTATTTTGAATTACAGCGAGGTCTACAACAATACGCTATATCTTTTTATTATTAAATATCAAAGTGGTAAGATTAGAACCATTTTTTCTAAATCATCTGAGTCTCCAATCTTATTTTCTTCCTTAACCATATCAACAGATATTTTGTATTTTTTTGTTATATCCCACAGCTTTTCACCTTTTTCTGTGTAATACAAAATCATACCTCTGTCGGTGTTATCTACAACAGAATCCTCATCTGAGCTGGCTGAGGTAATATAATTTATTTGCTTATCACCCAATACAATGCCTTGCAGTTTTATATCCATATTTATCTCAATACTGTTACCATTAATGATTTTACCGCTTGTAGATAATATGCAAGCATATACCTCTGCCGACATCATCTCAGCATGAGTGTCGTTCTCAATAGGGAATGAGATATCTACATTTTTTTCAATGAAAAATATCTCGCCATCATCGCCCATACCAAGAATATAAACAGGAACTCTACCCGAAATAGTATATGATGAATTGCTTGTATCAATATGCATCGGTATACTTGATTCTGCCCAAATGTCAATTATTGAAGATATATTGCGATCAGCTAATGAAATACTTGACTTTTCACCGAATGTTTCGCATATTTCTGATTGTAGTAATGGTAAAAAAGTCTGTGAGCTTGTTGTTATCATATCATATTTCATAGAATATGTATCATTTAGGTACTTCATTTGTACTTCATTGTATGCCACAGCTGTTACACACATTTTTATATCAGTATTAATAAGTGATTCATCACTATTATATGTTACAGATAGTGAACCCAACATAGGTGTGACAGTATATTTTGAATTTTCATCAACACCGCTTATGTCAATTATTTTATTGAAATCTATTTTGTATTCCAGAGTGGCTGTTTCTCCAGATTCCAGATTACTAAGATATAGCAGTTTTACTTGGACCATACCTTTTATCATCATCTTATCGGGTATAATTTTGATTTCATCAATGTTTATTACAGCGTCTTTTTTTAAAATATTTTCAGGCATGGATTTTCCGTTAGGAAGTGGCTGAGAGTCGTTCAGGGTAATCATCTGTTCACCAAAGCCTGCAATTTTTGCTACACTAGTTTCAACATAATTTTTTTGAGTGTCATCACCATCTATATCAGTTGTGATTTCTTTATCTGATTTGGATATTATTTTTGCACACACACTAAATGCACCATGAATATCTACTCTCCTTGGTGTCAGCACTCTACAATTAACATATTCCATTTTGCTTGTCACAAACACAGCGTAGTCAGTGATATTATTTTTTACTGCCATTACAGTGTTAAAAGGAATCATATGCTCATATGCTCGTATGCTTCCGGTTTCATTATCAAGATAGATTATAAGGAGTCCTGCAGTGCCATCTATTTCCAGGGTATCTCCGTTTATTGATTTAGTGTTTATAAATGGAGTAATTTTGCATTTTAATACTTTTTTGATATCTGTGCAGTAGTCGGGGAGAGTAAGGTCAATGTCGATAGGCTGTTCTTTGCAACCGGAAAAGGCGATAGTTCCCACTGTCATTTTTTCTTTAATTAATTCATAGTCCATAGTAAATATCATTCCTTTCTTTGTTATGTTAATTACTATGAACTGTAATCATTTTTTATTCGTAATTAGAAAAAGTTTTCTATATTAATTGTTTCCGACTCATCCAAAGATTTTGCCATAACCACCAGTCTGTTATATTCTGCGTACCACATTTGGTCAATTTCACTTTTTGACAGAGTTAAAACCACAGCTATCTGTTGGCTTATCTGGTCTACATAATTATGGTCGACAAATACATTTAGCCATGGTTTTCTTTTTTCCCATTTGGCACTCATTTCGTCACACGATTGAGCTATTTCTTCGACAGAACTTATGTGATTTTTCACATCATATATATCACTCATGGTGTTTTTAACCATAAAAATCTCTGACACACATATAGCTGCAATAAGTATTACAATTGTAATTGATGTGTATAGCCTGCTCATTTTTTTTGTTTCTCCTTTTTTACTATTTTAAAATCACCATTTTCATTTGCGGTCATCACAAATATATCCTTTAGTTTCATATGCTTTTTCTTTGCAGCTTTTTTAATATCATCATGTGAAATCTCAAACAACCTACATGAAGAATCTGATATCTTTCCGTTGCTTACAACAATTACATCTAAATTACTTGTTTGACTATTGTTATTTTGATTGCCCTGTTTTTCATTGCTATTATTTTCATTGCTATTATTTGAATCAGTGCTATTGTTATTTTCCTTTTTTAGTATACTCACCTTTCCATTAGTTTCTACTATGGCATATAGAACGTCATTAAGCGAAAAAACTTCATTTTGTCTTAACTGTTCAAACAAATCTTCAATGCTCATTCTCAGCATTTTCATCTCTGATTGACATATTTTTCCTTTATTAATAATAACAATTGGTTTTCCACAGACAGCCCTTCTAAGTTTAGAGTGCTTTAGCATTATTAGGGATAAAAATATTTCACAAGCAACAAGTATAAATATGGGTAAAAACCCGCTTAAAAGAGGCTTTCCTATGTTTTCCATCGGCATAGATGCTATGTCTGAAATCAACAGAGTAACCACTAATTCGGATGTTTGCAGATCGCCAATCTGTCGTTTGCCCATGAGTCTTATAGCGACTATTATGGTGATATATATAAAAACTGTACGAAAAATCAAGTTAATCATTTAATCACGCCTTTCACCGTATATAATTCCCATAATTGCAAATATTATTTTAGACAAGAAAATTCAAATTAAATGCAGTGAGGAGAATTAAAGTGGAATCATCTCAAAAAACAAGGCTCTTCAGAGAGTTGGAGAGAAACTTAGATTATATGTACAATGACTTTCAAGGCAGTGTAGACTACACAGTAAAACGATTTGTGCTAAAAGACGGTCAAAAATGTGCTGCTATTACAATGGAAGGTCAAATAAGTAAAGATATTTTTGCTAGAAGTGTGCTTAACCCAATCTTAACCTATGATACTAAAGATCTTTATGGTGATGAGCTTTTTGATTGTATCAAACTATATATAATATCAGCCTCAGAGGCTATGGAAATCACCTCATTTGAGGAAGTCTATAATTTATCAATGTCGGGATTTGCAATCATAGCGGTTGATGATTGCGATCGAATGCTTGCAGTTGGTGTTCAAGGATTTCCATTTAGAAGCATAAGTGAGCCTGAGACAGAAATAACTCAGCGAGGTAGCCGAGAAGGTTTTGTAGAACCTATCAAAATTAATATGACAATGATAAGACGCAGAATAAAAAATCCAAGACTAAAGTTTGAGCAGATGATTGTTGGCGATGTTAGCAAAACCTCTATTTGTCTATGCTATCTTACAGATATTGTGTCTCAGGATATTTTAAATGAGCTTAAAAAGAGATTGGAACAGACAGATCTTTCAAATGCTTTGGCAGCAGGTTATCTAGTTGATTATCTTGATGATAAAAATGATAAGTCTTTATTTTGCTCAGTTGGTCTAAGCGAAAGACCGGACACTGTATGCGGAAAGATATCAGAGGGTAGGATAGCAGTAGTCATAGACGGCACTCCCAGTGTTCTTATAGTGCCACATCTTTTTGTTGAAAACTTTCAAACAATGGATGATTACTCAAATAGACCTTACTTTGCAACATTTTCAAGATGGCTAAAATACCTAGCATTTATAATTTCAATATTCACACCTGGTGTGTATGTTGCTGCAGTAATCTATAATCCTGAAATCTTCCCTGAAGAAATGCTTACGAAGATTGCACTATCTGTGGCAAGCACACCTTTTCCTATAGTATGGGAAGTCTTGATAATTCATTTTATATATGAGATTATGCGTGAGGCAGGCTTGCGTTTGCCACGTACATTAGGTCATGCCGTGTCTATAGTCGGAGCGTTGGTGATAGGTGAGACAGCGGTAAATGCCGGCTTGATAGGCGCACCAACTTTGATGATAGTCGCACTCACTGCTATTTCGTCATATGTAATTCCGGATTTGTATGCACCTATTTCGCTTATGCGTATACTTTTTATTGTAATTGGCGGTCTGTTTGGAATATGGGGCATAATGGCAGTGTATTCACTGATAATGGTAGATTTATGTGCAAAAAACAGTTTTGGAGTACCATATACAGCTCCTTTATCTCCATTTTCAATAAGGGGTATGCGAGATTCCATTTTAAAAGCAGGCTGGAAGCGTTTATCACGAAAAAAATATATTGTTAGCGATACTAAAGGCTTTGAGAGAGACTTAGTTAGCTGAGTTTTCAAGAAAGGAGAAGCATTGTTTTGACGATGTGTGGTTTTTAAATGAAAGAAAAATATATAGTAAGTCCTTTGCAACTTTATGGCTCTCTTTTCTTGATAAGAATAGGTAATCTAATTCTCACAGGCTCTCTCAATGGATACGATGCAAGCATTAGGGATGGATTATTGCATAGTGTAATATTATTTGCGGGTTTTTTTGTTTTTGCAATTCCGGCTTTTGTTAATGCTGAAAAAGGTATGCTTGGCAAGACAGCAAGCCTGATATATCTTGTTGTATTTCTATTATGCTCCATCAGAATGACAACCATCTTTTCGCTATTTTATAAGAGCTGTGCATCCAATGGACCGGCATATGGGTATGTAATGCTTTTAGCATCGTTCTGTGCGTGTCTCTGTGCGGTGCGTGGCCTGGAGGGAATAGCCAGAAGTTCGCTTATAATATGTGTGCCGGTTGTGTTAGTGCTTGTACTGCTTGTTTTTGGTATGTGGGATGAGGCAGAGGTTCTCAATTTATCTCCTAATATTTTTGAGTTTAAGTCTATTTTTTCTAATCTTATTTCGGGCATAGCTAATATGCTTACTTTATTACTTCTCCCATATTCACTTCGCCATTGCAGTAAGGTGTTATACAAAGACTTTGCTATTTGGAACACATTATCGTTTATAGTAGAAGGTGTCATTCTCGTGCTAACATGTGCAATATTAGGTAATCTTGCTGATATAGACGCTTTTCCTATCTACAACGCCGCTGTAACAGCGCAGGTTGGCATTTTAAGACGACTTGATGCTATCATAGTTGCTATATTAATGCTCTGTAGTATCACCACAATGTCTGTTTTGTTCTTCTTTTCGGGTAATTGTTTCTCAAAACTATTTAAACTCAAAAAAGGCTCACTCACTTATTTTATTATAGGTTTGTTTTCCGTAATTGGAGCTACTGTGTGTTTATTATTTGACGAAATTAGAGATATTGTGCTAAATAAATATTTTTGGTGTATCTTGATACTTGTTGCTTCTGTTATATTACCGTTTACAGCTACAATTAAGAAAAAAGGTAAAACCCGAATTGTATCACTATTGTTAGTGTGTGCATTTATTTTTCCGCTGCTTTCAGGTTGTGCTTATGTAAACGAGCTTGATGAGCGTTTAATAATAAAAGGTGTTGCTATTGATAAAGATGAAGAAAAATTCAAACTTACACTGCTTTCTCTAAATACAGATAATACAGAGCAGAGTGCAACTATCGAAGCTGTTACCTTGAAAGGAACAAGTATTTCTTCAGCAATAGAAACCTCAACACTACAAACAGGAAAGGATCCATATCTAGGACAAAACCTATTTCTTCTATTAGGTAAATCATGCGGACTTGAAGATCTTACACAAGCGATAAAAACATTTTCGGGACAGTTTGACAGTCGAAGTAGTGTAAATATATTTTATTGCGATGATAATGCCGGAAAACTGATAGCTGATAAAAAACCAATCAATCCCGAAGAGCTTTTTATGATAGCTGATACATCAAAAAAATCCGATGGATTTTCTATGGATGTGATGGGTATATCGTCTATGCTGAACGATGAGAGAAGCGATATCATTTTGCCTATGCTTCAAAACGAGAATGGTGATATTAGGCTTGATGGAGGAATGATGTTTGGCTCGAATGGAGAAAAAACACCGGCAAATAACGATGATATACTAGGATATAATCTGCTAACATCTGGTATAGAAAAGTCAGAGTTGTCTATAAATGACAAATCTGTTAGGATAGTAAAAAGCGACACAAAAATGAGCTTCGATGTAGACTACACAAGCCCAAAAAAATTAGGTGTCAATATAACAATTAATATAAAATCCAACGCTGATAATGACGATATAGGTTATATGCTCTCCTGCTGTGAGAATATGATACAAAAGTGCAAAAAGGCAAACTGCGATTGTATAGATGTGGAGAGATATATGTATCTATACTATAACAACCTGTTTAATAGTTTGGACGATGTAAAAGCAGAGGTACTAAAGGCAGATTATAATATTTTAATTAATCAAGAATGATTAATTAATTTGCACTTTCTTTTTTAGTTTGTTTGTGGTATAATCTACAAGAATATAAAAGGGAGAGTGTGATTATGCAGGAGTTTTCTATTTCATTATCAAAAATTATAAATGAACTTTCTCTTGATGTTTTGTATGAATATACACCATCAGATGAAATTCTAATAACATCAAGAGAGATTAACAGACCAGGGCTTGAACTCACGGGATTTCTTGATTATTTTGATAAAAAGCGTATTATGGTCATGGGAAATACAGAGCACGCCTATCTTGCAAAAATGAGTAAAGAACAGCGCTTTGATGCGATGGATAAAATATTTGCCATGAACCCGCCTGCGGTTATTATAGCTAGAGGTATACGCACTTATGAGGAAGTTATAGAGACAGCTAAAATGCATCATGTAACATTGCTCCATTCGCCTGAAAGCACTTCAAGTCTTGTTGGTGCTTTGGTTAGTACTCTTAATAGTGAGCTTGCACCAAGGATCACAAGACATGGGGTTTTTGTTGAAGTTTATGGCGAAGGTATTCTACTCACCGGTGACAGTGGTATTGGTAAGTCAGAAACAGCTATTGAACTTGTTAAGCGTGGACATAGACTAATTGCAGATGATGCAGTGGAAATTAGAAAGCTATCTCGAAAACTCCTTGTAGGGTCATCGCCGGAAAATATAAGGCACTTCATTGAGGTTAGAGGTGTAGGCATAATTAACGCAAGAAGACTTTTTGGTATGGGTTCTGTAAAGCTCTCCGGTAATATTGATATTGTCATTAATCTTGAGAACTGGAATAGCAGTAAACCATATGACAGAATCGGGCTCGAGAGTCAATATGTTAATATACTTGATGTTGAGGTGCCTGTGATCACTGTTCCTGTTAAGCCCGGACGAAATCTAGCTGTTATTATTGAGACAGCTGCTATGAACAATAGGCAGAAGAAAATGGGCTATAATGCCGCTTTTGATCTTCTTTCTGCTCTTGGTATGGAAGTTCCTGATGATTCATCAATAGTAAAAAAACAATTTGATCTGGATTTCTAATCTTTTGGAGGTATAGCAATGTCAATAAAACTGATAGCAGATCTACACACACACTCATTGGCATCTACTCATGCATATTCTTCTATACAAGAGATGGTCACAGCGGCTGCTGATATGGGTTTATATGCGTTAGCTCTCACCGACCACGGCAGAACGATGCCTGATCCACCAGGAAGATGGTTTTTCGAGAATATGGGTATAATTCCATCCAGTTGGATGGGTGTGCGTGTATTAAAAGGAATAGAAGCGAATATTATTGATTATAATGGTACTCTTGATATAGACGATTTTACTATGCGGAGTTTAGAATGGGTGGTAGCATCTATTCATTATGAAGCACTAAAAACAAAGGGTACCATAGATGAGGTTACAAATGCATATCTACAGGTTGCCAAAGACCCAAGGGTAAACGTGATAGGTCATAGTGGACTTGAAAATTATAAATACGATTACGAAAGAGTTATTCCTGAGTTTGCCCATAATGGTAAGCTTGTAGAGATAAACGAAGCTACATTCAATGTAAGAGCAACGTCGGTTAAAAACTGTGTTGAAATAGCAAAAATATGTAAGCGGTTGGGAGTAGGAGTTGTAGTAGACTCTGATGCACATTTTCAGATGCTTATCGGCAAGGCTCCCAGAGCATTGCAAATGCTGGAAGAGATCGATTTTCCAGAGGAACTTATAATAAATGCTAATGTAGACAGAATGAAAAAATATCTATCTGAGCATAATATACCACTTGAATAATTATTTGAGGTGTTAATAATGATAACTTCCTTGTTAGAAAAAATAAAAGAAGCAGTTCCATTTGATTTGGAGTTATATGCGAACGAAAGTCTTAGTAAGCATACAACTTTTAGAATTGGTGGAAAATGTGACGTTTTCGCTAAAGTTGCAAATACAGAACAACTGATATCCCTGTTACACTTTTTAAAATCAGAGGATATACCATATATGATTTTAGGGAATGGTTCTAATACACTTTTTTCTGACAAAGGTTTTAGAGGAGTTATAATAAGTCTCTGCCAAGCTTTTAAAGAAATATCTCTATTGGATGAAAATAAAATAAAATGTTATGCCGGTGCAATGCTCACTTCTTTATGTACATTTGCAAGGGATAACTCACTTTCAGGTTGTGAAGAGCTATATGGTATACCTGGAAGTGTTGGCGGAGCTACATATATGAACGCTGGTGCCTATGGTGGCGAAATGAGTCAAATAATAAGTTCTGTAACCTATTTTGATTGCGAATCAGAAGAAATCAAAAATATAGAACGTGATAAATGTGATTTTTCATATAGACATAGTACATTTATGGATAAAGAATGTGTAATTCTTTCAATTAACATTGAATTAGAAAAAGCTGATAAAGACTACATAACCGCAAAAATGTCAGATTATATGCAAAGACGTCGTGATAAGCAACCGCTTGAATATCCAAGTGCAGGTAGTGTGTTTAAGCGTCCGGAGGGCTATTTTGCAGGCGCACTGATTGAACAAAGCGGACTTAAGGGTGCTAGTGTTGGTGGTGCCGAGGTTAGCGAAAAGCATGCAGGATTTATTATCAATAAAGGAAATGCAACCTGCAATGATGTGCTTTCGTTAATCGATATAATTAAATCACAGGTCTACAAAAAGTTTAATGTAGAGTTAGAATGTGAAATTAGACCTATATGTGATAAATGATATTATTATATATTAGAAAAGGAAGTAATCTGATTAGAATATGAATTTTATAGTTATATCGGGGTTATCCGGTGCCGGAAAGACCATTGCAATGCATTCACTGGAAGATATTGGCTATTATTGTGTAGATAATTTACCTGCACAGCTATTATGCACGTTTTATGATCTGCTCAGTCGATCTGATGACTTATCTATGAAAAATGTTGCTGTTGTGATTGACACACGAGGAAACAGCATAGACAGACTTTTCTCTGAGTTGATTACCTTAAAACAGGAAAATAAGCCTTACAAGCTTTTATATTTATATGCAGACACAGAAGTGATAAACTCAAGATACAATCAAACAAGACGCAAACATCCTCTGGCTGATAAGAATTCAGGTTCTATATACAATGCCATAAAAATGGAGATTGAATTGCTGGAAAAAATACGCAGTGTGGCAGATTATGTAATAGACACAGGAAAACTATCATCTGTACAGCTAAAGCATCGTATAGCAACAGAGTTTTCAAATTGTGATAACTCATCAGAGCTGAGTGTTACCTGCCTTTCTTTCGGATATAAATATGGCATACCATCAGAGTCCGATATAGTTTTTGATGTGAGGTGCTTACCAAATCCTTTTTATATAGATGAACTAAAGCATAAAACGGGCAACGATGAGCCGGTGTATAGTTATGTGATGAGTTTTGATGAATCAAAAGGACTCCTAGATAAAATTATTGAATTCATTGATTTTTCACTTCCGCTTTACATAAACGAGGGTAAAAGCCAGCTAACTATTTCGATAGGGTGCACCGGAGGCAAGCATAGAAGCGTGACGATAGCAAATCAAATAAACAATTATCTAAAAAATAATAACGTAAAAACTAATATTTATCATAGAGATATTGAAAAAGAATAAAGGTGATAATATGTCCTTTTCAAGTCAGACTAAATATGAACTGTGTAAAATACAAAACAAAAATGATAATATTTTGAGAGCGGAACTTTATGGATATTTGCTCTTTGCAAAGAGTTTCAAAAAAAAATCTATTATTTTTTCTACTGAAAGTATTGACTCCGCAAGACGTTTTTGCTCAAATTTATCTTCACAAATTGGCGTTATCACTGAAATGCAAAGCACTCAAACTAACAAAAAATCAGGTGCCAACTTATATACCGTTACCATTCCATACAATGATGACATAGATAAGATTTTTGACTACGTTATGCATACCGGCGAGGAGATTACTTTAAGGATTAATAAAGCTGTACTTGACGATGCTGAAAGCGTATGTGCATTTCTAAGAGGTGTGTTCCTATGTGCAGG
This sequence comes from Clostridia bacterium, assembly GCA_029098305.1. GTDB lineage: Bacteria > Bacillota > Clostridia > Oscillospirales > Acutalibacteraceae > JAEEHZ01. The sequence goes on from JAQXOB010000020.1 coordinate 101,491, forward strand.
ATCTATATCTGATCCTGAAAAAGAGTATCATCTCGAGTTTGTCACTCCATATAAAAACCTTATGCTTGATTTATGCAATATTATACAATATCAAAGCAATGAAATTTCTGATATAAAAATAACCCCACGTACCATTGTACGTAGGGGTAGCTATATAGTTTATTTTAAGGATAAGGATGCCATTGCAGAGATGTTGGCAATAATGGGTGCCAGCAACTCTAATATAGAATTCTTACAAACAGTGATTCAAAAGGATATTATAAATAAAATTAATAGGCGAACAAATTCAGAGATTGCAAATATTAACAAAACCGCAAAAGCAGCGGCGACGCATCTAACTGCTATTCAAAAAATAAAGGATAACAATCTCTTTAATTCTCTTTCAGATGAATTAAAAGAAATAGCTAATCTGAGATTTGAAAATCCGGAAATGTCACTGAGAGAGCTTGGAGAAAATCTCTCTTGTCCTATAAGTCGTAGTGGGGTAAACCACCGTTTAACTAAAATAGTAGCAATCGCAGATAGTATAGAAATATAAACAAAAAAATATGTTGTCATGTATCATTCATGGCAACATATGTTTTTTATCTAAAAATACTATATTTTCTTGCCGGAGTGCTAGTTCCAAAGTCAGATACACTTATCGAATTATCGCTCATATCAAAAATTGGAAGTATTGGTTCTGAAGAAGATGCCATTGCATCACAAGAATCTATTTTTTCTACATTTAATAAAGGTTTGTTATATATTTTCATATCTATCATCCATTCAATCCATTAATAACTGATTATATTATACAATATACGATATACTTTGTCAATATCTTATTTTTAATGCTATATTTTTATTGTAACCATATAACGAAATAGGAATGATCAGAAAATTACTAATTGCATAATTAATGTAATTATGGTATAATAAACTATAATTCGTTATTGTGAGGTAAATTAATGAACATACTGGTAATTCTTACTGGTGGAACAATTGGCAGCAGTATAAATGATCATTTAATAAATGTTAATGATAATTCTGTGTATTTACTTATAGAAGCCTATAAAGAGAAATACGGACAGGATGTTAATTTTGATGTTATAAGACCTATTAATATGTTAAGCGAAAACTTTACTCCGGAACAGTGGAATGTGCTCACTGATGTGTTATTAAATACAGAAGCAGTGAAATATGATGGTGTTATAATAACCCACGGATCTGATACACTTCCATATTCTTCGGCACTAATTGGTATGATGTTTTCGCACACACCGATACCGATTATATTGGTTGCATCCGGTCATCCATTAGGTCACCCTCTTAGCAACGGACTTGAAAACTTCAGAAATGCTGTATGCTTTATAAAAAATGAAAATATCAATGGTGTATTCAGCATTTATAGGGGTTGTGACGGAAGAAACACTGTTTATCTATCTACAAGAATCAAGGAAGCAGATTCTTACAGCGATGAATTTTCTAGCTTTGGCGGAGTGCCTTTTGGCTATATGGTAAACGAGCATTTTTTACCCAAAATATCTCCGCTAAATCCTACCATAGATGAAATTAATAGTATTAACACGCCTGTTTTAAAAAATAAATTAACTTTTAGCAAAGATATATTAGTAATAAAACCGTATACAGGACTTAATTATAAGTTTTTAAATCTTGATGCTAATCCTGCATGTGTGCTTCACTTTCTTTACCATTCTTCCACGGGATGCACTAGTTCAGGAGACTATTCATTGCCCGATTTTATTGCAGAGTGTAAGAAGAGAGGAATAGACTTTTATCTATCGTCATTTAAAAATACTAACGCAAATATGTATGATTCTAGCAGAATTTTGCTTGAGTCAGGTGCTAAGCCTCTGCTAAATATATCCTCTGAGGCTGCACGTGCAAAATTACACATTGCATACAATCAAAATGAAATTAGTCCTATCGAATATATTAGTAAAAACCTTTATTTTGAGCATATAAATAATCTTATGGATTGATTATATTTAATATTCATATGCAATGAAAGGAATATCAGATTATATGAAGTATTGTAATAAATGTAAAAAATTATATCCGACTATAGCTGAAGTATGCGATGATTGTGCGAAAGAATTAAAAAAGATGGAATTGCTAAATGATCCTGTTTATCTTGTTACTGCTTGTGGATTTGAAAGATCAAACATCGAAGGTGCCTTAAAAGATCAAAAGATACCATATATAGAGAAGCCAGAAAAAAATGAACCCGGTGCAAACGCAATAACCGGATCATACAGTGAAAATCATAGAATACTTGTACCTTATCAGGCGTATCTTAAATCTAAAGAGATATTGGCTGATATAGGTGTAAACGCAAATGATAACCTTAATAATGATGATATTGAAGAAGATATCAATGAATTATTAAAGAAGAATCCAGAGGTATCATCTAGCATGAGTCCTAAAATTACTTCTACAATGATGTTTATATTTTTACTTCTGATTATGGCCGCTGTATTTTTAACAGATGGACTTACATCATGGATTAAATCATTGTTTTAATTATTTTTTAGGAGAGATTTTTTTGAATCGCAAAATTATTGCACTTTTTTTATGTATTTGTAGTATATTATTGTGTTTTCTAAATGCTTGTGGTGAAGATGAAAGTGCTTTGGTTGCCAATACAACAAGCAATGGTATTAAATTAGATGATGAAATGAATGATTTGCTCTCAGATATATCATCTACAGATCTCATACTCAACACTGACATAGAGCCTGAGTATAAACTAACCGAAAAAGAACAAATAATTGCAGATAATGCAAAAGAATATATGCAACAACTTGATTTTAGTGGAACAGTTTTAATTGGTATCGGAGAAAATATAATTTATTGCGACTCCTATAATTACGCAGACAAAAAACTAAAATTGGATAACACAAATGACACAGTCTATCAGATAGCATCACTGTCTAAACAGTTTACCGGAGCTGCTGTTTTACTTTTGCAAGAACAAGGCAAATTAAAAGTTACAGATAAGCTTTCAAAATATATCGACGGGTATAAGTATGGTGATAAACTAACTATAGAAAATTTGTTATTTATGACATCCGGTATGCAAGACTTTGCCGATGCTTATATACTAGACTCTTTAAAGGCTGAAAAAGAATATCCTATAGGATATATGTATGATCTAATTAAGGATTATGATTTGTGGTCAATACCCGGAACTACTTATGAATATTGCAACACCAATTTTTATGTTCTGGGAATGATAATAGAAAAAGCTTCGGGCATGAGTTATGAGGAATATATAAATAAATATATATTTGAACCTCTAAACATGAATTCTACAAGTCTTGACACATCTACTGTTAACGCAAAGGGTTACTCTTGGGGTAATGAGTTTAGCTGTGTATATGACAAATCTATTTTTTATTCTGCGGGTGCTATATGTTCAAATGCTAAAGATATGTTTAAATGGCTTAACGGATTTTACAGTGAAAAGGTTATAAGCCGTGAATCTATTGACTATATTTTATCTGACAAATCTAAACTCGGTTATTCCTGTGGTTGGGTAGTATCACAAGAAGGAATTATGCGCCATAGCGGAAACTTAGGTGGTTACAAAACCTTTGCTATGATAAACTATCAAAATGATATAAAAGTAGTTGTATTAAGCAATAATGAACAGCAATCATCTGCAGAAATTGGTTTACAACTTAACGAAATTGCAAAGAGAGAAATATAAAATATATGGGGTTGATATTATGGTAAAAATATCGGCTATTATAGTAGCAGCAGGAAATTCTACCCGAATGGGCGGAATCAATAAACAACTTATAGAAATATGTGGTAAACCAGTAATAGTTCATACAATCACTGCGTTTAATTCAGCAAAAAATATTAGTGAAATTATAGTTGTTACTAAACAAGAGCTTATCGGCCAAATACAAGATTTGTTAAAAACAATTTCTCTAGATAAACCTATTAAATTTGTATGCGGTGGAGATTCACGTCAGGTATCAGTAACGAACGGGATAAATGCGTGCAATGAAAATGCTGATTATTTTGCAATCCACGATGGAGCAAGACCTCTAGTTTTGCCTGATACTATAGATAAACTCTGCGAGTATGTCATGAAGTATGGTTGTGTAGCACCTTGCACTGAATTAAGTGACACGGTTAAAAAAGTAAATGAGCAAATGTGCATTATTAATACTCCTGATCGTTCATCATTAAGAGCTGTTCAAACTCCGCAAATAATGAAAAAGGACTTTTGTTTAGATGCTCTTTCTAAGGTTACAGATACCAAATTATTTACTGACGATTGCGGTATGTTAGAGAGTGCAGGGTATGAGGTACGCCTTTTTAATTTGCAAAATGATAATATCAAAATTACTCATTCTGACGATATAAGCAGGGCAGAACTAATATTTGAAAAGAGGACAAATATGTGTAATCAAATGAGAATAGGCCATGGATACGATGTACACAAGCTCGATGAAAATCGAAAACTAATATTAGGTGGAATGGAAATACCTTATGAAAAAGGACTGCTTGGACATTCTGATGCTGATGTGCTTACCCATGCCGTTATGGATGCTTTGCTTGGCGCAGCAGCGATGGGCGATATAGGAGGGTTGTTTCCTGATACAGACCCTGCATATAAAGATGCTGATAGTATGTTACTCTTGAAAAAAGTATGTAATAAAATTGCAGATAAAGGATATAAGATAATAAATATTGACTGCACTTTAATAGCACAGGCACCTAAGCTTAAACCTTATATCGAACAGATAAGAAAAAACTATGCAGATGTTATGAATGTTAACATCTCTCAAATAAATGTAAAGGCTACAACAGAAGAAAAATTAGGATTCACCGGTCGAAAAGAGGGTATGTCTGCCCATTGCGTTTGTCTTATTAAAAATTAGTCTTCGAAAGGAAAGAAAATAAATCTTTAAAATTATGTGTAGTATGAATAAAGAACCGCTAGGAAATGGATTTACTGTAAATGTTTCTGATATACATAGATTTAATACTGATACGATTATTTTAGCTGATTTCGCTATGCCAAAAAAGCATGAAAATGTTATAGATATTGGCACAGGATGCGGAACAATGCCGATTATATGGTGTAGGGAAGAAGCAGGAAAACATATAACAGCTGTTGATATTCAAACCGATGCTTGTGAATTGCTTAAAAGTAGCATTGCGGATAATAATCTTCAAGACAAAATAAACGTAATAAATGACGATATAATGAATCTTAATTCGAGTAGTTATGTCGGTGCTTTTGACTTGGCAGTTTGTAATCCACCTTATAAACCTGCAGGAACAGGAATAGTTAATAATAACATAGGAAAAACAACTGCACGTCATGAGCAGAATATAACTATTGATGATATTGCATTGTGCGCTAATCGTCTATTACGATTTGGAGGAAGATTTTGTCTTTGTCAACGTCCGGAAAGACTTAGCGATGTTATCTCTGCATTTAGAAATGCTGATATCGAGCCTAAACGATTGAGATTTGTGCAACAAAGACTATACAAAGCTCCCAAACTTTTTTTGATAGAAGGGAAGAGAGGAGCTCAAAAAAGCGGACTAGTTGTTTTACCTACCCTATTTATTGAAGATATAAATAGTAATGATTTTTCAGATGAAATGAAGAAAATATATGGTATTTACAAATATAATTGATATGGATGTGTAATAAATTGAGCGGAAAATTGTATGTAGTTGGCACACCTATAGGTAATTTAAATGATTTTTCTCCAAGGGCAAAGCAGACTCTTGAAATGGTTGATTTTATTGCTGCTGAGGACACACGTGTCACTGTTAAGCTATTAAATAATCTAGAAATAAAAACACCGATGGTAAGTTATCACGAGCATAATATGACAGAACGAGGTAAACTAATTATTGAAAGAATAGTTGCTGGTGAAAACTGTGCTATTGTTACAGATGCGGGTATGCCATGCATAAGCGATCCGGGTGAAATGTTGATAAAACAATGTGCAGCAGAAAATATTGAAGTGCTTGCTGTGCCCGGCCCAAGCGCCCTTATAGCTGCATTAGCTGTGTCAGGTCTTGATACCGGCAGATTTACTTTTGAAGGCTTCTTGAGCATGAACAAGAAGAATAGAATCGATCATTTGGAAAGCATTATAAATGAGAAGAGAACGATGATATTTTATGAGGCACCTCACAAGCTACCTGTAACTTTGGTTGACCTTTATAAATACCTTGGCGACAGAAAAATTTCTATAGTTCGTGAAATAACCAAGATATATGAGCAAGTTATTCGAACCACACTCTCATCTGCAAGTAAACAATATGTAAATGGTGAAATAAAAGGCGAGATAGTTCTTGTAATAGAAGGGAAGAAGGATAATAATGAGAAAACCGAGTATAATCTTGAAGACGCATGTAAGCTTGCAAACGAACTTGTTGAGAAAGGCTTCTCAAAATCAAATGCAGCCAAGCAAGCCTCAATTGTAACAGGAATAAAAAAGGGAGAAATATACAAGGAGATACTATAAGATAGTGGAATCATCAAATTTACAATATGCAATAGATAAAATAAGTTCTCTAAGGCGTTTTGGCTCACGTCCGGGATTGGATAGTATAAGGGCATTACTCAATATACTTGGAAATCCACAAGACAAGCTTAAATATGTACATATAGCTGGTACAAATGGAAAAGGTTCTGTATGTGCCATGTTATCAAAAATTCTTGAGAAATCAGGCTATAAAACAGGATTATATATTTCTCCATACGTTATAGAATTTCGTGAGAGAATACAGATAAACAGCAAAATGATACCTGAAGAAAAGCTGATAAACTTAGTAAATATTGTGTATTCAAAGGTAACTGAGTTATTTGAAAAAAAAATAATTGTAACTGAGTTTGAGATGATTACAGCAATTGCATTTTTGTATTATGCAGAAGAAAAGTGTGACATAGTTGTATTAGAGACAGGCATGGGAGGACAGTTTGATGCAACAAATATTATAAAAACCTCCTGTGCAGATGTAATTACTCCAATTTCTCTTGACCACACTGCAATACTGGGCAACACAATAGAAAAAATATGCGATGAAAAACGTAGGATAATAAAGGAAAATTCTAATGTGATTTTTTATAGACAAGAGCCTACTATAAATAAAATGATAGAATCATATGCAAGTGAACTAACATCACGTGTTTATTATGCAGATGATCTTAACATTGTACAAATGAGTTCTGATTTAGAAAAAAACTCATTTATCTATAATAATGAGCCATATTATATTAATCTCCTTGGAAATCACCAAATAGTGAATGCTTCAATAGTTATTGCGACAGCAAACGCATTGAGGCTTTCTGGATTTAATCTTATAAGTAATGATTCCATAAGAGATGGATTATCTGAGGCAAAAAATCCAGGTAGATTTGAATATTTCAATCTGGAAGTGCCAACTATATTAGATGGCGCACATAATCCAAGTGGAACACAAGCACTTGCAAATACACTTAAACAGCTAGTGAAAAATAAAAAGATTATATGCATTATAGGAATGTTAAAAGATAAAGATGTTAATTTAGCAATATCAAATTTATCTGAATCTTTTGATTATGTTATATGCACAGAACCGAAAAACAAAAGAAAAATGAATTGCTTAGAACTAAAAACAATAGCAGATAAATATTTTTATAAAACAGATGCCGAGTCAGATGTTATAAAAGCATATAGGAAAGCTCAAGCCATGTCTACAGAAGATACTGTTATTTTAATCTGTGGTTCATTATATCTAATAAGCGAAATAAGAAATTACCTTGATAAATAGAAATAACCGCTTTTATTTAACCACATAGGTATAAATAAGAGCGGTATATTTTTATACAGATAATTCCCGAAAATGAATATTTTCGGGAATTTAGGGTAGGAGTTAAATAGTTTTAGAGTTTCTATATTCGTTTTTCTTCTTTTTTTACAAACATATCATCGGTTCTATTTCTGAAAACAATTAAAAGAATAATTGCAGTAATGACCATAATTGCAGAGAGCATTTGTGAAACTCTTACGTTAAGTGTAAAAATTTTAAATGGCAAGTATAAACTGTCTGTTCTGAGTCCTTCAATTATTGTTCGTCCAAAACCATACCATAACAAGTATAAAATTCCTGCTTGTCCATAATATTTCTGCCATTTCTTACTAAAAATATAAATAATTAAAGCACCAAGCAAGCACCAAATTGACTCATATAAAAAGCATGGATGCACTCCAACGCCATTAGTATTTTCGCTTACCATTCTCCATGGAAGATTAGTTGCGCTTCCAAAAGCCTCTTGATTCATAAAATTCCCCCATCGTCCTATTCCCTGACCTATGAGGAATGAAATTGAGCATAAATCTAAGCAAGCTGGTAAATTCATTTTTTGAATCTTTGCAGGAATTAACCCGCCAATAAGACCGCCCATGAGGCCTCCGTAAATCGCAAGACCACCTTCGTGTATATTTAGTATTTTTAAAGGATCGTCTTTATAATTATCCCATGAAAATATAACATAATATAGTCTTGCTCCAATTATGGCAAAAATCAGCCCAAAAATGGCACAGTTTGTCAATTTATCTGCTGACTGCTTATAAAACTTACAACGCTTGATTGCACATATTAGAGCTAATATGAACCCTACAGCAATTATAATACCATACCAGTATATCTTTGTGTTTCCAAATGAAAAAGCTACAGGATTTACGTTGATATTAATCCCCAAACCCGGAAATGATACATCAAACACTCTTATCCCTCACTTTCAGATGGAAGAATAACCGATAATGCACATTTATCAATTGAGAACTGCTCCCTAAGGCGATTTTCAACATCTTCTAATGTTAGCTTTGATAGTGTGTCTATATATTTATAAATTTCTCTGTTTGTAAAATGCATAGAGTTTATTATATTTCCAATACCTTCAATACTATTAAAAGATGCTATTGCATCGCCGTAGGTAGAGCGTTTTGAAAGGAGAAATTCCTCCTCATCAAGACCATTTGTTAATATCTCTTGAACATATTTTTTTATTAATTCGGTAGCTTTCTTAGGATTTCTGCTTTCTCCTCCTATTAGCAATGCAGAATAGCTGTCACTCTCAAAATGTTCAAAAGAAAAGCTATTATTTATAAGTTTGTTTTCTTCTAATTGTTTGTACAGCATTGAAGACTCACCAAAAAGCATAGCGGTTAAAACATCAGTTGCTGCAAGTTGCTTTTCAGAAAGAGGTTGTCTGATATTTTCCTTAAATCCTAATTGAAATAATGGAATCGACACAGGAAATTTTTGTTCTATATATTCCATGTTTATTTCATCAGGTTCTTCCGGAATAACAAAGCTTGGAGTAATCTCTTCTGATTTTTTGAGAAATTTATCTGCACATCTTATAACCTCGTCTGTGTTTATATTACCTACTACGACAAGCACCATATTGTTTAAATTATAAAAGTTATTGTAACATGTATAAAGTAGCTCAGGAGTTATCTGGGATATGCTTTCTACGGTACCGGCAATATCTTTTTTTATCGAATGATTTACATAAAGAGCATTTAAAAGGTTAAAAAGCGCACGCCAATCCGGTGAATCATCATACATTCGTATTTCCTGAGAAATTATACCTTGCTCTTTTTCGACAGTTTCCTTCGTGAAATATGGATTTTGAACAAAATCAAGCAAAAATTCTAGGTTTGTTATAAAATTGTCAGAACAAGAGAAAAGATACATAGTCTTATCAAATGCTGTATATGCATTTGCACTAGCACCGGTTTGTGCAAATTTTGAGAATGCATCACCATCTTCACTTTCAAAAAGCTTGTGTTCAAGATAGTGTGCTATTCCATCAGGTGTTGTAATCTTGTTGCCGGATTGATCTATAAAAGACGTATTTATAGACCCAAACTTCGTTCCAAACATAGCATAAGATGAGTTATAATCCTTTTTTGGATATGAATAAATAGTTAGTCCTGATGAATGTATGATTTTTATATACTCTTCATCAAGTATTGGGCTTTTAATGTGTTCAATAGTCAATATTATTCCCTGCCTTTCAATACAAAAGTGGTATCAAGTGATATGCTCTGTGATGCCTTTATGACATCATCGGCAGTTACATTCATTATTTTTTCACTTGCTTGGTCCGGTGTCAAAAATTCTTCGGATAAAAGCTGAGATATATACCACATTTCTATATGAGAGGTAGTGTCTGTCATCATTTTAAAATGATTAGTCATGCTCAATTTTGCGCTATTTATCTCATATTCTGTTAGTTCACCATTTTGAAGAGCCTTAATATTCTTTAACACTTCATTTTTTGCTTTTTCTATATTTCCTGTTTCTACGCCACTATCAACGATAAAGATACCCTTATTTTTGTAAAATCTCGCCGCACAATAATAGCATAGACTTTGCTTTTCTCGTATATTAGTGAAAAATTTAGATGTAGTGTTACCACCAAGTATATCGCAAGCAAGACGAATTGCGTAAGTATCAGCCGGTTCTGCAAAATTGGTTCTAAATCCCATCACAAGTTTTGATTGGGATACATCATCTTGCTCTATAACCTCTTTTATTTCTGCTACATCATGCTTACAGCTTGTTTTACATTCGATTACCTTGCGCTCTATATCAGCAAATCTGGAAGAAAACATATTTTCGTATAAAGAGGTATCGTTACAATTACCGATCACAAATATCTCAAACTTAGCATGCATAAGCATACTTTTCCATGCATTATACACATCTTCTCCTGTGAGTTTAGATACATTATCGTACGATCCATAGTGAGCTATACCAAATGGTTCATCTGCACACATTGTTGATATCATCTTTTTTATAGAATATGACCTCTTATCGTTATATTCAGCCATAATAGAATCCATTAGCTGTGCTTTTTCAATTTCTAATTCATCGGAGTTAAATTCTCCATCAATTATTTTAGGTTCAAATATTATTTCACACAACAAAGAAAATAGCTTCTCAGAAATTTTCTCTTTGTCAATTGTAAATTTATCATCAATAAAATTCATTGAGATAGTAATTCCAAGGTTCTCCCCTATTTTTCTAGCTTGTGAATAAATATCAGCACCATATAGTTTATCTAATTCATGGTTTAATATGGTAAAATCCGGATATTTTTTGCATGACCTCGTAAGCATTGCAGGAAGAATTGTAAGTGCAGCTGCAGTATTTTTTTCAAGTGGCATCATCATAGTTACAGACACCCTTGTTGTTTTAAACTTGCTTGTGTAAATATGATTGAAATAAACACCATCAAGTAGATTTTTTCGTAAAACAGACATTTTTTACCTCCATTTTATTTATATAACATATATTATAGCACATTTATATTAATAAATAAACGTAATTTATCGAAGATATAAAAAAACATTATAAATTTCATTATTTTTCTTTTACTATATATGTAAAAGCGATAATTTTCTTGTGTTTTCAAAAAGAGTGTTATATAATCTTAATGTAGTTATACTTTAAGAAATGCATATTGTATGCATACTAACAACGCATAAAGCTAAAGAATGACTATAAAGGAGTATTTTTATGAAAAGAAATTTGTTTATTTTAATATCTGTTTTTTTGTGCATTGCTACCTCTTTGCCTATAACCGCATATGCTGAGGTATATAATTTAAGTGGTACAGATATTAGTGTCTCCGTAGATGATACCTCGTGGTATGTATTTACACGAGATAATATAGAGAACAACCCTGAGTTAGAGGAGTTGGGTGTTTCCTATGACACAATATACAACATTCTCTACGATAACGAAGCGTATATGGATGCTATTCTATATTACGAAGATATGGAATATGTGGAGATGTATATTCGCAAAAGAACATTGGATTCCGGTATTGCTAATCTATCTAATTATGATAACAAATACGTTTTAGAAGTAGCAAAAGGATTTGCAAAAAAACAAAATGCAGAGAAATACTCCGTGTACGATAACGAGTATAAATTCGCAAAGGTAGAATATGTTGACTCCAATTACGGTTGTTACTTATGTGAATATGTTACTGTTGTAAATAGGGATAATTATACTTTAACATTCCAATCAACATCACAATTTACTGACGAGGAATATGCTGAGATAAAAAACATCGTTGATAGTGTAAAATTTAATGTTGACACAGCCATTAAAGAAAAGAAGTCAACTTCAAATTCTGATAGTCATTTAGTAAGGATTATTGGTAGTGCGGTAATTGGTGGTGTTGCAGGTGCAATTATTTCGATAATAACTAAAAAGAAGAAAAAAAGAAGTGAAAGCGATGAAGCTTCCTCTGTTGACACCATAGGAGAAAAATAAATTGTGTTTACATATTTATTTAAGTGAAAGAAGATTAAGAACTCCTCTGCGACAAGCAGAGGAGTTCTTTTATAAGTATAATTTTGCAGTAATTACAGACACTAAAAGCATACTTTGTAAAATAGGGATATAAATGAAATCTGTTGGTATCTTCATCAGATGATTTTATTTATCACAATATTGCAAAATCATTTTCTGGTAAAAATAAAATTTTGTACGTAAAATAAGAAGGCATCATAGTCAAAAAATTACCCACATAAGGCTAATAGTAGCTTTATGTGGGCAAAATTATCATTTAATAAATATTTAATCGATATTGAGGACAACTCCCATAAACAACGGAAGCTTTGTAGTATTTTCAATTATCGCATAAACATATGGTCTGTTAATACAAATTATTTTATCCGGGAAAGTGCTTTGAGCACAATAATCAATATCTATACTTACAGATGTTGCAGCAACTGCGGTTGTACCTTTTTCGTCTAGCTCAATGGCTGTTTTATGTAAAATATCGCCAATAAAAGCGTTATATTCAGGCTTCTTCAGATAAAGCATTTTGGAAAAATCTGCAGAATCTACGTCAAAGGCAGCAGGAAATTCTTTTTTTAATAAATCGTTATAATTAACCGAGAAATCATATTTTAACATAGGCATAGTAAATCTAACATTATATTTTGATGTTTCACTTTTGATAAGACCTCTCAGCTTCTCGCCATCAAAGCTCTGAGCATATTCTAAAATATCTATCTCACTATCAGGTAAGATAGCAACAAAGCTATAATCTCCACCTTTATATTTCTTTATAAATCCCTCTGAATTATCATCGTAAATATAGCTTTTGCACTCGTCATCCTTGACATACTCTGCATCGCTATTTACATTATCGTTATACCCATAAAATGGTTGAGACATCGCAATGTCCAGCTCTCTATCCCAGTCTGCACAAAAGGCAATTGTGTTTATAAGGAATATAGCATCCTCTTTTTTTATCTTTTCTATTAATCTTTTTATCAATCCATAAGTGTTATCTTCAACCCACTTGTTAATTTTATTTACTGTTTCTGTATCGGAAAAATCCTCATAAAATATTTCTGCATTAAAATACTCATGTGAAGAATTGATAAAGTCTTCTTTTACCTCGAAGAGTTCCGGATCATCTTTAACCCAAATAGAGTTCAGAACACTAAAATCGTAATCCGGGTTTTCTGAATTAAATCTTTCTTGCAATGCTTTAATAATCATGTTTAGCTGATCGAGACTATCATAATTGCCGAGATACCTTGTCATTTGTTCAAGAGTTTCGCCATTTGCTCCATTTACTGTTGATGCTAGTGCAATCAAAATTGACATAGGGCTGATAAGTGTGTTTTCATCCTTTGAGACTCCTTTTTGAAATAAATCTACACACACATCAAAAGCCTTTGAATATTCATCTGAATCAACTGTGATTTCAGGCAAATCATAAAATTCTTGGCTTCTTACAAGATTAAGGCCATAATTATCGATAACATCACCGTTTTGCCATGAATAATCAGACCAGCTTTCAGGGTAGTTTTTCTCTATAGGAAAATTAGGTATTAGCTTGGCTATGTATTGTTGCATGAGCGTAACATCTATCATAGATATTTCTTGCTCATTGCTCACAGGCACAAGACACATCTTTGTAGTTAATGAAAGTTCTTTGCATATACTGTTATAATCTACTAGATTTGCTATATACTTTTGTAAAATTACAACATCATCAAGATTAATATGATAGTCATAGTTTACGTCTCCAAACATATGTTCTTGGTGTGTTATCCTCATTACCTCTTTTGATTCTGATTTTCTTGTTTTGGCATTTACCGGAACACATATTCCCATAACGGTTATCGTCATTGTAATGACTATTGCAATTAATTTTGTAATTTTCTTCATAAAATTCTCCTCCCTCTTGAGCTATTGCTCTAAATAATATTATATTTAGTTTCTAATTTCATTTATATCTCAAAATCATTAAAACATAAATAACAGCTCCTTTCAATTTGGTACCTACATAATGTAAACAAATAAAAAGAGATGTTTCGGACAATAATATTAAAAAATTTATGAGCAGAAAGTATGATCACCTATAATTGTAATAACAGGTCTAGATAACATAAAAGCATTAGTAGTATTTTGGGGATTATAATAGTATATTGCACCGCCACTGGGATCGTAACCATTTATACAATCTAATGCAGCTTGTTTTGAAGATTCTGCAACTGTTTTGTTAATCTCACCATTTGCAACACACTCAAATGCACGATATTGATAGACAACGCCTGAGATAGTATTTGGGAAAGACGGATGATCTACACGATTTAGGATAACAGCACCAACTGCCACCTGTCCTTCATACGATTCACCTTTCGCCTCTGCAGAAATTACCCTTGCAAGCAATGCGATCTCAGCTTCTGTAAATTTGCCGGAAGAATCCGCACGTGTTATTCCAAGTGCCGCAAGAGTTTGTGTGCCTACTATGCCATCTTCCTTTAAACCATTATTCCTCTGGAAAGCCATAACTGCTTTTTTTGTTCTGCTACCAAAAACACCATCTATATCATAAGTATAATAACCCAGCTCTGTGAGCTTAGTCTGGATTTGGATAACTTCGTTGCCTATCGAGCCTTCCTTAGAGAGTGCCAATGTATCGGTAGTCATAAATGAATATGACACCGCAAAAGAAAAAACAAATACAAATAGCAAAGAAAAGATAAGGAATTTTTTATTAAACAATATAACCACCTCATTCGGAAATATATATTATTTTTCCAAATAAAATGGTTATTATTCATGTATTTAGTACCCTGAATTTTGAAGAAGATTTGCAGCAAAATAAACAAGTTCTGCGCAAGGACGTTTTTTGTAATACCCTTCATTTCTCTTTTCCGGATCTGTTCCCTTGTATTCCGAACCAGATGCCATAAGCAAATCCTTACATATTATAGAGCCTTGTTCATCAGTAAATTTTTGTGCGAACTCTTGTATTATATGATATACTTTTTTCTTATTGTCATGGTCAGGTGATGAGCAACCATACTTCATACTGATTACAAACACAATACCACTAAAAGCACCACACACATCTCTTAGTCTACCGATTCCTCCGCCAAAGCCAAGTGTCATTTTAGCAATTATATCTTTCTCAATACCTAGTTCTTCACTAAAGCTCATCGCTACCGATTGTGAGCAGTTGTATCCTTGTAAAAAATAGCTATGAGCAAGTTCTCCTTTATTCATCATGCAATATCACCTTTATCACTTATTAAATCTGTCACCTGAATGTGTATAAAAATATCCAAACACTACATCAATTATTAACAACGCAACACCTGCAATATTAAACTGATATATATCGGTTATTTCTCCGATAATCATTAATATAATACATCCACAAGCTACAAAAAACAGTTTGCCTATGAATTTGGATAAGGCGACCATATCTCTGCGCTCCTTTTTGTCAATGGGCATTGTATTGAGCCATTTTATAATATCGGCACCCTTGCCAAGATAAAAATATATTCCAATCAATACTAATACCACAGCAAAAACTATATCTACAGTCATATCTCATTACCAACCGAATTTAATATTTCGTTTCCTTTCTTTGTTTAATAATAATCAGCCTTTGTTTAAGGAATTAAACATCCTTTTTATCTCTGCTCGAAGATGAGAAAACTCAGGCTTTTCTATACCATCATTCATTATTTGTTCACAAGCACTTGTCGCAAGACTCAGCATTTCGGTATCACTAAGACTTGCAATAGTAAGAATTGGCAAGCCGGATTGTCTTGAACCAAAAAAGTCTCCGGGACCCCGAAGCTTTAAATCGGCATCAGCAATTTTAAAACCGTCAGTAGTTTGACAAAGTATACTAAGACGTTTTTTAGATTCGTCACTTGTGGCATCAGAAACAAGTATACAATAAGATTTTTTATTTCCTCTTCCCACTCTGCCTCTAAGCTGATGAAGCTGTGATAAACCAAACCTTTCTGCATTTTCTATCATTATTACAGTAGCATTTGGAACATCCACACCCACCTCTACTACTGTTGTAGCAATAAGCAAGTTTATTTTTCCTGCTGAAAAGTCACTCATAATATTTTCTTTTTCTACCGGTTTCATTTTACCATGTAAAAGTGCAATACTATAATCCTTAAAGAAGTCAGTTTTAAGTTTCTCATAATACGATGTTACAGATGCTATGTTATTGTCATTATCTTCTACACTAGGACAAATTATATACGCCTGACTTCCACTATCAATATGCTTTTTTATAAAATTTAGAGCACGAGCTCTTATCTTGCTATCAATAAAAAAGGTATCTATTTTTTGTCTGCCTTTAGGAAGCTCATCTATAATTGAAATATCAAGATCGCCATACAGCATCATAGCAAGTGTGCGTGGTATTGGCGTTGCAGACATTATCAAAAAATGTGGATTACAACCCTTAGAAATAAGTTTAGCTCTCTGAGACACACCGAATCGATGCTGTTCATCTGTAACAGCAAGGAGTAGATTTTTAAATACTACATTTTCTGTAAGCAATGCATGAGTGCCTATCACCAGATTTAACTGACCAACTGCAAGGGCATCTTTAATTTCTTTTTTTCTCTTAGAAGATGTGCTACCCGTGAGTAATGCAACCTTAATTCCCAGCGACTCAAGTTGTTGAGCTACAACATTATAATGTTGCTCTGCAAGTATCTCAGTTGGAGCCATAAATGCACACTGATATCCATTTTTGATTACACTATGACATAGAGCTATTGCTACACAAGTTTTTCCACTGCCAACATCACCCTGAATAAGTCTGCCCATAGGACTTTTTTCATAGAGCATATCATTCATGCAGGTGTTAATTGCTTTTAACTGAGCATTTGTAAGATCAAAAGGTATACATTTGAGATATTCGTCAAGATAGCTACGCTCTATATTTACACTTTTTTCATTAGTACGATCATCTTTAATTAATTTTAACCCTAATGATAGATGTAGCAATTCATCAAATATCAACCTTCGCTTTGCACTGATAATATCTGCTTCCGTTATAGGGAAATGAATTTTCGTTATAGCCTGAAATAAATTTGTGAGATGATATTCTTGTTTGTACTTTTCCGGAAGAGTATCATTCATGTCAGATGGTAACATACTTATGGCATCTCGAATATTACGGCGTAGCATATTATTCGTCAAACCACTTGTAAGGCTATATATTGGTAGAAAATGACCACTATCGTCAGATGAAAGAAGCTGGGGTGACTGCATTTCTTTGACATTGTATTGGCATATTACTTTGCCATAAACAAGATACTCTTTATCTATAACAAGCTTATTTACTATAAATTTATTATTAAAGAAGGTAAGCCTAATAATGCCTGTTTCATCTTCGGCTGTACAAGTTATAACCATCTTATCCTTAGATGTTTTGATAATCTTTGGACGGCTTGAAATTCTCACCTTGATACAGCAGGTTTCGCCATCAATAGCCGAAAAAACGGTAGTAGGCTCAGACAAATCATCATAATCACGTGGATAATAAGTGATAAGCTCACCTATAGAAGTTATTCCAAGTTTCCTATAAAGCAATCCACGTTGTTTACCCACATATTTCAGTTCTTCTATCGGCTTATCGAATAAAGACTTGCTTATATGTACAGACAGAACACTCACCTCCCTATATTTATTTAGGGTACGATGAAAAACACCGTACCCTTGTAAATTTACATATTATGACTTCATCATTGATTCAAATTCTTCACCAGACATCTTCTCGTTACTGATAAGAAATTGAGCTACACTATGGAGCTTATCAATGTTCTCTTTAAGAATTACGATTGTCTTATCATAACAATCCTTAACGATTTTATGAATTTCAGTATCTATTTCATAAGCAGTATGTTCGGAATAATCCTTAGAAACGCCCATATCTCTGCCTATAAACACCTCTGTGTTGCCTTGACCAAAGGCTATCGGACCCATAGAGCTCATACCATATTTGGTAACCATCTGGTTAGCCATTTTTGTAGCACGTTCAATATCATTTGATGCGCCTGTTGAGATATCATCAAGCACAACAGCCTCAGCTGCACGACCACCGAGCAAAACAATAATGTTTTCTATCATTTCGTTTTTGCTCTGATAGCTTTTATCCTCAGAAGGTAAATGCATGGTGTAACCGCCTGCCATACCTCTTGGAATAATAGAAATCTGATGCACTGGGTCGAGAGACTTGCAAAAATAAGTTGCAACTGCATGGCCAGCCTCGTGGTAAGCAGTGAGCTTCTTTTCCTTATCGTTCATCACACGAGATTTCTTCTCAACACCTACTACAATTTTAATAGTGGCTTCTTCTATCTCTGTCATTGTAACAGCCTTTTTATCACGGCGAGCTGCAAGTAAAGCTGCTTCGTTAAGAAGATTTTCAAGATCAGCGCCTGTAAAACCTGCAGTAGATTTTGCTATAACATCAAGCTTAACATCAGGACCAATCGATTTTTTGTTAGCATGAACCTTAAGAATAGCCTCTCTGCCCTTTATATCAGGATAGCCTACTATGACCTGTCTGTCAAAACGTCCCGGACGCATGAGAGCAGGATCTAATACATCTGGTCTGTTGGTAGCAGCTATCATAATAACGCCTTCATTAGCACCAAAGCCATCCATCTCAACAAGCAACTGGTTAAGGGTTTGCTCTCTTTCATCGTGACCGCCGCCAAGGCCTGTGCCTCTTTGACGACCGACCGCATCTATTTCATCAATAAATATAATGCAAGGATTGTTTTTCTTTGCTTGTTCAAACAAGTCTCTTACTCTTGATGCACCAACACCAACGAACATCTCAACAAAGTCCGAACCGGAAATTGAGAAGAATGGAACACCGGCTTCTCCTGCAACAGCACGTGCAATCAAGGTTTTACCGGTTCCCGGAGGGCCTACAAGAAGCACTCCCTTTGGTATTCTTGCACCAAGCGAGTTGTATTTTTCAGGGTTTTTAAGAAATTCTACAATTTCTTTAAGCTCTTCTTTCTCCTCATCAGCACCAGCAACATCTGCAAACGTGGTTTTACGCTTTTCATCATTCATGTTCTTTATCTTTGCCTTGCCAAAACCCATGGTTTTGTCTCCGCCAAGACCTCCGCCCATGCGTCGCATAATGAATATCCAGAAAACAACAAGTAAAACTATCATCAAAGCATTAGGCAGGAGATTCCATAATAATGAGTTATCAGCTGCAGGCTTGATCTCATATTTTAGTCTGTCTGCTTTATCTTTGCCTTCATTATAAGACTCAATATAAGGATCAACCTTTTCTATAAACATTTGTAGACTTGCAACAGTGTATCTTACTGTGCTGTCATCATTTAATTTAAGCTCTATCTCGCCCGACGAAGCATCTGCATTAAAGCTTTTAACCTCCATATCCTGAAAATATCCTACTATCTCAGAATATGTGTGTTCCTCTTTGGGCTGTGAGTTAAATAGAATTGCCACAATAATAAGGATAATCACAGGCAATCCTAAATAAATTAGCAGTCCTTTTGCACCGCTTTTATTATTATTCAAAATATATTTCCACTCCTTTTATAATCAGGAATAAATCTCTGGCTTTAAAATACCGATAAATGGAAGATTTCGATATTTTTCTGCATAATCGAGACCATACCCAACTACAAATTCATCCGGAAGAACATAACCGGTATAATCAACATGCACTTGCTTTTTACGTCTTATAGGCTTATCCAGCAATGTGCAAAGTTTTAAGCTAGCAGGCTTTCTGTCTTTTATCATGTTGATTATGTAATCGAGGGTAACACCACTGTCTACTACATCTTCTACTATGAGCACATCGTAACCCTCAATATCAATGCTTAGATCCTTTGAAACCTTAACAACACCACTTGTCTCGGTGCCAGAACCATAACTAGATGCTACCATAAAGTCAATCTCACAAGGTAATGTGATTTTTCTTGAAAGATCCGACATAAACTGAATACATCCCTTGAGCAATCCAACGAGCAAAAGCTTTTTGCCAACATAGTCTCTGTTGATCTGGTCGGCTAGTTCCGAAACAATCTTTTCGATCTCCTCTTTGGATATAAGCACTGAAGAAATATCATTTAACATAATTACTGTTCCTCCGTTTTTATTATTAATATGCAATGATTTCTGTCATTAATCTTAGCCTTTTCACTCACGCCAATGCCATCTATCCACAAAACCTCACTGCCATTGGCAATAAGCACAAGATTTTTTCTTTGTTCCGTAGTATATTTAAGCTCGTTCAAAAGCTTTTTAAGAGGTTTAGTGCAGCCGGTCCCTGCTTTTTTGAAGTAGTCACCTGGCAATCTTCCCCTGATTAATGTATTATCATTGATTATATCACAATTTATCGAATTATTGAATATTTTTTTGAAATTATTTGATTTTTGTTCAATATCACCATCTTTAAAATTTAAAAATGTGAATTTTTGTCCTTTTAACACAACAGATGAAAAATCAGTTATTTTAAATTCCGAATTATCATCTAATTCAAGTTCATCTTCGGTCTTTTTTTGACAAAAACAGCAAACACCATTTCGACTAATAAATCTATAATTAGAATCCACATCAACTGCACCATCAATAGCAATCATTTCTAAAATTAAATTGATGTGTTTCCGACTTAATGATATTCCCATGTCACTTGCCATAATTATTATTGCCCTTTTTTTTATAGATTGTGCAAGAATATTTATTTTGTCACAAGAATATCCGTTTTCCAAGGCACAATCAGCAAGTTCTTTTAACGCAATCGAATTTAAATATTCATCATCTTCCCTTGCAGATTCGCTTAATAAAGATATATTCGTCACAGCAGATGAATTTATCTCGCCAAGTGTAGGCATTATAGAATGACGGATTTTGTTGCGAGTATAATCATCTGAAAAATTTGTAGAATCATCAAAATATTTTACATTATGCGACTTACAATAATGCTCAACATCAGCTCTTGTCATCATAATCAAAGGTCTAATTATATTACCTCTGACCGGTTTAATGCCACCAATTCCATTTAGTCCGGCACCACGTGTCATATTAAACAGCACCGTTTCGGCATTGTCAGATGCTGTATGCGCTGTTGCAATTAAACCATCATGCGCAAGCTCCTGAAAGAAACTGTATCGCATAATCCTGCCACATTCTTCTTCACCAATATGCATTTCACGTGAAAGCTTCGGCACATTAATAGATTTTAAGGCAAATTTAAGATCATTATCATTACAAAACTGTTCTACTAGATTTTGATCTCTGAATGCCTCGTCACCTCTAATACCATGATTAACATGAGCAACAGTAATATCAAGATTAAATTTTTCTTTCACGCTACATAGATAATGTAACAAGCACATAGAATCTGCTCCACCTGATACACCTACCACAACACATGAATTTTGATGTAACATATTAAATTTTTCTATAGTTTTAGTAATAGTAAAATCAATCATTTTCTCGCCTATTCTCAACACCGGTAAATCTCATAAACTCGCCCTGCCAATGTAGCTTTGCTATACCGGACTCACCATGACGATTTTTTGCAACGATACACTCTCCCTGATTTTTGTCGCTGTCGGGTTTTGCACCGGCGGTGTTATCATAATAAGCTTCTCTATATAGGAAAAGAACAATATCTGCATCTTGCTCAATGGATCCGGAGTCACGTAAATCTGAAAGCTGAGGTCTATGCTCTGCACGTTGTTCACTTGCACGAGAAAGCTGAGACAATGTGAGAACCGGCACGTTAAGCTCCTTTGCAAGTATCTTCATGCTTCTTGTTATTTCAGAGATTTCTTGAACACGGTTATCTATTCTTCGGCCACTCGACATAAGCTGTAGGTAGTCCACCACAACCATATCTATATTTTTAAGTCTGCGAAGCTTGGCTTTCATCGCAGGAACGGTTATACCCGGAGTATCATCCATATATATGTTTGTCTGGCACAAAATATCGCAAGCCTCAATTAGACGTGACCATTCTTGGCTATTTAGCTTTCCTGTACGAAGTTTCACACCCTCAACCTTAGCTTCTGCAGAAAGCAGACGAGATCCTAACTGTTCTCTGGACATTTCCAGAGAAAAAAATGCACAAGTTTTTTTACTCTGAACAGCAGCATTTCTTAATAAATTGAGCGCAAAGCTAGTTTTACCCATACCGGGTCTTGCCGCAAGTAAAATAAGGTCTGAGCGATTGAGACCGGTGATATATGCATCAAGTGCTGATATACCTGTTGATATAGGTTTTATGTTCATATTATCAGGCGAGTTAAGCTCATCAAGCCTGTTGATAACCTCAACCAACACATCACGAACACTACGCAAGCCCTTAACATCCTTACCCTTGCGAATATCGTATATACGCTGTTCTGCCATATCAAGTATATCTGCTGTTTCATGATAACCGGAAGAAGCCTCTTCAATGATGTCACGCGATACGCCTATAAGCTGTCTTAGCTCATACTTATCACGAACATAGCCTGCATATACAGCAACATTAGAAACCGATGGCACAGACTCACACAATGTAACCAAGTATGGCTTTAGTGTAGCCTCATCGAATTCTTTATTTTTGCGTAAAGCATTGAGCAGAGTTACGATATCTATACGTTCACCGCCGGCAAACATATTCATCATTTCACTATAAATCAACTTATGGTTTTCAAGATAGAAATACTCACCGTTCGGAAGGATTGATGCAATTTGCTCAATGCAACTTCCATCAAGTAATACCGCACCCAAAACAGATTTTTCTGCCTCAGGATCGTAGGGTAGATTTAGTCCATCATATGCTGTAAAAATTTTGTTTTCTGCCATTTATATCAGTCCGTTACATTAATATTTAAGTTAGCAATTATACCAGAATATAGCTTAACCTGACATTGGAATATACCATGAGTTTTAATATCAGATTTCAACTCAATCTTTCTTTTATCTATCTCAAGATTATATGTAGCTTTAATTGTATCTGAAATTTCTTTTGATGTTACCTTGCCAAAAAGCTTTCCTCCCTGAGCACCTGCCTTTGCATGGATAATAAGCTCCTTACCATCAAGAAGAGATTTTGCTTTATTGGCATTTTCTTTGTCTACATCTATTTTATGCTGTTTGGATGATTCGGCATTTTTTAGCTCTGTCATAGCCTGGGCGTTAGCCTCTTTAGCTAAATTTTTTGGAAAAAGGCAGTTACGTGCATAACCATCAGGTACATTTATAAGCTGACCTTTTTTTCCCTTACCTTTTACATCTTCAAGTAAAATAACCTTCAAATTACTCAGTCCTTTCAATAGTTTTATCAAGTATTATATGTTTTTTCATCTAATTTTTCTAACAACATTTCACGTGCTTGTTCAACACTAACACCTTTTAACTGTACTGCAGCCATCGTGTGATGACCACCACCGCCGAGTGATTCCATAACAAGCTGAACATTAACCTTACCCAATGATCTGGCTGAAATATTGACACCATCTTCAATTGGGAAAATAACATAAGATGCATCTACGTTTTTAATTCCCAAAAGTTCATCGGCTGCCTGAGCAGCTATAACCCTTATATTTTTTGCTGACTTTGCTGTGGTTGCAATAGCAGAATTAAAGCACAGCTCAGAATTAAACACTAGCTCACACTTTGATTTATAATCCTCTAAAGAATTTGCAAAGAGTTGTTTTACAGCTATCATATCTGCAGATTTTGATGATAGATAAGCACTTGCTTCAAAAGTACGTGAACCTGCTTTCACTGTAAAGCCCTTTGTATCCAGCATTATTCCGGAAAGCAAAGCTTCAGCTATAGGCTTGTTTATGGCACTGTCATCCATATATTGAACAAGCTCTGCCACCATCTCTGAGGCACTTGATGAGAATGTCTGTTGATAAAAAATCTCTGCGTTTGCTATATGGTTTACCATCATTCTATGATGATCAATAACAACCACATTTTTAGCTTTTAAATACAGTTCAGCACTTTCTAAAAATCCTGAAGCATGTGTGTCTACAATAATGAGCAACGACTTGTCGCTGATGTTTTTTACAGCATCTGACGGATCTACAAACATATCAGGCGTAACAGAATTTTCGAGACTTTTTATGAGTGGTAATGCAGGACTTTGATATGATTTAACAACAATACCTGCATATTTATTCATCTTTGTGACTACGGCATATAAACCTGCCGCCGCACCTATACAGTCAAAATCAGAATAGTTGTGTCCCATGATATACACTTTGTCCGATACTTTGATTTTATCAGCAAGTGCTGAGGCATACACTCTGGATCTTACCTTGTTTCTAAGCTCTGAGCCTTGAGATATTCCACCATAAAATCTAAAATCATTTTCATTCTTGATGACAGCCTGATCACCGCCTCTTCCAAGTGCCATTTCTAGTGCTTTCTTGGAACGGATATCGCAGTTTTTAAAATTGTCATCACCTATACCAACACCTATTGAAATTGTTGCTACAGTGCCGTTTGAAGATTTAATCTTTCTTATTTCATCAAGAATATCAAATTTTGTCTTTTCTATTTTTACAAAAGAACTTTCTTCAAAAACAATAAGATATTTGCCATTAGAAATATTTCTAAAAGTACCATTATATGTATTCGCCCATTTTATGAGCGTATTTTCAAGAGGAGCTATTACAGAGTTTAAAGAATCACTGTCTTCCTCTCTCTCAAATTCTTCTCTGTTATCAAAGACTACAGATACAACGCAAGGCCTTGAATTTCTGTATTTCTCAGCTATTTGCTTTAGTTCTGTATCATCAGTAAAATAAAATACAGTGCTACCCTTCGATCTGCTGGCATATACGGTATAGTTTTTTTCGAGGATCGCTATATCAAGGCTTTTTTCAAGCACCTCACTTACCTGTGAACCGTTAAGATAATTTGAGATGTATTCTCCATGTGGAGTATGATCTATTGAAATTTCTTTCAAAAATCTGTCATTAATCCACAAAATCTCGCCATCTTCACCTGTAACTGCGACAGGGAAAGGAAAGCCATCCAAAAATTGTCTTTCCTCTCCAAATAATCCCTTTGCTGCACCTTTTGCAACACCGGATATATACTTTTTCATAAATAGCATAGAGATTACGCAGATAATTATAACAGCGATTGAAGCCATTAGTTCAACATAAAATAAAACCTTATTAAATCTAAGAGAAAAAGCCGCAAAGCATATAAGCGCTACTGAAAATATAAGATACAGTGGCGTAACTGCCCATTTACTCTTTCTTCTCAAATAAATCACCTCACAGCTCCATCAAAATTGGGAGTATTATTGGGTTTCTTCCTGTTTGTTCATTTATGCGTCGTGACACAGCATCTTTTATTCTCGTTTTTAGACCGTTTCTGTCTCTCTGATGGGCTCTAAGCAATGTATTTATCTGTTTAGAGGCCTCAGCCTTAATACTATCTAGCAAATCAACGGATTCTTTCACATATACGAAACCCCTGGAAACAATATCCGGACCACTAAGCATCTCATAATTTTCCATATCAAGCGTTGCAACAATAATGATTATACCATCTTCTGAGAGAAGCTTGCGATCACGCAAAACAATACTGCCTACGTCTCCCACTCCGAGTCCATCTACAAAAACATTACCGGCTGTAACAGGAGCAAGCTCTTTAATAGAGTTACTCGTTAGTTCAATCACACTACCCACATCGCCAATAAAGATGTTCTCACTTGGCATACCCATGCTTTTTGCAAGCTCTGCGTGTTTTCTAAGGTGCTTTTGCTCACCATGAACAGGTATAAAATATTTTGGTTTAGTCAGAGCATTGATGATTTTTAACTCTTCTCGGCAAGCGTGTCCTGATACATGAACTTCATACATAGACTCATACACAACTTCACAGCCACGCTTCAAAAGTTCATCTACTACTGTTCCTACTGTTTTTTCATTTCCGGGTATAGGATTAGCAGAGATTATTATAAAGTCACCTGCACCTACTGCAATTTTTTTGTGGTCACAGAAAGCCATTCTATAGAGCGCAGACATCGGCTCTCCTTGACTTCCGGTAGAAACAAGAACTGTCTTTTCACGCGACATAGAATTGAGTACATCAATATCAACAATCACACCTTCAGGAACTTTTAGATAACCAAGCTGTGCGGCCGTACTAATGTAATTAAGCATACTTCTGCCAGTGAATGCGACCTTTCTGCCAAATTTCACAGCGCAGTTAATTATCTGTTGTACTCTACTGATGTTAGAAGCAAAGGTTGCTATTATTATTCTGTTATCCTCTGCCCTGGCAAATAGATTTTCAAATGATTGTCTGACTGTTTGCTCAGTCATCGTGTAGCCCGGACGTTCTGCATTTGTAGAGTCAGCGAGGAGCGCAAGCACACCTTCCTGACCAAGACTTGCAAAACGTGCAAGATCTATCATAGCATCGGTTGTAGGAGTACAGTCAATCTTAAAGTCACCTGTATGCACAATAGTTCCACCCGGCGTGTGAAAAGCTACAGCTACAGCATCCGGAATAGAATGATTAACATGAATAAGCTCTGCAGTAATACAACCGAAAGGTATTTTATCTCCTGCTTTCGACACTATAAGCTCGCAGGAATTAAGTATATTATGCTCTTTTAATTTATTTGCAACAAGACCTATTGTGAGTGCTGTACCATATACAGGAACTCTAAGCTGATTTAAGAGATATGGCAGAGCGCCTATATGATCTTCATGTCCATGCGTGAGAACTATGCCTCTTATTTTATCTTTGTTTTCAAGAATATAGGTAAAATCAGGTATTACAAGGTCTACTCCCAGCATATCTACATCCGGGAAAGCCATTCCACAATCAAGGATAATGATATCATCATTACATTCAAATAGTGTGATGTTTTTACCTATCTCATTTAAACCACCAAGAAAAGAAATTTTAATTGGTGGAGTTGGCTTTGTTCTTCTATTGGTGTTTATTGAACGGCGCTTTTTCTGATAATTATTCTGAAATACAACCTTTTCTCGGCTCTGTTTTCTAACCGGCTGAACACTACTTGATTGTTGTAATTTTCTTCTGTTATTAGTTTTGATTTGCTTATTTTGCTTTGAAGCACCCTGCTTCGAGGTGTTCATATTTGGATTCACACAATTCCCTCCGTATTAATCTAATTTATGTATATTTATAGTCTTATCTTTTGTAACGATGGATAAATTATTCTAAAATTGTTATTTTTTAATCTACAATACCATATAAGATACGCATAATATCATTTTATACTAATTCTACCGCACCATAATAAAAATCATCTTTATTTTATCATAATATTTGTATTATGTCCATGTTTATTTTTATAAAAAATAAAAAATCCAACCAGATATTAGTTAAAACTCTATCTGATTGGATTTTAATAAAATTTTAAGAAAATTTACGGTTCATAAACATCCCATTCGCCGGTGTAAATAAGGTTGTTATACTGGTCATTGCCAATATAAACTGTAGGCTCAAATGCAAGTCCAAATTCTGAGATATAAAGATCTTCTGTTTGCAAGCCCTCGCCGCCGTTATTAAAGATAATCATATCTACATTTACATAATCAGGAATCTCGATTTTGTATACATTTCCTGTGATATATTCCATCTCTTCACCAGGCCATTCAGTAGCTTGTGAGCCTACTTCTTCCCAGAAATAAGCATAGACAGAATCCCAATTCAAGGAATTTATAAAATATAATGCACGAGTAGCTTCCATATCAGATCCTTCGCTATCTGTATCCGACTCCTCTGTATCGCTATCTATTATAGTATCTGTACCGGTGTAATCCATATCTGTTTCTGTTGTTATTTCCACCTCAGAAATAATATCAAAGCTTTTTCCTGCAGAGAAATCTTCGATAAGCTTTGCAACGAATCTTTGCATTTGAACAACATCTTCAAGATTAACATCGGTGTTTCCATCTACGTTAGCAGATTTTTGACTAATCTCATCAAGCTCAACAAGCTTAGCAATGCTCTTTTGTGTATGGGTTACGTCAGACATATCTATTGCCTCGTCAAGATTTACATCGCCATAAAGATATGTTTGAGTTACCTTTTCGATTATTGTTATTGTCTGTTTATCATCAATTTCAATTTCTTCGCTTGTAACTTCAAGAGTTCCATCATAAACTGGATATGCACTGCAATCCGGCAATACATCAATGAGTTTTCCTTTAGTCCATAGCATTGAACCGCTTACTTCATATCCGCCCTTGATTCTATTCTCAAGTAATGATGCATCTCCATAGATACATTCTGTTGGTGGAAGTGTATGTGAGTCAGTTTCAACATTTGCTGCAACGCCATCATGGAATTTTACGGAAACAGCATCTTCATCAAGTTCAAATTTATATAGATGCTTATATGCTTCACTCTCTACATTTGACATTGCATCGCCAGGATACTCTCTAATTAAATTGTCATCAATATCCTTTTGCAATATATACGGCATACCGGCAGAATCAGGGTTATCCTTTGTTTTATCATAAAAAGCCATTGCCGGTGCATCGAAATAAATAACAGATGATGATAAAGGATCTTTTTTCTTAATTGTAAAACACTTAGCTATGCCACATTCGCTATTCTCGGCTGTTACAATAAGCTCAACAGAGTTCATATAATCGAGGTCTTTACCAAATGTTATTTCTTCGCCATCCTTGAACTCTACTTCATCATTACCTGCGAGCTTAAAGGTAGATTTCTCTGCACCTTTTACAGTAATTCTGAGAGTAGCCTCTTCTGTAGAAAAGCTGATGTTATCATTTTCAAATATAGCGTTATCATTGAGTTCTACTGATATCTTGATATCTTCATTTCTATTATAAATAACAGCTACACCGCTATCAGCCATTTTACCGGAGATTTTTCCATTTGATACAGTAAATTTATTGCCTGTTATATGGTCTTTATAACTTCCGTCCGGGAGAGTAGTTGGAATATTAATTACCTTATTATTGCTTACATTTACAATGCAAACACCATCTTCTCCTCTTTGAACAAGATAATATTTATCCTGATAATTAGAGAGAACTTCACTTTCACCCTCGAAATAGTTTTTGAATCTATTTACTTCACGAACTTCAGCTCTTGACCATGCACTAGAATAATCACCCACGAGGAAATCCCAGTTCACTTTGTTTGCGGCATTGTTTGCTGCGGGACGAGCAAAGAAAAGTGTTGGTGAATCTTTGCGAGATGCCATAGCTGCATAAGACTTAATAAGGACTTCTTCTGACATTCTGCTTGTGGTACCACCAAGAAACTCATCATGTGATTCAACCCAAACTAAGCCTTTTCCAAGTGGTATAGCAGGATCATCATAGCCACCGACGTATGTAGAAAGCGATGCTACACTTTGTTTTTGAATATCTCTGCGCACTTTTATGCCATATCCGGCATCTGTAACATTCATAACATCTGTATAGGCATTTATACTAACAGTTCCGCAAAGATCAATAACCTCGCCATATACATATAAGTCTTTATATTTTTCTTGAATCTTTACGGCTGTATTCTGCCAAAAATCGCTCGATAAATGGCCGTCTCTTGCTGTTTCTATATGCTTGGCAGTATCAAATCTAAATCCATCTGCACCAAGTGAAACACACTCTTCAAGCAAATCATAAACCCACTGCTGAACCGTTGGATTTGATGTGTCTAAATCAGGCAAACCTCCTACATTATATTGAACCTGACTCTCTCTGCTTGAGTTATCAGCCTGATTTTTATGTGGAGCGTGGAAATAATCGCTGTCATTATACTCTTCTTCTATCTGCTCAGAAAGGATACCATTTCTACCATTATCATTTTGTGCCATGTGGTTAGATACAATATCAACAATCACCTTTATACCATATCTATCCGCCTCTGAACATAATCTTGCGAATTCATCTGCTGTTCCTAGCTCGTTACCAACTTTAAAATTGGTAGGTTGATAAAAGAATGTCCAGTCGCAGAAATAAGCACCTGAATTTATAGATACCTTGTTACCCTGAACAGGAGAAACCTGAACTGCAGAAAAGCCTTGGTCGGCAATCTGAGGAAGCATGTCTGTGATTGTGTTAAAATATGTATTAGAGCAATGAAGTATATTTCCGGTTTGAATAGAAGAAGCAAGACCATAATTTGAGACAGGTTTGCTCTCTTCTGCACTTGCACTAATAGAATTTATGCACAGCAAATTAAAAAGCAGGCATACACAAAGAGCGATGCCCACCACCCTATTTCTTTTTGTCATAATATAATACCCCCGAGGTTAAAAATCTAGTTATATTATAAAACTTTTTTTGCAAAATTTCAATAAATCGACATTTTATTTTGTTTATTTCCGTTATTTTGTATGATGTAACAAGTATCTGTATAATAATTTGTCTAGAAACAACAAGTTATTATACGAATTAAACAAATTAAATTTAAATAATTGTTTATAGTATACAATATAAAAAGAATAAATAACCAAGGGATAAAACTTAATTTTTCTTGACAAAATAATAATATGTATTAGGGAAGGTGAAATAAATGATAAATAGAATAGGAAAATATACTATAGAATTTGAAAATCAACCGGAAATATGCGGATATGCATCAATAGTCGGAAAAAAGGAATCAGAAGGGCCACTAAAAGAATGGTTTGACAAGATAATTTATGATTCACATTCAGGCAAAGACACATGGGAACAAGCAGAAAGTGATCTTCAAAAGCAAGCGCTTGATATGGCACTGGGAAAGGCAAAGGTTAAATCTACTGATTGTAACATGGTTTTTTCCGGTGATTTACTCAATCAATGCATATCTTCCGGATTTGGTTTGCGTGATTTTGGGATTCCGTTCTTAGGACAATATGGTGCATGCTCCACCATGGCACAAACTCTGATTATGGCATCTGTAATGATAGAAAGCGGTGCGGCTAGATATGCTGGCGCAATGACATCATCTCACTTTTGCTCTGCCGAAAGACAATATCGTTTTCCGTTGGAATATGGCGGTCAACGCACACCCACAGCACAATGGACTGTTACAGGGAGCGGAAGTATTATACTCGGTGAAACTTCCTCTTGTACAGATACTAGATGTAAAGTTATAAAGAAAGCAGTTATAGGCAAAATAACTGATTTAGGCATTACAGATGCAAATAATATGGGTGCTGCTATGGCACCTGCAGCGTGTGAAACCATAAAATCATTTTTCACAGACACCGGTACTTCACCTGATGACTATGATGCAATTTTTACAGGCGACTTGGGAGCTGTAGGCACAAAATTATTGCATGAGCTTCTTGATAAAGAAAATATAGATATACGCAACAAACACAAAGACTGCGGACTTATGATATTTGATAACAAGGCGCAAGATACTCATGCCGGAGGCTCCGGATGTGGTTGCAGCGCATCTGTACTTTGCTCGTATATTCTTAAAAATATGGATAAGGGAAATTATAATAAAATATTATTTGTTGCCACCGGTGCCCTTATGTCGCCAACATCATGTCAACAAGGTGAGAGTATACCATCTATTGCACATCTAGTTGAAATAGAAGGAAAGTAATTTTATTTATAGCGAAAGGGATGTAAGTCAAATAAAGACTCACATCCCCTATTTATTTGTTATAAATTTATTATATTTCTATTAACTTAGCAAGATATTTTTGAATCATAGTAACATCTTCCATTGTAACCTTAGCATCATAGTTACAATCGGCGTTTTCCAAAGCATTTGATCCAAGGCTTTCAAGCGTTATGATATCTGCTATCACTTTCTGAAGATCAGTTACATCTTCCATTGTAACTATACCATCACAGTTTACATCACCTGTTACCATAAATGACATCGCCTTAACATGATAAAATGTTATAAGCGAACCATCTCCGCTTACAGATATCTCCGCATCAACTATTTCATCATTAATTACAAGCTTTGTATCATATCCAAATCGAACATTTTCATCAAGATTTTTTAGAGATATGGTGTAATAATATGTTTCACCATCTTCAAATTTGTCAATCAGATTTATATCGTTAGAAATGTAATGATCGTTTATGTGTTCTGTAGAAGATATTGATGAATTATTTTCATAGTTTTCCCAAGCTTCATAGTCAATTTCATATAAATTTTTATATTCATCGGGAACTGATGCTGTGAATATAGGTCTATCGTCAATCTTAAAATTCAAAGTTGCATCATTAACTATAATTTCTTTAAGAGTTGGCAAATGAATATAAAACTGCACACAATCTGTAAAAACTGTAGGATCAGCCTCTGCAACGGAATCTATAACAAAAGGTAATCCTTCTTCTAGGTCCTTTAGAGCTTCAACCATTCCGTGATAATTTGGATCAAATGATGGTGGACTTGTAGCTGCACAGCTATTACCATACGCAGAGAATGATCCATCAGCTATATATATATTCTGGCAATTAACACCAATACTTGATGCTGACTCAGATGAATATGCATATAGATTTCCATGTTTGAGGTCAAGAGATTCTGCATAAATTCCTACAGATGAATTTTCAGCAATATTACTTCCAAATTCAAAATGTGATCCATCTAAAAGAACATTTCCACCACAATATAGACCGTAGCTGTTATCTATATTGCAATCTTCGCCATGCTCATAGGTACGACACTCAGTGTAAACATTGTAAATGCTGAGATCTCCATCAACATATATTCCATATGAGTCAGACTTTGTGGGATCAGCATAAACGAACATATATGCTCCATTGTCGTCTGCTGAAATAATACTAAGATTACCACCCTTAACTGTAAATTCCGGTTGCTTATCAATTAAGGCATTGTAAGCTACAGTTGCCGTACCCTTTATTATGAGCTTCAAATCACCCATATTATTTGCAACTATACTATAAGCTAAAAAATTGTAGAGTATCAGTTCATTAGTTTCAGCATTATATTCAGCAGAAGTGATAGAACCAGACTCTTCATCTTTTATTTCTATCCTCTCAATCTCAACAATATTTTTTCCATCAAGCATAATATATGATGAGCTATCAGCGTTTGCATAAACGGATACAAATGACATTATCATACATATGGTAAGCAAGCAAGATACTATTTTCCTTTTCATTTTTTCTAACCCCTGCATTAAATCGTAGATTAATATATTATCTGATATAATCTTATTTCAAGCAAAAATAAAATTATTCAATATTTGTTTTTCGTAATAGACTAGCAGTTTCTTCTATACATTGTGGTTTTATATCCATTTTTTTACCTGCATTTCTATAATCAAAAGAGTTACAAAATTCATCTATTTCAATTCTTTTTTGGCTGAGATAGCGTGATGTAATATTATTAAGCTGATTATATAATATCGGCACTAAACGTGATGGCACTTCTCCACTACAAGCACTATCGAGCAAACTTTCATAGTGTTCCAAGCAGAAATACTCTTGCTCGTTGAATAGCTTTCGAAAATCTTCATTCTTAGTCCACATTGAAAGGACTGATTTTGTAAGGTGATCCATACCCCATGATATTTTTTCGCAAACATAACAGCTGAAATTTAGTTTTTTAAGTGCATTTATTGTTTTTTTATTTGGCTTACCCTTAACAGAGTCTGGAATCATCTCTTCCGAAATCAATTTGAGGTGACTTTGGAGCATGAGTGCAATCTGAAGTCTTTTGCCTGAGCTGATCATTTGGTCATAATGCTCTCTGCAAAAGCCTAGTCTGTTTGTAACTACTCTAACATCAGGTTGCATCATAGCATCTCCAAGTATATATTCTACACCCAGATCTTCCAGCATAGAATACATTCTGCAGAAAGGACATCCCTTCTTATGAGAAAAAATCTCATTGATTGATATTGTACCTATATTTTCCTGCATAGATAATACTCCTCTTTATACAAATTAAAGCTGCACAACAAGTACAGCTTTAATATATTCATTAATTTTCTTTTTTGATTTGTATTCCAAGCACATCTAGGCTATCCTGGTCGACCGGTGATGGACAGGATGACATAAGCTCAGATGCATTTTGAACCTTAGGGAATGCAGTAACATCACGAAGATTATCATTTCCACTCAAAATCATTGCAAGTCTATCGAGACCTATTCCCATTCCACCATGTGGTGGTGCACCATATTTATAAGCCTCTACAAGGAAACCGAACTTTGCTTCTATCTCTTCATCGGTTAGATTAAGCGCACGGAACATCTTCTGCTGAAGCTCATAATCTGTAATTCTGATTGAACCACTTGAAAGCTCTGTGCCGTTCAAAACAAGATCATAAGCCTTTGCGATTACCTTAGATGGATCGCTTTCGAGATATTGTAGGCATTCTTCCTTTGGCATTGTAAATGGATGATGCATTGCAAGCCACTCGCCTGTCTCTTCATCCTGCTCAAAGAATGGAAAATCTACAATCCATAACAAATTATATTTATCTTTTGGTATAATATCAAGCTGTTTTGCGACCTTTAGTCTTAATGCACCAAGTGTGGAAAGTGTGATACTGTTTTTATCTGCTGCAAATAGCACCACATCGCCTTTTTCTGCACCTAATCTTTCGAGGATAGCTTCAAGCTCGCCCTCTTTCATAAACTTTGAGAATGAGCATGAAGGAGCATCATCAAGCCAACGTACAAAAGCGAGACCTTTGCCACCAATGCCTTTTACAAATTCTGTAAGCTTATCAATCTCTTTTCTTGTTAGAACGCTTGCAGCATTTTTTGCTACAATTGCTCTTACACTTCCGCCAGACTCTACTGCTGATTTAAACACACCAAACTCAGTATCTTTTACAAGATCACTTATATTTTTTATTTCCATACCAAAGCGTGTATCAGGCTTATCTGAACCATAACGCTCCATAGCATCTTTATAAGAAAGACGCGGCAAAGGAAGTTGAATATCTACATCTATAATTTCTTTGAAGAGACGTTTTAAAAATCCTTCGTTCATTTCGAGAATATCTTCAACATCTACGAAGGACATTTCTAAGTCGATCTGAGTGAATTCCGGCTGACGGTCTGCACGCAGGTCTTCATCTCTAAAGCATCTTGCAAGCTGAATATATCTATCAAAACCTGAGAGCATCAAAAGCTGCTTATAAATCTGTGGAGACTGTGGTAAAGCATAAAATTTACCTGGATGAACTCTGGATGGAACGAGATAATCTCTAGCACCTTCCGGAGTTGATTTTATCATCATAGGAGTTTCTATCTCTACAAATCCATTTTCGTGATAATAATCACGTGCAACCTTTGCTATTCTGCTACGCATCATTATGCTGTCTTGCAAAGGTTTTCTTCTTAAATCAAGATAACGATATTTGAGTCTAAGCTCTTCATTTACATTTGTTTCATCTACTATTTCAAAAGGCGGAGTTTCTGCCTTGGAAAGAATACGAAGCTCTTTTACTTCTAGCTCAACATCGCCGGTAGGTATTTCCGGATTTTTAGAGCTTCTCTCTCTTACTATTCCTCTTGCAGCAAGAACATATTCGCCTCTAATTGAAAATGCCTTGTCAAAAATCTCTTTATCAGTATTATTATCAAAAGCTAACTGTGCAATACCTGTGCGGTCACGCAAATCTATGAAAATAAGCTGTCCTAAATCTCTCTGTCTCTGAACCCAGCCGCATAATGTAACTTCTTTTCCACAATCAGAAATTCTCAAAGTTCCACAATAGCAACTGCGTTTCATTCCGAGCATACTTTCTGCCATAATTTAAAGTCCTTCCTAAATCAATGTTTTAAAATTCTATTAATAAACTGCTTGACATAGTGCTGATTAAAGTACTAATTAATTATTATTTCAAAAAAGCAATCAAAAAACTCTCAAAGAATTTATCGTCTATATCAAGATCAAATTTTTCTCCTGTTTCCATGTTTTTCATTATAGCTTTTTTAGAATTAACTTCATCGTCACCAATAACCACTGTGAAGCGTGCCTTTATCTTATCGGCATATTTCATTTGTGCTTTAAGGCTTCTGCCGGTAACATCGCAATCTGCATATATGCCACTATTTCTCACTTCACGGGTAAGCCTAAAGGCTTCTTTTTCGCCTAATTCACCTAATCCGATAAAATAAACTCCACAATTATCCGGTTTCGGAATCTCTATATTTTCCTTTTCGAGCAAACTCAAAAGTCTTTCTAAGCCTAATCCAAATCCAAGTGCCGGCATAGCCTGACCGCCTAACTCTTCGATAAGACCATCATAACGACCACCGCCACACACAGTACCCTGAGCGCCTATACAATCGCTTACAAATTCAAATACTGTCTTGGTGTAGTAATCAAGACCACGAACAATTTGTGGATCAACTATATATTCTACATTCATATAGTCAAGCAAGCTCTTTACCTTTTCAAAGTGGTTTCCGCATTCTTCACATAAATAGTCGAGAACTACCGGAGCACCTTCGGCTATCTTTTTACACACATTGCTCTTACAATCAAGAATTCTCATAGGATTTCTATCTAGTCTTGTAAGGCAAGTGTCGCAGAGTTGATCTTTAAACTGTGAAAAATAATCTTTAAGTGCTTGTTGATACTTCTGTCTGCACGTAGGGCAACCAATAGAGTTTATCTTTAGCTTAAGATTTGCGATGCCCATTCTTTTGAACATTGCATTAATTGTGCATATCAAATCAGCATCGGCTGTTGGTGATGCTGAACCATACATTTCCATACCAAATTGATGAAATTCTCTATATCTACCAGCTTGTGGTTTTTCATAGCGATAACAAGAGGTGATATAATATGTTTTTATTGGCAAACCCTCATTATATACAGCATTCTCAAGCATTGCTCTAGCCGCTCCTGCTGTACCTTCAGGACGCAAAGTGATAGACGTACCACCTTTTGTATCAAAGGTGTACATCTCCTTTTGCACCACGTCTGTAGTCTCACCAACGCTTCTGTTAAAAAGCTCTGTATGTTCAAAAACAGGTGTTCTTATCTCTTTATATCCGCATAGTTGTGCTTCATTGCTAAGTAGATTTTCTATAAAATGCCATTTGTAAGAGTCAGCAGGCAAAACATCCTGTGCTCCCTTTACACGTTTTGTGATTAGATTCATATATTCAGGAATGGCTAAAAATAAGCCACTCAAACTTACATTCCCTTCGTTTTAATATGATTAAGCCTTCACTATATTTCTCCAGTCGAGATCTCCTCTTTCAAGACCATGTATTAAAACCTCAGCTGTTGCAATATTTGTGGCAACAGGTATACTATGCATATC
This sequence comes from Clostridia bacterium, assembly GCA_029098305.1. GTDB lineage: Bacteria > Bacillota > Clostridia > Oscillospirales > Acutalibacteraceae > JAEEHZ01. Next base: position 139,085 of record JAQXOB010000020.1, read on the forward strand.
ACATATGCGCAATATCTCAAGATCACTTGATCTCTCATCTTTAACAACAAGAGGATCTCTAAAGAAAAGAAGCATATCTATTTCATTACATGATATTCTTGCAGATATCTGTTGTGCACCACCCTGAGCTCCACTCAAAAATCTCTGAATCTGGAGTCCTGAAACCTCCGAAATCATTTTTCCTGTTGTACCTGTTGCACACAAAGTGTGTTTGTTTAGTATTCCAGAGTATGCAATACAAAACTGAACCATCAGTTCTTTTTTCTTATCATGTGCTATTAATGCAATATTCATAAATAATTATAATCCCCCTCGATATTATTGTATTATAGCTGTAAAGGCACTCTTTCGCCTTTTATTCTTCTTGTTAATCTTTCAAAAGCTGCAGAAGCAGGACTACCTTTCTCTGCAGAACGACCCGATTGAACTGCTGCGACCATGCGCAAATCCTCAGGTATTATTGCAATAAGCTGGGTTTTTGCATAGTCAATAACAAAATCCAAATCAGGATAAAAGCCCATACCCACGAAGTTATGCCCATTGAATTTATTAATTACCAATTTGATATCGCTTACGCCACAATCAATCAGGCACTGTCTAACATGCTCGCATCCACGCAAGCTTATAGGCTCGGCATTACAAACTATTAAAGCCAAATCAGCACAAGAAACTGCTGTTCTGAAGCCCATGCCTATGCCTGCCGGAGAATCTATAATTATATAGTCAAAAACTTCTTCAACTGCTTCAATAAATCTCTTAAAAACGTCTGGACTAAGCTCATCATCCACATTATGTGGAGCAGGAATCATAAATAAATTGCCGTCACATCCACAGGAATAGACACAATTTTCTATTTCACATTCACCACTAATAGCATCTGCCATATCAAATACTAAATTTCTCGAAACGCCAAGCATTATATCAAGTCCACGCATACCGCTGTCACAGTCAATAAGCAAAACCTTGCTTCCACCATTTGCAAGCTCTCTGCCTATACCTGCAGAAACTGTGGATTTACCTGTACCACCCTTGCCCGAAGCAACTGCAATAATTTTATTCATTACAACCATCCTCATTATTCAAATAACTTTATTAATAATACCACAAAATAATGAACTCGTCAAACACTTTTTAGGGATTTTTGCATTAAAATTTTGTAATAAATATTTATTATTAATAAAAATAACACAAAAAGACTTTACATATATTATTTCTTATTATAAAGAATTGATTTTCCTCTAAAAATATATTCTCCTTTATTTTCTTTTATTATCTTGCCGTATTCACTGATAACATTTCCACGCAACAAAACTTTTTCTGGTGCGCCTGTAATACTCGCACCCTCATAAGGTGTATAATCGCAGTTTTGATTCTGATTAGTTGCAGAAATTGTCCATTCTTTGTCAGTATTCCAAATAACTATATCTGCATCACTTCCTTCGGCTATCACACCCTTTTGTGGATACATACCATAAAGCTTTGCAGGATTTGTACTCAGATATGCACACATTTTCTCTTTTGTGATTTTTTTGGTTAATACACCAAAATTATATATTAAAGCTGGGCGGTGCTCTACACCCGGGCATCCATTTGGAATTTTGCTAAAGTCTTCCCTGCCCAACTCTTTGTCGTTTTTATAATTAAACGAACAGTGATCTGTTGATATACAATCAATTCGATCATCTCGCAGTGCATCCCACAAACACTCTTTATCAGCTTCTTTTCTCGGTGGCGGAGACATAACAAATTTTGCAGAAGCAAATTCATCATCCTCTTTTTCACCATATAGTGTACCTTTTTCATACACAGAATCATCCATAAGAAGATACTGTGGACAGGTTTCTATATAAACCTTATTTCCTTTTTTTCTGAACTGTTCTGCAATATCATAGCCAAGTTTAGAGCTTAGATGAACAATATTTACCGGCACACCTGCAAGCTCTGCTATTGTTAGATACCTGAAAATAGCCTCTGCCTCTACTAAAGCCGGTCTGGAAACGGGATGATATTTTGGTGATAGCTTACCTTCTTTCTTTAATTGATTAGTAAGCTGTGTAACCATATCTCCGTTTTCACAATGAGTGCCTACTATACCACCCACCTGGTCAACTCTTTTTAATATTTCGAATATATCAGAGTCACTCACTCTCAGGTTATCATATGCCATGTATAGCTTGTAAGAAGTAATTCCGTTTTCTGTCATTAGGTCAACTTCCTTAGACAGTTCCTCGTTCCACTCAGAAAATGACATATGGAATCCATAGTCACAGCTAGATTTACCGTCAGCTTTTTTATGCCACACATCTAACGCTTCCATAAGTGTCATTCCACGATCGGCGGTTGCAAAATCTACTACAGATGTGGTTCCACCGGCAATAGCTGCCTTAGTACCTGTATAAAAGTCGTCGGCAGTTGTTGTTATAGTTTTAAGATCAAAGTGAGTGTGAGCATCTATGAACCCCGGAAATACAAGTCTTCCGGTTGCATCTATCACTTCGCAGTCATCTTGGGAGAGATTTTCACCTATCTTTATTATTTTCTCATTTTCGATCAAAATATCAGATACATATGACTTTTCAGCAGTAACGATTGTACCACCTTTTATTAATTTTCTCATATTGAAACCTCGGCTTTCTCTCTTTGTTGTTTACTAAAATTATCCTCTACTATTGGCATTGCACCCTTTGGAACAATAAAATTTAATGCCGCAGGAACTATCTCTGCGATAAAGTGATTATTTTCTATTATTTCACCATCAAGAGATATACAAAATCCTTCTGGTGCTATCACTTCTATACTCTTGCAACGTGTATATTTTAATATATCGTTAAATTTCGGATTATCGAGGTGTTTTCCAGCTGTGTAGTCACCGATTAGGCTTAAAAATTTAAATCTAGAAATAGGATCAATTACGCACACCTCTAGCATACCATCATCATTAGAGGCTTTTGGCGAACATCTGAAGGAACCTCCTACAAATTGGGCATTGCCTAGTGTACACAATAATATTTCACCATCATTTATTGGCTTTCCGTCTATCTTTAATGTACATTTATTTCTCATGCCGGTGAATAATGCTTTTATTACACCTGTTGTATATGCTCTTTTGCCACCAATTATCGGTTTTCTTTTCACCTTAATCATAGTTGTGGCAACGACGGCATCAAATCCAAAATCAACTACATTTACAGAATATTTATCACCAATCTTTATGAGGTCGATCTTGTGTGGTGTTCCATTAACGAGATTGTCTATATTTAAAAAATTTTCTGCTCCACCGTAATATTTTACAAAATCGTTTCCGCTACCACAAGCATAAACAGAAACATACGCATTATCAAACTCTACTGCTCCATTTACAACTTCATTGAATGTACCATCACCGCCACAAGCATAAAAGCAAGTATCTTCAGAATGTTCTGAGCAATACTGTCTAATAAATCTTGTGGCATCCTTTGGTGCAGTAGTTCTGTAAACATCATAATCTATCGTGTTGCCATATTTTTTCAATGATTCCAAAATAGTAGCTTCGTGATTCACACGTCCTGCTGACGGATTGATAATAAACAAATGTTTCAATTTTCTCGCCTCCTGTAATTTTTATATAAAACTCATAGTTATTAATAACATTCCAATAAAGTACAGACCACTATTTGAGCGGAGTATCCATTTTTCTTTACGATAAATCTTGTATGTAACAAGCAGATAATCAGACAGCATAAAAAGTACAAATCCTAAACCTAGTATTTTTGCATTAAAGTCATTACAAGTTGCAAATATTGCTACACCCAGGCTTCCGTTCAATGTAACTGTTACAAGATAAATCACCATTTTAATACCATATTTTTTATAATTCATACGAAGCAAATAAATAGCAATCAAATAAGCACCTAAGACTACAACGAAAATTATAGCACTCCACCATACTAAAGATAAACTAATGTTATATTTAGCAAGAGTCATAAAAGCATAAACAGAAAGTGCTATATTTCCTATAGAAAAGGCAACGGCACCTTTTACAAAGTTAAAAAGCAAAATTATATCTGCCAAAAAACAAAATGTAATAGCAATAAATGATGCCACATTGATGGGCGAAATCTGTATGCCATCTTCAAATGTAAAAAATATGAAATTAGAAAAAAACATAGTAGAAAGAGCAGTTTTATTAACTGATCTTTTTAAAAGGTTTCCACTTGTCTCTGAGAAAAAGTAGAAAAAAAGCAAAATAATATAAATCGCTGAAAATATGATTTTATATAAATTCATAAAACACCACTTTATTGTAATTTTTATCAGTTACAACATGATGGCAATGCAAAACCATGCTTATTTTTGCTTCCATCATGATTATACTCTCCAAATAGAAATACTTCAAGTTCATCTATTCTCCTGAAAAGGAGTCCTTTTACACAATTACCACTTGCTCTATGCCATTGCAAAAACTCCGCTGCAAGTGTATTTGCGGGGATATTAGACAAATCTCCCACCGGAGATGAATATGTAAGCATGAGATATTTAGCACTGCAATATCCCACTGTACCATTGCTAAGCTTAATTTTATACCATCCGTCATAGAGTTTTCCATCCACCAGAGTTACTATTTCACCGTCTCTTACAGATGTGATGATATTATAGCTGGTGCCCGGACCTGATCTTACATTAAGAAAGTCATCTACTGACACCATGGCTGTGTCTCCGGGCTTTGGCGAATCGGATGAATTGGAATTTTTATTTTTTGATGCAGAAATAATTACGGAAGATAAATCACTTGTATTTATCCATCCTGTGCCTAAATTATAAGAAAAACAAACAAGCGCATCTAGTTGATGCTGGTTATAAGATATTCCATTCTGTAATAGAAAGGAGTTTACTCTTGTTGTATAATTACCGTTGTTTGTATCATTTATCAAATACGCCATAGCCTCGTTCTGTGTAACCTTATTATAGAACACATCACCCTCATAAATTACCTTTCCATATGCTGTGGTGACGATACCTCCTGCAAGAGTATCATAATAGTATTCAGATTCAAATCCCTCAAAGCTAGCAATAAGTGATATAAGCTCATTTGACACACGTTTTTCCTCAAAGGTGCTGGATGATACACTGTTGCTCTTTGTCACGAAGGCTTGTGTTGATGCAAACTCTCCGGAACCCCATTCTTTTCCTTGATAAAGCGCACTAGCCTTGACATCGTGATAACCCGGCTCGGAAAAGGTATATTGTGCAGACCAAATATATGTATTTCCGTCTTCTACACGTGAAGTGGCTTCAATGGTTTTCTCTGAACCAAATTCGTTCACCGTAAATTTTACGCTATCTCTGTATTTATCTGTAATGGAATATAATGTAACAGGAGAGTTAATAGGAGCACTATTTGGCTTTGTGTATGTAAATCTTATTGGAGCGCTTCCTTTTATTGTGACAACACTAGTGCAACAATATTTTCCATCATTACTTGATGCTGAGATAATTACAATACCTTTTTTCTTTGCAGTTATCATCCCTCTGGTAACAGTTGCAATGGAAGCATCACTCGACTCCCAATTTACATAGCCATTGTAGTTATGGGAAGCCATATAATAAGTCTGACCGTTACGCATATCAACTTGTTTGGAAGTTAGCGAAATATTATCACTTGGTTTTGATTTTATTTTAAGCTTTATTGTTGAGCTTTTATTAATTGATTCGCAGGTTGCTGTTATTGTAATGTCACCTGATGAAACGCCGGTAACAACACCATTTTCATCTACTGTTGCTATACTTTTATTTGATGATTTCCATGTTATTTCATCAGAAAGCGGTGATTGTGCTGTGATTATTGTATGGTTACCGGCGAAAATTGTTTTTGACTTTGTTGTAAGTGTTAGGTCATTTTCTCCATAGACAGTTACAACACACTCCGCTTTTACACCTAGTTCTTCAGCAGAAACTGTAATTGTCGCTGTTCCTTCTTTTATAGCGGTTACAAGTCCCTCTTCTACAGTTGCAACTTCAGTATTATCTGATACCCAAATAAGCTTTGCATTGGGATCATCGCACGTGGCTGTAAGTTGCAGTTCAGCTCCAATACTCAATGAAGCATCTGTCTGTGAAATAATTATTTCATGCAATGGTTTGTCTATTACGTTTATTGTGCATGACGTGCTTATATTACTGCCTTTCAATGTAGCAGTGATGGTACATTCACCCTGTGATATAGCTGTCACATTTCCCATTTCATCCACCGCGGCTATAAGCTCATCAGATGATGCATATACAGCGGAATCTAAGGCAGAAGAGCCATTGCTGAGAATTGTTCTAAGGGATATTTCGTCTCCTACCTCTATCACCTTGTAATTGTAATCAAAGCTAATAAAGGTTGATAAACCATCCTCTGACTCTGCACTGACAGACATCAATCCAGAAGATGAAATTATTACAACAGATAGTATAATTGATACTATCCTTTTTGTTATCCTGTTCATTACTATACACTCATTTCAGAAACTAAAATTACTTAATTTTTTTACGCCATTTATATAAGTACATTGTAATTATACCTGTAAGCGATCTATCAAACATTATGAAAACTATATTTCCAGCAGCAAGAAACAGCCACGGCACATAAAGTCCAAACACAGTAAAGCTTTCTTTTGGCACTGATAATACCAATATCGAAATAAAGAAGCTAACAACCATAGATATGTTAAAAATCATAATCTTAAAAATCCATTGTAGCTTTTGCTTTACTTTATTTTCTATCACAGCCTTGACTATCGGATAATATCCAAAAAATAAAACATAATACAAAGCTGCTTCTTTGTCGGGTGCAAGCAAAAAAGCCAAGATAGAGGAGGATACATAAACACCAATACTATATTTAACACCACATTCTATCACAATAATTATTGCAAGCGTTCCTGCTATTGCGGGCATTGCATATGTACCAATCGTTATAATACCTGTGAGTAACATAATAACAACTGATAGAGCGCATATCATCCCGGAAAGCGTAATTTTCATTGTTTTTTTCAATTAATATACCTTCTTTTATAGAAACACCATTATGTTATATACACCTGATACAGTCGCCACCCATACATTCACAACAGCAATCGGCACACATAAGCCCTGTGCACACATCACAAGAAGAACAGGTAAAGCATCCAGATGACGGGTTATTCATACTTGTTGTGTTATAACCACCATTGTCTCCACGTTTATTATTCCTTAGTCTGTTATAAGCTGAGGCGTACTCTGCATTATCAGGATCATAGCTGACGGCTGTTCTGAAGCAATTTTCAGCATCATTAACCCAGCCATAGTTAAGATAAATAGTGCCACGCAAATAATACCATTCGGCATTGCGACTTGATGACGGCACAGAATTTAATATATTTTCGGCTTCATTGAGTCGGTTATTTCGTATCAAATTACGTACCTCGTTGTAGTCACACCCTCTAGAGCTACGTCTTTTACCGTTAATTACCATGTCATACGCTTCGTTAATTTCTTTCATCTTTTCGGTGGCGTAGCCATGCATATTGCTGTCGGAATAGTTATCCGGATGATATTTTTTTGCGAGATTACGATAAGCGTTTTTTATTTCTTCCTCGGTAGCATTTGGGCTTATTCCCAATACCTCATACGGATCTCTCATTATTTTTCTCCTGTTTTATATTTGTTGTAAAGCTCTTTTTGTACATTCCTTAAACCTTTTTTCACTATGTTATCAGAAATTGAATTAAAAGTGCTTAAATCAATCAGATTATATGCTTCATACACTTGAGCAGCAGATGAATTTAATATCTCATTGCATTCTTCCCTAACATCATAAATCTGATCTACTGATTTTAAGTTAAATATATTTATAAATGGATTAAAATTCTTCTTTTTTATGTCTTTTTCTAAATCGTCAAAAGCATCTGCCATATAGATCCATCTGCCGAGTGCATAACCAAAGTCTGAATATTTTTTTCTATCCTCAGAATTTTGTGCAAGCGTTTTCATAATATTTTCAAGCATTAATGCTGATGGATGTGCACATCTATCAATAGAATCCACATACCTTGTTTCTGCAATTTTCTGCATTTTGGGTACATTAGAGATAATATCATCAAAGACTGGATTTTTGATGGCAGCTTTTTTTCTGATATGCTTTGCATATGTCATAATTAAAATACATAGTGCTTTTTTGAAAAAACTTTCGTCGGCTAAATCGTCAAATAGCTTGTAATAGAATGATAATACTGATAAATCTGCTCCTAAATCAAGTGCTTTATCAAGTTTGGTGCAATAATTGCATTTTTTAAAGGGATTTACTACGCACAGTTTTTTCTCAACACATGGTTTTAAATCAAAAATACCCGATGCAATCATGCAAAAAAATGTGACATCATAGCTTAAAATACTGACCGATAATATGCCATATCTTTTTCTCATTTTTCTACAGAGTGAGCAGTATACACTCTTATATTGTTCATATTCCTTTATAAGCATATCGGGCTTATAAGGTTTTATATATCCAAAAATTTAAATCACCGCTTGTTTTTATAAAATGCAGTTTAAGCTTCCAAGCCTTTTTTGAGCATTTCCTCTGCGTGTTGGAGCGTGAGAGATGAAACATCAGTTCCGCTCATTATTCTGGCTAACTCTTTCACACGCTGTGAAAAGTCTAGCTCATTAACTTCTGTGAAGCTTCTGTCATTTCTTACTTCTTTCTTTATAAGGAAATGTGTGTTAGCAAGGCTTGCAAGCTGAGTCTGATGGGTAATGCAGATAATCTGCTTTGTGCGTGAGGTTTCTTTGAGTTTAAGACCAACCTTGTGTGCGGCACTACCACTGATTCCTGTGTCAATTTCGTCAAAAATCAATGTACCGGTGTGATCACCCTCGGCAAGCACATTCTTTATGGCTAGCATAATACGTGAAAGCTCTCCACCTGATGCTATCTTTGAAATAGATTTTGCCTCCTCGCCCACATTTGGAGATATCATCATTTCTACCTTATCACAACCTGTTTCACACAGCTCTGTGTGTTGTATATCAAAATAGAGCTTGACATTTGGCATATCTAAAAATGCTAACTGGCTCTCAACCTCTTCGGAAAACCTTTCAGATGATTGGATACGCTTTTCTGATATATTTTTCGCTAGACTTTCACAAAGCTTTTTCTGTTCCTTATATTGAGAAAGGAGTTTCTCCATATTGTATTCATAGCTATCAAGATATTCAAATTCTGATTTTGCCTGTTCTAATGACTCTAAAATAGCCTCAATAGAAGGGCCATACTTTCTCTGAAGCTTATATATCAGGTCTAGACGTTCTTCTACCTCTTCCAGCTCCTGCTGTGTATCATAAGAAAAGTCATCATTTCTAGAAAGTTCGTCTGAAATATCCTCAATTTCATAATATACATCATTCAGCCTGCTAGCTATAACAGAGAGATCCTCTTGATATTCAGATGCTTCGTTTATCTCGTCACAAGCATTTTTTATGGCACTAACTGCACCATCATAGTCTTCGTCACCACTCAACAAGGCACACGCAGATGAAATACATTGCCTTATGGTTTCACTACCTTGAAGCATTTTTCGTCTGGATAATAATTGTTCATCCTCGCCAATCTCCAGCTCTGCCTGCTCTAGTTCATCTATTTGGTATCGTAGCATATCAAGCTTTTTCAGACGCTCACTTTCACTTTCTTTACCAGAGTTTAGCTTTGTTTTCAAATCTCTATACTTTATAAATTCTTTTTTGTATTCTGAAATATCATTTTCCAGCTTGCCAAAAAAATCAAGATACTGCATATGAAGATCAGGTGTAAGAAGTTCATAACTCTCATGCTGACCATGTATTGTTATGAGAATTTTTGATATTTCTCTCAACGCACTAACATTGGCAGGCACACCGTTAATTCGACAAAGATTTTTGCCACTGGCATACATCTCTCGATAGAGGATTATCACGCCGTCTTCATCAGGTTCATAACCCATTTCGCTCAAAAGCTGTAGGCTATGTGAATTAAAATTAGAGAAAACTGCGCTTACAACAGCCTTTTGTGCACCTGATCTGATAAGCTCCTTAGATGTCCTCTGACCAAGCACAGCGTTGATGGCATCAATAATAATAGATTTGCCTGCACCTGTTTCACCTGTAAAAACATTAAATCCATTGTTAAAATTAACACTAACTTTTTCTATTACAGCTATATTTTCAATATATATTTCAGATAGCATATTCTTCTCTCCTGATTATTCTTAACAACTTATCTTTGCCAAAGCTTATCGTTTAATATGGTATAAAAATCACGATCGTTTATCTTTATCAAGTTCACAAATTCATCCGCTGTGGTTATTGTAATTTCACTTTTGCTATCAATTTTTATATTTTCCTGACCATCAACTGTGACGTATATCTCATCATTGTCATCGTCACAATTTAAAGATAACACGCTGTCACTGCCAAATATTACAGGTCTTGAAAAAAGCGAATGTGGACATATTGGTGTCATGCAAATACAATTTATCTTAGGATCAATAACCGGTCCGCCAGCCGACAGAGAATAAGCTGTGGAACCGGTAGGCGTGCTAAATATCACGCCATCTGCACGATATGCATTTATTTTTTCTCCATTGAGAAAAACATTAAGCTGAACTATACGTGAGCAAGCACCACGTGATACTACAATATCATTCACAGCGATATAATCTGATATCGTATCATCACTCTTTATTGTAAGCTTTAGCACATTACGTTTGTCAAGTGTATATTCACCTGCAATAAGTCTGTCAAGCATTTCAAGCTGTGATGGTTCCAGACCAGCCACAAATCCAAGATGACCAAAGTTAATACCAAGCACCGGTTTTTTAGCTAAAGCACACGTTCTGGCAAGCTTGATGAGCGTACCATCTCCACCAAAAGCAATCACCGCATCACTCTCATTCACAAGCTCGGTGATATTATCTCTATAAGCTATGCCAGTCATATCTCCCATGAGTTGTGATGTAGATGACAGATACAGCACCTCGGCACCCTTTTCGAGCATTCTTAATGCGGCTTTCTTTGAATATGTAATTGCGTCTTTTTTGTTAAGATTAGGCACGAATGCAAGCTTCATAAAATCTATACACAGCGCTCTTATGCGCTCTCCCTTAATATAATTATTTGTCTAATTCGTTATGTGAGGCATCTACAACCTCTTGTGGTGTAACACCGCTTAAATTTTGAGATTCACCATCATATCTCACATATATTAAATACTCTATATTTCCCTCAGGACCCTTTATTGGTGAAAATTCGAGTCCTAAAACTGAAAATCCATTGTCTATACAAAAATTAGTAATATCTTCTACTACCTTTACGTGAACACTTTTATCTCTTACTACACCTTTTTTGCCTACGGACTCTCTACCTGCTTCAAACTGAGGTTTAATCAAAAATACACCCCGTGCATCTTTACTTGCCATTAGCTTAACTGTAGGAATAACAAGTTTTAGAGATATAAAAGCAACATCTATACTGAAAAAATCTATATTATCTTCTATTTGTTCGTGTGTAACATACCTTATATTGGTGCGTTCCATATTAGTGACACGCTCATCACATCTTAGTTTCCATGCAAGCTGTCCATAACCCACATCGACACTATATACGTGCTTTGCGCCATTTTGCAGCATACAATCTGTGAATCCTCCGGTTGAGGCACCTATATCCATACAAATCAAATTATCAAGATTTAATTCATATTTATGAATTGCCTTTTCAAGCTTATAGCCACCACGGCTAACATACTTCTGCTTTTCTCCACGGTATTCTAAATTACAATTTTCAGGATATACTGTGCCGGGCTTGTCTGCTTTTTGATTATCTACATAAACCAAACCTGCCATTATGATTGCCTTTGCCTTTTCACGGCTTTCGGCAAATCCTTTTTCATATACTAAAATATCTAGTCTCTTTTTTTCAGCCATAAAATTATTTATCCTTATATTTTTATAAATCAATAATTCTTTTTATATCACTTATCATGCTATCTGTGTCCAGACCAAGCTTTCTAAGTGCGCTAGACACAGTTGCTTGCTTTACAAATTTGTCATCAATAGCTGTGAGATGGAATTTACCATTATAATTCTCATGGTTAAGTTTCATAAATAAGTGCTCGCCTACGCCACCGGTTCTCATTCCCTCTTCATAGAAGAATATATTATCATATTTAAGGCATTCTTCTACTGCTGATGTTACAATTGGCTTTATTTTATTAAGCTTGATCACAGCAACATCAATTCCATCCTCTTTTAGTCTATCAGCTGCCCTACAAGCATTTGAGAATAGTCTGCCATATGTTACTATTGCGGTTTTTCCCGAATTATAGACACTATAATCTTCATCTGATGAAGTATAGGAATCAGGGATATAGTCCTCTCCACCTCGTGGATATCTTACTACCGCCACATTTTCTGTATCATAGATAGCTTTTCTAAGGTATATTCTAAGTTCATTAAAGCTCGATGGTGCATATATAGTAACATTTGGTATCGTGCTTAAAAATGCTACATCAAAAACGCCTTGATGTGTTTCTCCATCCTCACCGACTATACCCGCCCTATCAACAGCCAAAACTATGTGTAACTTCTGTGCGGCAGCATCATGCAAAATTTGGTCATATGCACGTTGTAAAAATGATGAATACACAGAGAATACAGGCAAAATTCCTTTAGACGCTAATCCTGCTGAAAACGTAACAGCATGCTCCTCGGCAATGCCCACATCAAAAAAACGATTTTTATACATATCAGAAAATTGCTTTAAACCTGTGCCTGATGCCATAGCAGCTGTGATAGCACAGATTTTGTTATCTTTTTGAGCCAGCTCACAGAGATATTCACCAAACACTGCCGAATAGCCTACCTTAGCACTAATTGGCTCGCCGGTATCAATGTCAAATTTTGAAATACCATGAAAGCTACCGGGATCGTTTTCAGCATGAACATACCCTTTGCCCTTGGTGGTCATAACATGTACAAGCACCGGTGTATCAGTACGTTTTGCAGCTTTAAAGGCATTAAGCATCTTTTGAATATCGTGACCATCAACCGGACCATAATATAAAAATCCAAGATCATCAAAGATTGTATCATGATACAATCTTTTTCTCATGCTGTTTTTCGATTTTAATAGTGCCGACCTTATAGGTTTACCAATGAGTGGCACATGCATTAATACTTTTTCAATATATCTCTTTAGTCTTAAATATCCTGAATTTATTCTCATATTTGTGAGGTATTTTGCAATACCCCCTACATTTTTCGAAATGGACATTTCGTTATCGTTCAGTACAACAATTATATTCTTTTTGCTTCTGCCTGCGTTGTTAAGTCCTTCAAATGCAAGACCGCCGGTTAGGGCTCCATCGCCAATAACAGCAACAGTATAACCAAATTGTTTTTTTAGCTCCTTTGCCCTTGCTATGCCATATGCAGCGGAAATGGAGGTGCTACTATGACCCACATTAAATGCATCATAATCACTTTCTTCACGTTTTGGGAAGCCCGATATACCGCCCTCTGTTCTGATAGTGTCAAAGTCTTTTTGTCTGCCTGTGAGCAACTTGTGGGTGTAACACTGATGTCCTACATCCCAAACAATATCGTCGTGTTTGCCACAAAAGGAACGTTCTAAAGCCACAGTAAGCTCTACAGCACCAAGATTCGGAGACAAATGTCCGCCATTATTAGAAACAGTATTTATTAATTTTGCTCTGATTTCTTCGCACAGCTTGTCTAACTGTTCTACGGATAAAAGCTTTAAATCAGATGGTCTTTGAATATTTTCAAGATATTTTTCTTTCATAAAAACACCTGTCCACAATTATTTTTTTTATCATTTATTGCGCTGAGCAAGATTAATAGCTAACTCTCTAAGCTTTTTTGCAGATTCAGAGTCGCCATAAATGCAACCTATGGCTTCTTCTGTCAGTTGCGAAACAAGTTTTTTACATTTATCTATACCATATAATGACACATAAGTTGATTTATTATTTTCTTTGTCGCTACCGGTGTGCTTGCCAAGCTCTTTTTCATCTGCTGTAACATCAAGGATATCATCAACAACTTGAAAAGCTAGTCCAAGAGCTTTGGCGTATCTTACAGCGTCTTCAATTGCTTTGTCATTAGCGTTTGCAGCTATACAGCCTAACTCACACGCGGCTGATATAAGCGCACCTGTTTTTTTGTCATCCATAGTTCGTAAAATAGTAACATCTGCAGATTTATTTTCATATTCCAAGTCAATCACCTGACCACCAACCATGCCAACTGCGCCAATACGCTTTGCAAGGCAGTTCACCGCCTTTATGCAAGCAGTGTCGCCAACTAAATCACGTGTTTTGGAATCACTTAAAACCTCAAATGCGAGGCTTTGAAGTGCATCACCTGCAAGAAGAGCAGTGTCTTCCCCAAAAACAATATGATTAGAAGGCTTGCCTCGACGCATATCATCATTATCCATGCACGGTAAATCGTCATGTATTAGAGAATAGGTATGTATCATCTCAAGTGCACAGCCAAAAGGCAGGGCTTGTTCGAGAGTTCCACCATTCAGTTCACAAAAATAAGCTGTGAGTATCGGTCTAATTCTCTTGCCACCTGCCGAAAGACTGTATTTCATTGAATCAAACACTTTTTTCTCAAGAGTATCAATGTTCGGTACATACGAATATAGCTTATCTTCTATAGCTTTTATTAGTTTTTCCATATTATCACTCCTAACATTATTACTCTTTGTCATCATGATTAATTAATGTAAGCTTTTGCTTGGCTTCACTTAGAGTTTTATAGCAAAATTCAGAGAGCTTCGCTCCCTCTGCATATAACTTCAGCGATTCATCTAAGCTTTTTTCGCCACTTTCAAGCTGACTTATTATATTTTCTAACTTAATTAAAGATTCTTCATATTTCATTAGTATATATAACGATAAAAATATATTTCATCGTATCTCCTTATTTAAATTTACTCTGCAATTGCGTTTATTTTGCCATCACTGAGGGTTATTTCTATTTTATCACCTGATGAAACATCTTTCACAGAGTTTATTGTGCCATTTTTGCCACTAGTCAAGCTATAGCCACGCTTTAGCACATTTAACGGACTTAATGTTTCTAGTTTATGAGTGTATATCTCTAAAATATTAGCTTTGCTGTCAATTATTTTCCTCATTGAGTTGTTAAAACGCTCTGAAAACATATCCAGTTTAATTTCTTCTTTTTGAACAAGATCATAAGCGTTAAAACTACTTAGTTTTATTTTTAAGTTATTCAAATAATCATTTTTTTGATTTATGGTAGACTCTATTGACTTTTTTAGGCGAATATTCATATATTCAATTGCAGAAAGCAGTTCTGCCCTATCAGGCACAACAAGTTCCGCAGCAGCCGACGGCGTTGGCGCTCTCAGATCCGCAACAAAATCACAAATTGTAAAATCAGTTTCGTGCCCTACAGCTGAAACAATAGGGATTTTTGAATCTGCTATCGCATAAGCAAGCTTTTCATCATTAAACTCCCAAAGGTCTTCCATAGAGCCTCCGCCTCTTCCGATAATAATGACATCTACACAGCTATTACAATTAAAATAATCTATCGCCTGTACCATTTGCTCGGCAGCTCCGTTACCTTGCACCAATGTGGGACAAAGCAACACATTCGCTATTGGATATCTACGTGATAAAATGTTTTTTATATCCTCGATAGCCGCACCTGAAGCCGATGTTATCACACCAATATTCTCAGGAAACCTTGGAATTGGTTTTTTTCGTGAAGCATCAAATAAACCTTGCTTTGATAGCTTTTCTTTTAGCTGCTCAAATGCAATTGTAAGTGCTCCTGCCCCATCAGGTTGCATATCGTCAATATATAGCTGATATTGACCGCTTGCTTCATATATTCCAATTCTTCCTCGACAGATTACTTTCATTCCATCACATGGGACAAAGCGTAACCTCTTCGCATTAAAAGAAAACATAACAGCCTTTATCACACTTTTGCTATCCTTAAGCGAAAGATAGATATGCCCTGAGCTATAGTGGTTTGCGAAATTTGATATTTCGCCCTCTATAAATATGTTTTTCAGATTATTATCATTGTCAATCAGGTCTTTGAGATACATATTAAGACCGCTTACTGTTAAAATATTAGAGCTATACATATATTTACCTTATTTTAATGATTTATGACTAATTTGTGTAAGCACGGCTATTCCTGCTGCGTTGTCAGAAGAAAAACATGGTTCGGCAAAAAAAGCATTGTACTTATTTGTAAAATATTTTCTAATAATAGAATTTGACATAACTCCACCTGAGTAAATTATAGGCAAGGATGGATATTGTTCCAAAATTTTTTCAGTGCATTTATCGAAAGATTGTAAAATGTATTCAATACATATCGTAGCTATCTTCTCTTTACTTTCACCGTTATCATAAAGCTTTTTTGCTTGATTTTCGATACCTGACAGGCAAAAATCCATTCCTTTTAGAGCTGGTTTTACTCTCAGCTTTTCACCGTTATAGTTCAACGCAAGCTTTTCCAGCTCAGGACCACATGGAAATCCAAGACCTAACATAACGCCTACTCTATCTATAGCCTGACCGACGTGCAGATCAAGTGAGCTTGCTAGCAGTTTGCAACTAAAAGGATTATCATCAGACGGTGATACAAGCAATGCCTCTGTGGTACCTCCGGACACGTGAAAAGCCAGAAATGGTTTGCCTATAAGATCAAGCTTATCACATGAGTATAACGCCGCTGCTATATGCCCTTCTTGATGAGAAAATCTATATAGAGGAATATTAAGCGCATTTGAGAGCATCTCCGCTGCACCTAATCCTGCCAAAAAGCATGGCATATATGATCCTTCTGCTCTTCTGGGAGCAAAGGAAACACCTATGGCATCAAATGTATTGTCTTCTAATAATTGCTTAGTAACCAGAGGCAACTGTCGCACATGGTGAAATACAGCATCACTTTGTCTTAACCCGCAATTGCCATGTTTTACAGGCAAAAGCAACTTGTTCTGTGTGATCACACCATCTCTATAAACTGCAACGGATGTTGTATAATTACTGGTATCTAAGCCTAAATAAGCACTCATCTCTTGCAATCTCTTGAAACAGATCCAAGTACGCCATTTATAAACGGAACATCTTTTTCTGTTGAATATATCTTTACAAGCTCTAGTGCCTCATTGATAGAAGCGCTGACAGGTACACTGTCGAGATACATTATCTCAAATACAGCTATTCTCATAATGGACAATACTACCTTTGATATACGATTAAGTGTCCAACCTTTAAGATTTTTTTCTATCGCTTTGTCTATTGATTCGGCGTTATTCTCTACACCATCTATAAGCTCTCTGGCAAATGCGCTTAGCTCAAAATCACGACTGAGCTGTGCATTCTCAATAAGTTCTTCGGTAGATGAATCGTTATAACACTTTTCATAGAGAAGCGCAAATGCTTCTTCTCTGCTTTGGTGTCTTGAAATAAAATTAGTATTAGACATAATTGTTCCACCTTTAATAATATTCGATTAATTTTAACATATAATTAAAATTTTTTAAAGACTATTTGTTAATTTTTTTATTTTATTGTAAAAAAACACCTATTATTTAAGAAATTTTCACAAATCAAAGCGACATTACCCATCTTTTATACTTAAAAGACGCAAAAATTCCTAATTTATTAAGAACTAAACAATAGTGGATGTTATTCTTTGGAAAATCGTTTAATTATATTGACTAAATTAAAATAAAATTGTATAATATGGACATGAATTTTAAGTTAAAGGGGCGAAAATTATGAAAATAATAAATAAAATTGTGTCAGCATTGCTCACAGCTATAATTATCGCAGGTGTAGCATCACCATTACATAATATTGAAGCAAGTGCTGAAAGAGAAATCATAATTTTGCAACAAAAAGATCCAAGATGGGAATCATATCCATATGGTGGTAGCACTCTGGGGCCATCCGCTTGTGGTTTATTTTCAAGCTTAAATGCAGTGGGATATCTCACCGGACATAGATTTACCATTGACGAAATACACACATGGGCTGATTATGCCGGCACACATTATTATACAACAGGTCAGGGTTCGTCTCATAGCATCGCAAGAGGACTTGCATCATATTATGGTTCAAAATACAATTACAAATGTACTGAAAAATATGAATTTGACGATTATATAGCAGTATCAAACGCATACCCAAAAACAATGGAGGGTATGAACACCATATGGAACAAATTAATACATGAACTTAAAGCCGGCAGAGTATGTATTACATTAGTACAAGGCCATTTCATTTCTATTGTCGATTATGATGCAACCACCGACAAAGTTCTTGTGCTTGATGATGCTCCTGATGAAATAAGAGGCACAACAGCATATGGCGATTGGAAATCTAAAAACGAACTCTATTATGGTTCTAGCGAAGGAAAACCAAGATTAAAAATACGTTGTTGCTATACCTTCCTTGAATCTACAAAATTAGTTAAGATAGATAGAAAGAGTATTGATGTAACAGAAAATAATGCTAAAATCGGTATTGAAATATCAAATTTAGGTAGCACCGAAATAAGCTCCTATGGTCTTGTATTAGGTCAGCTACCAAGCAATACCGTAACTATTAATATTCCTGTCAACTCAAAAGATTCTGTTTTAAGTGAAATTATAGATGTATCATCAGTTTACAGAGAGCTTTCACCAGGTACAACATACTTCTACTACGCTTATGCTGTAGTCGGCGATGAAGCATATAAAACAGATACATCAAGCTTTACTACACTAGGTAAATCATATTGCAAAATCGAAGACACCTGTGTAAAAAACATTGGATATAATAATGCTGAATTTAGTGCATGGTGTATTAATAGCAGTGGCAAAAAAATTGATAAATACGGCGTTTATCTTGGAACAAAAATGGATAATATGAAGCCATATGAAATTGACACCGATGATGATTCTACTAACCTCCACATTGAGGCAAGCTTGTCAGATCTTTTAGGCAAACCGCTTAAATCAAACACTGAATATTATTATCAGGGTTTTGTTGAGGTTGATGGCCAAATATACCTGAGCAATATTTATACATTCAATACTTTGGATATCGGAGAAAAAAAATATATAATCATATACTTTGAAAACGGAGGAATGAATGCTCCTGAATATCAGATGAAAGATTTTGATAAACCTATAAAACTTTCAAATGATGAACCTATAAGAAAAGGTTATACATTCTTAGGCTGGGCTAAATCAAACGATTCACAAGAGGTAGTTTATAAACCCGGCGACACATACGACAACAACAAAGATCTTAAGCTATATGCAGTTTGGGAAAAAAATAACGGCGTAGATGACAATGGTGAAAAAATAGAGAATGTTGATCAGTTTATAAAACTTGGTGACATAAACAGTGATGGTAATGTCACTATGGAAGATGTTACAATCTCGCAAAAAGTAATCGCCAAATTAATTAAACTTGAGGATGCCGGAAAAAATGCAACAAAAGCCTCTGACCTCAACGGAGATTCCAAACTAACTATGGAGGATGTTGTTATTATTCAGAAATGTATTGCAAAATTAGTAGAAATCAAAATAATTGATGCTATTTAAAATCATTTTATATTGATTATATAAGTACAAACATTAAGAGGCTTAGAAAAGAATAATGCTTTTCTAAGCCTACTTATATATTACAGGTGTTTAGGAGGTTTTCGTTTGAATTTTATATTAAAACGTTTTATCAAGGATTATGAAAATGTTGAAAATGCCGATGTGAGAAGTAGCTATGGCAAATTTGCAAGCATAGTAGGAATTATTCTTAACATAATTCTTTTTGTTGGCAAGCTTATTGTAGGTATTTTATGTTCGTCGCTCTCTATCTCTGCCGATGCTATCAACAATCTTTCTGATGCATCTTCAAGCATAATCAGTCTTTTTGGATTTGCGCTTGCAAGCAAACCGGCTGATAAGGAGCATCCATTTGGTCATGGCAGATACGAATATATTTCAGCTCTGATAGTTGCCATTATGATAATTGTAATCGGTGTTGAGCTATTTAAAAGTAGTATCGAAAAAATAATCAATCCTACTGAAATAAATTTTAGTATCATTTCCATTGTAATAATGGTAGCTTCTATACTTGTGAAGCTTGGTATGATGATATTTTATAGAAACATAGGCAAAAGAATTTCATCACAAGCTCTATTTGCAGTGGCACAAGATAGCAGAAACGATATAATCTCCACCGCTGTCGTGCTATTCTCTATTATAATTTCTTATAAGACAGGTTTTTTGCTTGACGGATATATGGCACTTGCAGTGTCTATATTTATCTTAATAAGTGGTTTTGGACTTGTAAGAGAGACACTTAATCCCATACTAGGCAAGATGCCTGATGAAGAATTTGTTAAAGAGCTAAATGCAGAACTTATGAAATACCCTAAAGTTCTTGATACTCATGACCTGATAATACACGATTATGGTCCGGGAAGACTGTATGCCGGAGTACACGTTGAGATGTCAGCAGAAGATGATGTGTTAGAATGTCACGATATAATTGACAACATAGAAAATGATTTTATGAAAAAATTCAATCTTCAGCTAATAATCCACTATGACCCGGTTCTCACAAATGATGAAACAACTCGCAAGCTTAAGTCGTTGATTTCTGAAAAAGTCAAGGATATTGACTCAAGACTAACAATCCATGATTTTCGCACTGTGCCCGGTCCAACCCATACAAATGTTTTATTTGATTGCGTGGTACCCAGAAAATTCACACTTTCAAATCGTGAAGTTAGCGAAAAGATAGATGAGCTTGTTAAAAATATCAACCCTACATATAACAGTGTTGTAAAGATCGAACATTCTTTTACAGGTGAACCTTAAAATATTTACAAAATTTATTACTAATTAATGAATTAAATATCTCGTTTTTAGAAAAAAATTATGAGTATTGGATTTGATGCATAATTGTGTTATAATCCACCTATAGTTTTAATTAGTAATTTAAATTAAAGTGTAAAATTGATATTATATTACATTAACATATAAAAAATACTAAACCTTTGTTTTTCTAAAATTTTTTCAGAAAGAGGTGAGAAAAAATGCTTGGGCGGTTGTGCAGCGTAATAACAAGTTATATACAAAAAACAGATAAGCTGTTATGGGTCTTTACCATTGCAGCGTCTGTATATGGCTTTTTATTGATAAGCAGTATGCAAAGAACCTACGATTATAACTATTTGCACAGCCAGATAATTGCAGTTGCAGTAGGCTGTGTAGGTGCTATTATAATATCTGTGATAGATTATGAGCTTATTGAACGATTGTGGTTTATTCCTGCTTTTATATCATTTATTCTCACCATTATGGTTTTTTTTATAGGAATAAGAGTATCGGGAACTGATGACACGGCGTGGCTTTTACTACCGGGTGGAATGACTTTTCAACCATCTGAACTCGCAAAAATATGTTTTATTATCACATTTTCAAAGCATCTGAAATATCTAAACGAGCATGACAAAATTAAAACATTTGTCGGTTCCTTTAGTCTGCTGATTCACGCGCTAATACCTACAGCTTTAATTCACTTTCAAGGTGATGACGGATCAGCCGCAATCTTTTTGTTTATGGCGCTTATTATGAGCTTTGTGGCCGGAACTCAGTTGAGGTATTTTATAATCCTCTTTGCAGGAGCTACTGCAAGTGTACCTTTAATTTGGAATATAATTCTTAACAACGAGCATAGGAGCAGAATATTAGCTCTTTTTGATATGAATGAAAACAACTTGTCAGACTACGCATGGCAACAGTATCAAGGTAAAGTTTCGATAGCATCAGGCGGATTAAGTGGTAGTGGACTGTATAACGGCACTAGAGTAGCTACCGGCATTGTGCCTGAACAAGAAAATGACTTTATATTTACAGTTGCAGGTGAAGAACTTGGATTTTTAGGATGTATTCTAATATTTCTCCTATTATTTGCAATAATTCTTAAATCTATAATTAATTGTGGTTATTCACGGGATACAATGGGAAAATACATCTGCATTGGATTTTCATCGTTAGTGTTTGTTCAAACCGTTATAAATATTGGCATGGTGCTTGGGTTCATTCCTGTTATCGGAATTACTCTTCCCTTCTTCAGCTCAGGCGGCACCTCTATTATGTGTCTTTATTTTGGCATTGGTTTGGTGCAGAGTGTATATATTCATCGTGAAGAAAGAGAAAAAATGTATTTGCATATAGATAAATATTCATTGAATTATAGATAAGAAAGGGTGAATTAGATGTTAGAGTTGAAGAATATAACAAAAGTGTATGATTTAGGTGATAATAGTGTAGAAGCACTCAAAGGCATTGACGTAAGCTTTAGAAAAAATGAGTTCGTATCTGTGTTAGGACCATCAGGATGCGGAAAAACGACATTGCTTAATATAATCGGTGGTTTAGATGTATACACAAATGGCGATCTTTTTATTAATGGTAAATCTACAAAAAAATATAAAGATCGTGACTGGGATTATTATAGAAACCATTCCATTGGTTTTGTGTTTCAAAATTACAATTTGATACCTCATCAGAATGTTCTATCAAATGTAGAACTCGCACTAACCTTATCTGGTGTGTCTAAAGCTGAGCGTAGAAAAAGAGCGACCGAAGCACTAAAAAAAGTAGGGCTAGGAGATCAGCTACACAAAAAGCCAAATCAGATGTCAGGTGGTCAGATGCAACGTGTTGCGATAGCCAGAGCTTTGGTGAATGATCCTGATATCTTATTAGCTGATGAACCTACCGGTGCACTAGATTCAGAAACCAGCGTGCAAATAATGGAAATATTGAAGGATATTTCAAAAGATAAGCTGATTATCATGGTAACTCACAATCCTGAGCTTGCCGACAAGTATTCTTCAAGAATCATCAGACTTCTCGATGGAAAAATGACAGATGACACAAGTCCATATGACGGTGAAGCTGATGCCGTAGTAGAAGAACAGCCTGAGAAGATTAAGAAATCAAAGAAAAAAACATCTATGTCATTCTTTACAGCACTTTCTCTCTCTCTTAACAATCTTATGACAAAAAAAGCCCGTACTTTCCTTACATCTTTTGCCGGAAGTATAGGAATAATCGGAATTGCTCTTATACTGGCTGTTTCAAACGGCGTGCAAACATATATCGACACTGTGCAGGAGGATACTTTATCATCCTATCCCCTTACCATTGAGTCAGAAACTGTGGATTTATCAACTCTTATGGAAACACTAAGCGTTGATAATCTTGAAAATACAAAGCATGAGCTTGATGCTGTGTATTCCAACTCAGTTATGTATGAACTACTTAACTCTATGAACAACCTTGACACACAGAAAAATAATCTCACTGCGTTTAAGGAGTTCTTAGATAATAAAGATAATGAAATTACAAAATATATCAGCGCTTTGTCATATGGATATGATCTTGACATGAACATCTATGCCAAAGACGAGGATGGAAAAATCATTAAATCTGATATTGAAGAAATGATGAAGAATGTAATGGGTATCGAAGATAATATAAATGAGGATTCTGATACTCAAGAAAATGGAATGTACTCTGCTATGTCTTCATCATCATATCTATCTAGATTCTCTACAATCAATGTGTGGCAAGAAATGCTACCAGGTGATGGCAAAGAATTGCTAAATCCACTTGTAAAACAACAATATGATGTTTTATATGGTGAATGGCCACAGAAATATAACGAGATAGTGCTTGTAGTAGACAAAAATAATGAAGTAAGCGATATGTGTCTATATGCACTGGGCCTAAAATCATCCGAAGAGATGGAAAAAGTGTATTCTGCATACTTCAAGGGTGATGAATTAGACGTTCAAGAACAAAGTTGGTCATATAAAGATATATGCAATATGACTTTTCGTCTTGTATTACCTGCAAATTACTATAGATATGATGCAAAAACCGGAACTTATGTAGATTTTTCCGGAACCGATGCAGGATTAAAATACCTTTATGACAATGGTATAGAATTAAAAATCTGTGGTATTATTAGACCCAACGAAGATGCCATTTCAGCATCTGTTTCAGGCTCTATCGGATATACAAGTGCTTTGACTAATTATGTGATAGAGCAAGCAGAAAGCACTGATGCTGTTAAGGCACAGTTGGAAGATTCAAGCATAGATGTATTCACGGCCTTGCCATTCAAAACAGACGACTATGAAGAACCTACAAATGAGCAAAAAGCTAAGGATATTAAAGAGTATCTTGAGAATCTATCCAATAGTGAATTAGCTGACATTTATAAGGAAGTGGCATCTACCGCTGATGACGATTTTTTAAACACACAAGCCGACGAAGCTATGAAGGATATGTCACGTGAATATATAGAAGATATGCTATCTGAATCATACGCACAAGAAATGGGCATAGAAAAAGAAGAGCTTGATGCCTATATAGCTGATATGGACGATGAAACCTTAATGGCATATGTTCGTGAAATAATAATTAAGCAGATAGCAGAGGAATATGCTCAGAAAACTCTTGAAAGCCTTGAATTTATGAGTTCTGAACAGCTTGCCTATGCATTTAGATCTGAACTTGAAGGCTATGACGATATAAAGCTTGCAAATCTATATGACAACTATATGCCTGCTACTGTATCAGAAGCTACTCTTGAGGAAAATTATAAAAAGCTAGGTATAATTGATAAGAACAAGCCTGCTTCTATCAACATTTATGCAAGCACCTTTGAAAACAAAGATATGATTTCCTCAGAAATAGAAAAATATAATAACTCTGTTGATGAAGATGATAAGATTAATTATACTGACTATATTGCAATAATTATGTCTTCTGTTACAACAATAATAAATGCCATCTCATATGTTCTTATCCTATTCGTTGGTATATCACTGGTGGTATCATCTATTATGATTGGCATAATAACTTATATCTCTGTACTGGAGAGAACAAAAGAGATTGGTATATTAAGAAGTATTGGTGCATCAAAGAGAGATATCTCCAGAGTATTTAATGCAGAAACCGTGATTATCGGGTTTACTGCCGGTGCTATAGGCATTATACTCACTATATTATTGTGTATACCTATCAATATGATCGTTCATTCTGTAACAGGTATATACACTATTAATGCTGTGCTTCCATATCAGGGCGCAATTGCACTGGTTTTAATTAGTGTGTTACTCACGGTGGTTGCCGGCTTGTTCCCATCACGTGTGGCTGCAAAGAAAGACCCAGTGGTGGCACTAAGAAGCGAATAAAACGTGAAACTAAATATTGATAGGGTACTGTGATATTAACCTCTCGCAGTGCCCTATGCGCCAATATGGAGGAAATAAAAAATGTCTGATAAAATAATAAACGAGATGGATGGCTTGTCACCGCCTATTCAGTCTTTCTTAGGATATTGTATAAGCGTTAAAAACAAATCAGCAAAAACTGTTGATGAATATCGCAAAGATCTTAAAACTTTTTTTAGATTTTATAAACGACACACAAAACGTGTTTCTACTGATATTAAATTTGAAGATATACCTTTGGATGATGTAACTTATGAAATGATAGACAATGTAACAGTGAAAGATCTGCTGATATATATGAAATACTTGGCAGAAACACGTAAAAACAACGCTGCTACACGTTCAAGAAAAACATCTAGCCTAAGAACATTTTATACATATCTGACAGAATATAACTTTATCCAAAACAATCCTACTGCTAAACTCCATGTGCCTCAAAAAGAAAAAAAATTGCCACGTCACCTCACGTTGGAACAATCAATAGAACTATTAAAAAGCGTT
Source organism: Clostridia bacterium (assembly GCA_029098305.1). Classification (GTDB taxonomy): domain Bacteria; phylum Bacillota; class Clostridia; order Oscillospirales; family Acutalibacteraceae; genus JAEEHZ01. The sequence goes on from JAQXOB010000020.1 coordinate 164,950, forward strand.
GATGGCAATTATAAAGAACGTGACTATTGCATACTAACAATGTTTTTAAACTGTGGATTAAGACTTCAAGAGCTAGTAGATATCAATTATAACGATATAAATTCTGATGGCACACTGATCGTTAAAGGAAAAGGCAGTAAAGAAAGATTATTGTATCTTAATCAAGCTTGTATTGATTCTATCGCTGATTATCTTAAGGTAAGGCCACGTGACAAAATTAAAAATGAACATAAAAATGCATTGTTTATAAGTAGCCAAAACAGACGAATGAGCGCCAGCATGGTGCAAAAGCTTGTGTATAAATACCTTGCAAAAATTGGATTATCAGCTGCTGATGGTTATTCGTGCCATAAACTTCGCCACACCGCCGCTACATTGATGTATCAGACCGGCAATGTAGACGTACGAGTTCTAAAGGAATTTTTAGGTCATGAAAATTTGGCAACTACACAAATATACACTCACGTATCTGACAGTCAGCTAAAAGATGCAGCTTTTTCTAATCCCTTATCTAAGGTGAATATCAACAAAAAAAGTAAAAAAGAATAATTCTCTAACCAAGAAAAGCTTAGATTAGTATCCAACTTTATCTAAGCTTTTTTATTTTAATTTTTGAAAAACAAGTATTTTCTTATCAGAAATACGCATAAAAACACTCACCCTAACTTAACATATGTTAAGTTAGGGTGAGTTACTAGTTATAAGAAGTTATTTGAATATTACATCATGGGTCAAGATCCGGAATAAGCTTTGCCATGAACTTTTGAATCTCTGTTACGTCTATCATATTTATAACATCATTATGATCGCAATCAGAATTGATTCTTGACATTGTGCCATAGTCTTCGTGTGTGCTCAGCTTTGCCATAATCTTCTGGAGTGCAGCCACATCTTCCATATTAACCACGCCATTGCAATTTACATCACCATAGAGAGGCTTCTCTGGGATAGGCTCATCAGATTCTGTATCAGACTCAGTATCTGATGATGTGTCTGACGATGTGTCTATAGGTGTATCTGTTGTTGTATCAGATGTAGTGTCATTATCACTTACTTCAATTATTTGACCTATATCACGCTTTTCCCAAATAGCATATAGCTCCAAATCTTCTCCGTCAAGATAGAGGTCTCCATTCATATGCATTTTTTCATCATAGATTGAAGTTACGTTTTCGTCCTCGCCCCAACCTATGAACTTATAACCCTCTCTGGTAAACATACAGTCTTCAAAGGTTGCAAATGAACCTGTAGCATAATTTACTGTAAGCTCTGTGAGGCCATCTTCTGATATACCACCGTTTGCATGGTATGTAATCTGATATCCGTCAAGAACCCACTGTGCATAGAGGATAATGTCTTCATCAGGCATATTAAAGGTGTCTAGAGGAGAATAATCTGTGCCTGATCCATCCTTCTTAGTATTCCATTTCACGAATATAAAGCTATCATTATAGAATTTATTTTCGTCTACAGTGATAAGCTGATTATAAACAGTATCTACAACATAGGAATACTTGTCGTTGTACAAGCCTTCTACGCCGTGGTAAGTTATCTTGTGTGAGTTAGGTGTCCACTGTGCTGTTACAGTAGCATCTTCATAGCCCATTGTGAATACTCCATCACTGTCAACTGATGATTCTGTACCTGTTACATCCCAACCGGTAAATGTGTAACCATCGCGTTCCGGTGTGGTAAGTTGTGTCTGTTCCTGATATTCAAGATCAGTTGTAATATCATCGGTTGAACCGTTGATGTTACCGCCGTTTAGATCAAATGTAAGTTCATAGGTATTTATTGACCATACTGCAGTTAGAGTTGCATCTTCATAGCCCATTGTAAAGATTTTGCTGTTTGCATCGATTAATGCTCCTGCACCAACAAGGGACCAGCTTTTAAATGTATAACCGTTGCGTGTAGGATCGGTTATTTCTTTTGTAGTATTGAAATCCATTTTAAAGTGCTGGTTATTTGTGTCGCCATTCCAAACACCACCGTTTGGAATAACTGTAAGCTTGTATTCATTAATCTTCCACTGTGCTTCGAGAGTTATTGTGCTACCATCTTCAGTTACAAGCTTTTCTACAAGCTGTTCATCTGTGTAGATATTGCCGGCTTCGTCCTTCCAACCTGTAAATGTGTGACCGGTCTTCTCAAATTCATTTTTAGGAAGATTTTCAGGTATATCATATTCGAATTTCTTATCTTCCATCTCACCGGATGTTGCACCGTTGCCATTAAACTGAATTGTATATTCATTAACCTTCCATTGTGCTGTAAGGGTAATTGTAGCTCCATCTTCAGTTGTAAGCTTTTCTACAAGCTGTTCGTCTGTGTAGCTGTTTCCGGTTTCGTCCTTCCAACCTGTAAATGTGTATCCGGTTTTTACGAATTCGTTTTTAGGAAGATTTTCAGGTACATCATATTCTAACTCCTGATCTTCCATCTCGCCGGATGTTGCACCGTTACCATCAAAGTGTATTGTGTATTCATGTACTTTCCAATGTGCTGTGTAGGTTTTATCACCTGTATTTCCCTTTTCGATGGTAACAGTTGGTTGAGGTGTTGTTTCATCGCTTTCTGTCCAACCCACAAAATCGTAACCTGTTTTTGTCGGATTATTTAGTGTAAATGTCGGGGTTTCTAGTGTATATGATGTTGGATTTGCTATAGTTACTGTGCCACCATTTAAATTGTATTCAATCGTGTATACTGTTGGCGTCCAGCTAGCATATACTGTTGCTTCATTGCCAAATCCAGCTGTAGTGGCTACTCCTTTAAATCCGCTATTATAGTCAGATCCTGTTGCAGATGTTACTCTGTTTTCATTACCTGTACCATTTGTCACAGTATAGTAGCCCATGAAAGTGTAACCAACTTTTGTAGGTGGTACTATCGTGTTATTTGGGTATGCTGTTGTACAGTTTGCATCTTGATAGTAGGTTGAACCTAAACCAGATGTACTCCTATCTACTCTATCCCATTTTAGATAAACATAATCACTACCACCGGTACCTCCTTGTTTATCAAGTGTAATTTTGCTTATCACTGAATCACTCAACATAAGAACAGGTGATTTCACAGTATTAATTACAACACTCGAACCTGAATCGGTTTTTCGGAATAACGATGCAATTTTTATTGCATCCTCAAGTGATGTTGGGTAATTATAGTTTGAGCCTGTTTTTCCGTTTGGATTAAGCTCGGAAACTAATTGTAGTGGAATTGTGATAT
>JAQXOB010000021.1 GCA_029098305.1 Clostridia bacterium
AACAGAGTTCACATATAAATTCATCAGTGATGAAAAGATATGTCCGTTTGATAAAGCATTGACCAAACTCAGAATCAAGCACAAGTTGATTCCGCCGAGAACGCCGTGGCACAACGGTAAAGTGGAACGAAGTCACAGAAACGACCAAAGATATTTCTATGATTGGGAAACATTCAGAAGTGTTGACGAACTGAACGAAAAATTAGCAAAACATCTTATTTGGAGCAACAACAAATCAATGCGAACATTAGGCAGAAAAAGTCCTGTTCAGCTTCTCGCCGAGAAGCTGTCGGCGTGACCGCCGATTTTTGGAAGCCTTTTCCGTTCCGCTACGCTCCACTCCAAAGGCTTCCAAAAATCATTGTACTATACTTTGACCTTATTTTTTGTAAAAAATGGGTCACATCTATTTACAACGCAGAATTTTAACAAATATAAAACTAGCTGACAGTCTTGTCTATCAGCTAGTTTTATGTTATTATATCAGAATTTATAAGGGATATCTAACTTTTTAATGGTTGGGTTTTTATGTGTATTAGACGGTATTATTTTACTTTTTTATGTGATTGAATATCAAAATACCCTTTAAAATCAAAAGTAAAAAAGCAACAGTTATTGCATAAGCTTCTCTTGTCATAGCTAATAAAATAACAGAAAGTATACTCAATATCATAGAGCAAATTGTCATGGCTTTTTGACCTTTGTCTATCTTGAAATAAGTCAATAGTATTTTCAAGATACCAATAACAATAAGAGCAATGTACATAATCCAATATATTAACTTATTAAACTCTGAGGTTTCCACATGGTTAAAGAGATTAACTGAATATATATATCCGTTAATAGGGTTTGGATAAAGAGGAAGTATAATAAGCATAAATGATAATATATCTACAATTCCAAAAAATAAATCGCACATTCTCTGGATGTTTAATTTATTTTCCTTTTTCGCAAGATAAATTAACTTATCGCTCGAAAGTAAATCATCTATCGACACAGAAAAGTATTTAGAAATTTCTTTTATTGAGTCTATGTTTGGATAACCTCTGCCGGATTCCCATTTTGAAATAGCCGTTCTGGACACATACAAAGCGTCTGCTAGGTCCTCTTGAGTTAATCCTCTGCTATTTCTTAGTTCTCTAAGTTTTTCATGAAATTCCATGACATTTACCACCTAATTGTTTTTTAAGCAAATCAGAATAAGTGCTTTATATATGCAAAATAAACCCATACTTAATAATACAGAACCAACAATATCTGTAAACCAATGTACACCACAAATCAATCTTCCCATAACCATATAAATAGAAATTGAGATAGCAATAATATTGATTATCATTCTTGTTTTCCGCTTGTTTATTCTTCGATTAAGAAACTCTACAAGTGTTAGCATAACACTAAGTACAAGTAGCGTGGTTGATGATGGGTAAGAAGCTTCTAAATACCCTTCAATAAGTATAGGTCTATAATTGATAGGAAGTATTTCAAAAATACTATAACATAATATTACTACGATATAGTACATACCCAAAATTAGAATATCGTGGTCAACTTTTAACAAGCTTTTTCTCTTTATCAACTGTATAAGACCAATTAAACCAAATACCATACAAATAAAAATCGGAATAAGTCCCATCCAATCCGTGATATTATAGATTGTCATATTTACACCGGTTAGATCGTGAAACAAGTTATTAAATGTTGAAAAACCAATATTTGTTTCCTTAGGGCCTATCGGCTGAACATCAATTAACTGTATCATTGCAGTCCATAGTCCAAATAATCCAAGAAAAACAACTCCCAACACTAAGGTTCTTTTTCCTTTCTGTCTCATTTTTTATTCATCCTTTCTGTGAAGCTTTTGCTAAAACCACAGTAGCATATGAAATAAAAAGATAAAGAAACATAGTGTGACATTAGTGATACGATTAGTGTCATTGTGATAAATACTTGTTCTTTTGCTTTTAAATATATAGCTATTAATTAATAGAAGGTGTATGAACCATATTTGGATCATACACCAATGAAATTATTATTATAATTTTTATACTTAGAAAAAATGAAAAAGAACACAAAAACTGATGTTACATCTTATTTACTGCTAAGTATTTCGGTTTCAGTTACACATTCAGTTTTAATTTTGTTTACTAAAAATTGTAATGCCTCTACAACGTTAGGTCTTATATCGCCGCCAACCATCACATACATTATATCATCGCCTACGCCTAGCTTACCGCTGTTTATCCATGTTTTGATATAGTATATGCCTTTCATTTTGTATGTCTCGTTTATGGCTTCTTCTATTTTATCAGCATCATATGAAAATATCATTCCATCCACAAATGGGGCAGAGGCATCGCCCATTCTCACTTGTGCTTTTGAGGTTTCTCTTACAATGCCATTATGCACAAGATACATACCAATCTTTTTTGAAGACTTGTCAGCTTTTGCTTCTCTCATCCATTCATCCATTGATGGTGGGTTTTTTTTAAAAGGTATAGCACTATTGCCACATTCGGCTGAGCAATCAGTTGTAAGCACCTCTAATCCATGTGTAACGGCTGATATAACTGCGTCAAAATTTTCTTCTGCTGCCTTTTTGCTACCAGGCAGATTAATGATAAGAGACCTACCACGAATACCGGCCACACCACGTGATAGGCAACCACGAGGTGTAATTTTCATGCTTTCTACACGCATAGCTTCTGCTATGCCGGGTGTCTCTTTTTCTATCACAGCTAGTGTAGCTTCAGGTGTTACATCACGTAACGAAAAACCTGTGCCACCTGTTGTTAATATCAGTGCTATATGTTTTTTGTCAGTACACTCAACCAGCTCAGATTTTATCATATCTGCTTCATCGGGTATCAAAGCAGTATGCACCACATTGTAGCCGGATTTTCTCAGTATTTCACATAGTGCCGGCCCGCTTGTGTCAACTCTTTCTCCGGCATAGCCTTTATCGCTTATTGTAATTACTGCAGCAGTATAAATCATATTACCACCTCTTTGCGATAATCACCATGAACGCCGCCTGTTTTTTCTACTAGGTGTATATCTGTGATAATCATATCTTTCTGAACAGCTTTGCACATATCATAAACAGTGAGAGCTGCAATTGACACAGCTGACAGTGCCTCCATTTCTACACCGGTTTGACCGGTACATACTACGGTGGAGGTTATCTCTATAGCACATTTTTCTTCGTTTACAGATAGATGCAGATCTATACCGCTTATTGATATAGGATGGCACATTGGTATAATATCAGGTGTCCTTTTTGCACCCATTATGCCGGCTATTTGTGCTGTGGTAAGCACATCTCCTTTTTTCATTCCGCCTGATTTTATCAATTCTAATGTTTTACCATTAACTATTACCCTGCCCACTGCGGTAGCTTTACGGAGGGTTTCTTGCTTTTCGCTCACATCCACCATTTGTGCCTTTCCGTCAGCGTTAAAGTGTGTAAAATCAATATTGTTTTCCATAGTGCTTATTAGCCCTTTCTATGTGAAAAGTTTCAATTTCTTATCCACCTATTTGGTTCATATTTCGGTTTGCTTTGCTTCTCTCATCATAAGATAAATCACCATGCCACTGAGGTTTTTCAGATATTGCTTTTTTTATGGCAGATATCATCTCATCTTTATTTAATCCCTTGATAGATATCTCAGTATCTGAATGAAGGCAAGGTTTGATTTTTCCATCAGCAGTGATGCGAATTCGATTACATTCGTTGCAAAAATGTGAGCTTATAGGACTGATTATGCCCACATTACCTATTGCATTAGGTAGCTTGTATAGTTTTGCTACACCATCATTAAATACCGGTATTGCATCCGTTAATGTATCCACTACTTTCTCACAACTGACAAAAGCAGATTTATCAAAATCACCACTGTTGTACATAGGCATTAGCTCAATAAAACGAACATCCACAGGCATTTGCTGAGTTAACGAAGCTATATTATATATTTCATCATCGTTAAATCCACCTATAAGCACTGTGTTTATCTTAACTTTCTTAAATCCTGCATCAATAGCTGCTCTGATTCCATTCATAGTATCTTCCAGAGAATTTCTACGTGTAATATACAGATTTTTATCAGGATCAAGTGTGTCGAGGCTCACATTTATTCTGCTTATACCGGCATCACGCAAAAGCTTTGCGTATTCTGTTAGAAGAGTGCCGTTAGTTGTGATGCATAATTCATCTATGCCATCTACCTTGGCACACCTCTCACAGATTGAGAGTATATTTTTCTTTACAAGAGGCTCACCGCCTGTTATGCGAAGCTTATTTACACCCACAGCGGCGGCAGCCTCTACGGCTGTTACCATTTCATCTTCTGTCAAAATATCATCGTGACATTTTTTGCACACGCCATCTTCCGGCATACAATATCTGCATCTTAGATTGCATAACTCTGTAACAGAAAGACGCAGATAGGTTATATTTCTTTCAAATTTATCTATCATATCAGTATCTTCCAAATGTACATACAGGAAAATGACAAGTTTTACACTGCAAGCACAGCCCGCCATCCCCAAGTTTAATTAATTCTTCTTTTGTAAATTTATCACCGGCAAATATTTGCGGCAAAAGCACATCAAACATTGTAGTTGGCAGGCTTATTGCAGCACCGGGAACTCCAATAATTGGCACATCGCCATTATATGCTATCAATGTCATATTACCCGGTTGTGATGGCACACCATGTGTAATGATAGTTGCACCTAATTGCCTTATAGCTGATGGTGTTAAATCATCAGGATCGACTGACATACCACCGGTAAAAATAAGAAAATCAGTACCGTCATCCAAATATCCTTTAGCGGTGCTTATTATCATATCTAAATCATCGTCACATATTGTTACACCCAAAATTTCGCAAGGGTATTTTTTTAGCTTAGTTCTCACTACCGGCTCAAATTTATCCTTTATTCTGCCGTTATAAATTTCAGAACCGGTTATTATTACGCCAACCTTTTTAAAGGAATATGGGCGTAAATCGAGTAGCTTTTTATCTTTACATAGGTTTTCTGCTTTAATAATCTGTTCTTCTTTAGTCACTAGTGGCACTATGCGCATTGATGCAAGTCTTGTTCCGGGTGCCACAGGAAAATGATCAGGTATAGTTGATATAGTGATATCTCCAATAGAGTTAATCTCGTTTAAAAGCTCGGTGTCAACTCTGAACATACCGTAATCGTCAGCTATAAGCACCATTTTTCCTTCAGACACACCCTCGTAATGAGCTCCATCCGCCTGTGCCATTGCAGACATACGTAGTGCACAGTCGTCCTCATGTATTTCACCAGCATTTTCTTCCCATATAAATACTGTTTTCTTGCCGATATCAAGCAGTTTAGGTATATCTTCTTCTGTTATAACGTGACCTCTTTTAAAGGCAGCGCCTTTAAAGCCATCACGCATCGCAGTTATGTCGTGGCACAATGTCATGCCAACAGCCTTTTTAACCTCAATTTTCTTCATAATAAAAAATTCCTTTCGGCTTTTTTATTTTATATATAAAGCTATCTTAATGGCAAAATAGCATCCTTTGGTATGGATACAGATAATTTATCGTTTAATGTTTCATCTTTTCCCAATTCCAGATAAAATATCCCTACATCTTTATCACTTATAGGCTTAAGCATAGCAGTTATAGAGAATGGATTTTCTATTATGTCTTTTATAATAAATTCAATTTGGTTTTCACCATTCCCAATCCTTATATCATTCATTTTAACACAAATATAATTTATATCATAGTCACATTTATTAATTTTTAAAATTTTATCCCATTTTTCAGAATAAACGTGCTCGTTATCAATCTTTTTCACAGATGAAATGTTTTTATATCCAGCCAAAATAGCACTTTCCATACTTTTTGGTTCAAAAAATACTCTGTGTTTTTCTCCTATATCCTCTATCATTCCGTTATTCATAATTACTATATCGCTACACAGATGAAATACTTCATCACGATTGTGAGAAACAAGAATTACATTTTTCCCAAATCTTTGTATTACATCACGCACTTCTTGCTCAAGTTCAAATCTCAGGTGACTATCGAGTGCTGAGAACGGCTCATCTAATAACAAAAGTTCAGGTTTGCTCACAAGTATTCTTGCCAATGCAACTCTTTGTTGCTGTCCACCTGAAATCTGATGAGGATATCTTTTTTCCATGCCATCCAGTCGCATTATAGATATAATCTGTTTTACTATATCTTTTCGATGTTTTTTATCACGCACACCGCATAATATATTTTGTTCCAAATTCATATTAGGGAAGAGGGCGTATTGCTGAAACAGATATCCCACCATTCTTTTTTGAGGAGGAAGGTTTATATGCTTGTCCGAATCAAACAATACCTTACCATTGAGTATGATCTTTCCTCTATCGGGCTTTTCGAATCCTGCTATGCATTTTAGAGTCATGCTCTTCCCACAGCCGGACGAGCCCAGCAACGCCAAAACACCTTTATCGGTTTCAAATTTCGTTCTCAAATGAAAATTTCCTAATTTTTTTTCTATATCTACCCAAAGGGCCATTTTATTTCTTGCTCCTTTCAGGTGTTTTCTTTCTCTCAAACATATTTACAGCAAGCAAAACGACAGCAGACATGGCAATGTTAAGCATAACCCATTTAAATGCAAGTTCGTCATTATTTATGCGCCATAGCTGATACACAGTAGTCGATATTGTAGCTGTCTTACCCGGCGTATAACCACACACCATGCTTGTTGCACCATATTCACCTAATGCACGGGCAAAGGCAAGCACCGTGCCTGCTATAAGTCCTTGCTTGCAAACCGGTAGGCGTATTCTCCAAAAGATATACGTGTTGCTTAATCCCAATGTTTTGCCTGAGTATGCTAATGTTTCGTCAAACGCTTCAAATGCACTGCGTGCAGTGCGATACATCAATGGAAAGATAACTATCGCAGTTGCAAATATCGCTGACCACCAATTCATCGCCAATTTTACTCCAAATGTAGATAGCATCCATGAGCCAATCGCTCTTTTAGGCCCAATAATATGTAATAAAATATAGCCTACAACAGTGGGTGGCAATACAAGCGGCATAGTTAGAATTACATCTAATGCACCTTTAATTCCACGTGGTAACTTTGATACGTAATAGGCAGAAAAAATTCCTATAAAAAAGATAATTACAGTGCTAATAAGTGCTATTCGCAGAGAATTAATTAATGGGAACCAATCCATATTCTACACCGCCTAACTAAACAATTATTCTAAAAATAAAAGGTTTGTTTTA
>JAQXOB010000022.1 GCA_029098305.1 Clostridia bacterium
GTCATCCAACGTCATGTGTTTATACTTTTTTTCTTTCATTGTCTGGGACCTCCTTCCCAGACTTAAGTCTACCACAAATCTTTTCCCACATTAAATTCCACCTCAACTTCCACTGTGGAACTTACTTTGGGAATTAACTAAGTTGTAAAATATTGAATTTTTTTTGAAAAACCCTTGAAATATAGGTAATTAAATGCTATACTACTAGGGCATTACGCACGCAAAGCCCTTCGGAGGGTGTCTTCTGATAAAAAATTTTAACTTTCAGCAGATGTATCCGAATGCCATGGGGCTTGCGGAGGATATAACCTAAGGAGGATTTTAAAATGGCAGTAGTATCAATGAAACAGTTGTTGGAGGCCGGCGTACACTTTGGCCACCAGACAAGAAGATGGAACCCAAAAATGTCTGAGTACATTTTCACAGAGCGTAACGGTATCTACATTATTGATTTGCAGAAGACTGTTAAGAAGCTCGAAGAAGCTTACTCTTTCATTCGTGAGGTTTCTATGGAAGGCAAGTCTGTTCTCTTCGTAGGCACAAAGAAGCAGGCTCAAGACAGTGTTAAGGAAGAGGCAGAGCGTGCAGGAGCTTACTATGTAAATGCTCGTTGGCTCGGCGGTATGCTCACAAACTTCTCCACTATCAAAACAAGAATCGTAAGATTAAAGCAGTTGCGCACAATGAGCGAGGACGGCACATTTGATCTTCTTCCTAAGAAGGAAGTTATCAAGCTCAAGCTCGAGATTGAGAAGCTCGAAAAGTTCCTCGGCGGTATTGAGAATATGCCTGGCGTACCTGGCGCACTCTTCATCGTTGACCCACGCAAAGAGAGAATCGCTGTAGCAGAAGCAAAGAAGCTCGGTATTCCGATCGTTGCTATTGTTGACACAAACTGTGACCCAGACGAAGTAGATTATGTAATTCCTGGTAACGATGATGCTATTCGTGCAGTTAAGCTTATCGCCGGTGCAATGGCAGACGCTATCATCGAAGGCAACGAAGGCAAGATGGGCGCAGCAGCTGCAGAAGAGAAAGAAAACGAAGAGGATTCTGAAGACTCAGCTGAATAATCTTTCATACAATAAATAATAATCTATAAACAATGACTTGCAGGGCAGAAAAGTTTCTGTCCTGCAATACGTAATAAAAGGAGGAAATTACAATGGCTTTTACAGCACAAGACGTTAAAGCATTAAGAGATAAGACCGGTTGCGGAATGATGGATTGCAAAAAAGCACTTACAGAGGCAAACGGTGACATGGACGCTGCTATCGACTTTTTGAGAGAGCAGGGTTTGGCAAAGCAGGCTAAGAAGGCAGGCAGAATCGCTGCTGAGGGTATTGCTCTTGCTGTAACAAACAACGACGGCACAGTAGGCTGTGTAATCGAGGTAAACTCTGAGACAGACTTCGTAGCTAAGAACGATGATTTCCAGGCATTCGTTAAGGTATGTGCAGACACAGTTATCGAGAACAATCCAGCTGATGTAGAGGCATTGCTTGCTTGCAAGGCTGTAGGCTCTTCTGCTACAATCGCAGAGATGCTTCAGGAAAAGGTTCTCACTATCGGCGAGAACATCCAGATCAGAAGATTCGTTCGCATGGAAGGCGCTGTTGTAACTTATGTTCACGCAGCAGGCAGAATCGGCGTTATGGTTAAGTTTGACACTGACCTTGCCGGTAAAGACGAATTCATCACATATGCAAAGGATGTTGCTATGCAGGTTGCTGCTGCTAATCCTTTGTTCCTCAATAGTGCTGCTGTTCCTGCAGAGACAATCGAGCATGAAAAGAAGATTCTCACAGAGCAGGTTATCAACGAGGGTAAGCCAGCTGCTATCGCTGAGAAGATTGTTATGGGTAAGATTGGCAAGTACTACAAAGAGAACTGCCTTGTAGATCAGGCATTCGTTAAGAATGGTGACCTCAGCGTTCAGCAGTACACAGATGCAACAGCTAAAGAGCTCGGCGGCAAGATAGCTATAGTTGATTTTGTACGTTTTGAGAAGGGCGAAGGCATTGAGAAGCGTCAGGACGACTTTGCTGCAGAAGTTGCAAGCATGGTTAAATAATTAATAATTTTAATTATAACTTTCTGATATATTAATAGTAAATTAAAACGGACATTCCTTTTTATGAGGATTGTCCGTTTTTTGTTATCGTTCTGATTTTTTATCACGATTCATAAGCTCGTTCATAGTCATGGCCGGGTCAGATTCATTTACAACAATAGAATTTACAGCCTCGGTTATCGGCATTTCTATGCCATACCTTTTTATCAATTTCATCGCCGCAGGCAGTGCATTGATACCTTCCACTACCATACCAACCATTTTCGTGGCTTCTTCAGAGGAATAACCCTCTCCTATCAGCTTGCCTGCTCGGTTGTTTCGGCTGTGCTGAGATGTAGCTGTCACAATCAGATCGCCTATTCCGGCCAAGCCAAAGAAAGTGTCTTCCCTACATCCTGCTGCTATCCCCAGACGTGTAATTTCTGCCATACCACGTGTGATTATAGCCGCTTTTGCGTTGTCGCCATTGCCGATACCTGTCGATATACCCGATGCTAAAGCAATTATATTTTTAAAGGCACCGCTAAGCTCTACACCCTTTATATCGGAGTTGGTATATACTCGCATTGTGTCATTCATAACGGCATCCTGCACATATTTTGCAGATTGGAGATTGTCTGATGCGGCAACTATCGTGGTGGGCAACGACATGGCAACCTCCTCAGCATGAGTTGGACCTGACAGTGCCACGATATTATAATCACCGGTTTTACCACTGGAATTAATCACATCTTCTATCACTTCAGACATCGTAAAAAGCGTTTGAGCTTCAATGCCCTTGGCAACGGTCACAATAATTGTTTTTTGACTGACAAAAGGAACAGCTTTCTCCGCTGTGGCTCTTACATACAGAGATGGCACAGCAAATATTACTATATCCTTATCAGCGCAAGCATCGCTTATATTAAAAGTGAAGTCTATATCATCAGGAATAACCATTTGTTTGAGGTTTGGATGTTTCCTTGTATGTGATAGATTTTCTGTTTCCCTTTCTATCGCTGACCACACTGTAACATTATGATTATTGTCACATAGCAGCTTTGCAAGAGCTATTCCCCATGTGCCTGCTCCTAGTACACCTATATTACACATATCATCTCGCACTCCTTTTTTAATAGAAAAGGCTTTATATGAAAACTCTCATATAAAGCCCTCTTATGTTTAATTATGCTATTAGAAAAATACTCCGCCATCTATAGTTGCTTCATTCGAAACACCGTTTGATTGATCGTCAAGACCCTGTCCACTAGGTGAAGATGAAGTGAGTACATCCTGCACCAACATTTTTTTCATATCCATCTCTGGTTTATTGTATGTCTTTCTCATAATAAATATACTCCTTTCAAAATCAATCAGTACACTTTGATGCTAACATTCTGATATACTCTTGTAGTTCCTGTGTAGAATTATTAAGACGTGTTGCGTCATAATCAACTATAAACTTTGCTACACGAGCAATTGTGGTGTGATAAGCACCATTATAATTTCTTGATTCTTTCTCTGTGAAGAGGTGCATACGATGGTTGCCGTTTGCATCTGTATACTCGATATAGGTGCGTGTAGAAATCTCCGTATTATAGTTTGCCTCCGGTATTCCTATAACAACCGCACTAAACGTTTTATAAGATTCTCCATTATAAAGTAATCCTGCTGCTTCTAGCTTGGAGCCATTTGTTTCATCGAGAACACTGTTTTCGTTGATCTTTGATGAGAGTATATGACCAAATGAGGTGTCACCCTTGTTGCCATCGAGTGCGTCAAGCTCATCTATAAGCTCGGCACTTACTCTTGATACAAATCTCAGTCCGTTTTTGTTATCCTGTTTGTTATATCTAATTTGTGCTCCTATAAGTGCAAAACCGGATGCTGAACGGTTAAGCTCTCCATAGCCCATATATATATCAGATGAATCTAGGGTAATGCTAGGTATCTTAATCCACTGAGGAACTGCATACAAGCCATCAGGCGATGTGATATCTACATTAGCAGGGTTTGCACCGGCATCAGCACTCTCATACCAACCCTTAAACACATATCCGTCTTTTTTCACTGAGCCATCAGTTTCTATTGCGGTAAAGCTGAGTTCTTTAGAACCACAGTATTTACCTACGCCATTAACTGTAAAGCTGTATGTTCCGCTTTTATCAGCTAAACAATCTCCGGTGAGATAATAATCTCTGCCTTCTACAAGCTCGTTGCCATCAAGCTCCAGCTTAAAATGCACCACGCTTGCCTTATCTTTAGCTGTGACAATATAAGGAATAGTCGCCGTAGCCTCAGAAATATCAATTCCATTTTCGCTCATAACAAATGCTGTAACATTTCTATCAGCAAACTCTACACTTGTGAAAGTGGCTTCGCCCTTATCATTTGAAACAGTCTGATCTATATACATTATGTTTTCTTTAGCAAAGATATCTCCATCCATGCTTTTTAGAGCATAAAGTGTGTATTGTTCATTGTTTTTAAGATCATAATACACTCTGGAAACTGCGTTGGAATCTCCCTTTGGTACCATTTCAATATTAGCTGAACCCTTGAATATTGGTGTCCATCCATCGTCTTCAGAAACATCAATAACCTCATCAGCATAATATGCAACATATCCGTAAGAGGTATTTCCTTTTTCTATTTGTAGACTACCCTTGTTTTCAACCGTTTTGAGCTCTTCACAACCTAAAAACGCATCTGTACCAATAGTTTTTACACTGGCAGGAATCTCTATCTTTGTGATTCCGCTGTCCTTAAATGCTTCAGAACCAATTTTTGTGATAGTATCTGCTAATGTAACATTTGTAGCGTTTACACTATCCTTAAATGCCTTGTTACCTATTGATGTGATACCCGACTCAATCACAATTGATTTTATAATATGATTATAATCATACCATGGAGAGACGTCTCCATAATCAGTCATAGTGCCGGTACCACTAATTGTGAGAACACCTGTGGATGGATCAAGGCTCCATGTAGCATTTGTGCCACACTCTCCGCCAACAACCTGTCCTTGTGGATCTGCATACCATGGCTTATCCTCTATGTATCTCTTATGCTCGATAGCATCATTATTACCGCTCATAGTAATCACAGAATACTTGGTGTTGCCATCAGCATTTACCATGATTGTGGATGTGGTATATCCGCTTTTCTCTGCTGTAATAGTATATTCTCCGTTAGCAATCACACCAGATGCAAAGCCGTTTTGATCGGTGACAAGAGTCTCACCAAAAGCACCTTTTAATGTTACACCACTCAGCAAATCTCCATAAGCATCCTTAACCACTAGAGCTAGTCTTGTGTTGGCAGGTAAAGATGCTGAATCACCATTCACTCTGCTCTCGCCAACACCTTCACGTGAGCTATAAGCACCGCACAGTGGGCGAAGAGAAACAGGCTGTAGCATAAATGCTTTGATACAACAGTCCTCAGGTAAATTAGATATGTTTAGCGGAATTTGAGCTTGTGTGCTTCCGGCTTGAACATCCATAGAAGCGTAATCTAATAACTGACTTCCTGATGAATCATAAACAGCTACAACAACCTTACAGTTCTCTGCTGTGCTTAAAGAAACACTTGCTACATTGCTTTCTATAGTTACTGAAGATATACACTGCTGATTAGTGCCTCTTAGCATAATAGTGTCTGATACTTCTACACTGCCTTTAGTATTTGACACAGCTGAAACAATAGTGCTCTGTCCTGCAACCACAAGGGAAATAGAAAGAATCAGAGCAATTATCTTATTTGCCGGCTTCATAACTATCCTCCTATCTAGAATTTCATTAAATACTTATATATGATTATTATAGGATATGTTATATATATTTGCAAGTGTTTCGTAAATTTTTTCACCAAAATATTAAAACATAAAATTTATTAAATGCTGCATAGCAGTAACCAAAAAAAATTGAAATTAATATAATAGTATGGTATAATAACAAATTGTATTAAAAAAGTTAAGAGGTTAAAAGATATGCAGTTGAGAAATGATTTAAGAAACATAGCAATTATAGCCCACGTAGACCATGGCAAGACCACTCTGGTAGACCAAATGCTACACCAAAGCGGTATTTTCAGAGAAAATGAAGCTGTGGCTGAAAGAGTTATGGACTCTAATGATTTGGAGAGAGAAAGAGGTATCACAATTCTTTCCAAAAACACAGCCGTAATGTATAACGGTGTTAAAATCAACATAGTAGACACACCTGGACACGCCGATTTTGGTGGCGAGGTAGAGCGAATTCTAATGATGGTAGACGGTGTGCTTCTCCTTGTAGATGCCTTTGAGGGCTGTATGCCACAAACACGCTTTGTGCTGAAAAAGGCACTTGGTCTTGGAAAAAAGCCGGTTGTAGTAGTCAATAAGATTGACCGTCCGGGTGCCAGACCGGAAGAGGTTATAGATGAGGTGCTGGATCTCTTTATCGAACTTGGTGCAGACGATGACCAGCTTGAGTTCCCTGTAATTTATGCATCAGGCAGAGATGGCTATGCATCGGCAGACCCATATGAGCCAGGAACAGATATGAAGCCTCTATTTGAAGCTATCATAGAGCAAGTACCGGCACCATCAGGCGAGATAGACGGTCCACTCCAGATACTGTTTTCAAATATAGATTATGATGATTATATAGGCAGAATCGGCATAGGTAGAGTCGAGAGAGGCTCCATTAAGTCCGGCCAGCAGGTTGCTCTTTGTAAAAATGACGGAACCAGCAAAAACGTAAAGATAACAAAGCTCTATCAGTTTGAAGGACTCAAACGAGTAGAAACAGATGATGCTAAGCTTGGCGATCTTGTCTGCGTTTCAGGTATAGCTGATCTTAATATCGGAGAAACAGCTTGCGACGTGGATTGTATTGAGCCATTGCCATTTGTAAAGATAGATGAACCTACAGTTTCTATGATGTTTATGGTAAACAACAGCCCATTTGCAGGTAAAGAGGGTAAATATGTTACATCTCGTAACCTGCGTGACCGTCTTTTTAAAGAAGTAGAGACAAACGTAGCTCTGCGCGTGGAAGAAACAGAATCAGCAGATACTTTTAAAGTATCAGGCAGAGGTGAACTACATCTTTCAATATTGATAGAAACAATGAGACGTCAGGACTTTGAATTTCAGGTGTCTCGCCCAAGCGTAATTCTTAAGAAAATAGACGGAGTAACCTGTGAACCTATCGAGTTTCTAACAGTAGAAGTGCCTGACTCTTATGTTGGTGCAGTTATGGAGAAGCTAGGCTCTAGAAAAGCCGAACTAATAAATATGGCACCAAGAGAAGGTGGCACAAATGTTATCGAGTTCAGAATTCCTGCCAGAGGCCTCATGGGTTATAGAAGCGAGTTTATGACCGATACTAACGGCAACGGAATTATGAGCCATGTATTTGATGGATATGAGCCATTCAAAGGTGAAATTTTCACACGTCATCAGGGTTCACTCATAGCACACGAAACAGGAGATACCACTACCTATGGTCTTTTTGCCGCCCAAGAGAGAGGCAGACTCTTCCTTGGCGCCGGTGTGCCGGTCTATGAAGGTCAAATCGTTGGTGCAAGTCCAAAGAACGAGGATATCACAGTCAATGTCTGCAAGAAAAAACACGTTACAAATACTCGTGCATCCGGATCTGACGATGCTCTCAAGCTCACTCCGCACACAGTGCTCAGCCTAGAACAAAGCCTTGAGTTTATCGCAGATGATGAGCTTGTGGAGGTTACACCAAAGAGTATTCGTTTAAGAAAAATGATTCTCAACAAGGAATTGAGATTAAAGCATCAGTTCAGAGGAAACTAATCACACAGAATCTGCAGAAAGAGGTGTGGCACAGCAGGTCTATGCTACTATGTCACAAATAACATATGAATTTTGTCATACTTGATTTGGAATGGGACAACACCTTTTTCAACAAAGGTAAGGTAGTCCTAAACGAAATAATTGAATTTGGTGCTGTTAAGACAGATGAAGATTTTAATATAATTGATGAATTCTCTGTACTTGTAAAACCCAAGCTGGGCAAATTCATCAGCAAGCGCACCAGCAAACTCACTCATCTCACCACCGAAATGATAATGGCTAAGGGCATACCATTTTGTGAGGCTTTAAGCAAATTCAAGGTTTTTCTGGGCGATGCAGTGCTTCTCACATGGAGCACATCGGATATATTAACATTAATGGATAATAATAAATATTATTACAGCACCAACGAGCTAGACTATATAAAAGGCTATATAAACGCCCAAACTTATTGTGAAAAAATGTTAGGTTGTTATGACCCAGCCAAGCAGATGGGACTCTCCGCTGCCGCTGAAAAGCTTGGAATTAAAACAGAGAATATGGAGCTTCACCGTGCGCTGGATGACAGCATTTTAACTCAGCAGTGTGTTAAAAAGATTTATGACAAAGCAAGTATTCAAGATTTTATACAAGATAGCTCAAACCCTGTTTTTTATAGAAGACTTGCTTTTAAGCCATTTTATATAACAAACACTCGCAATCCGGAGATAAGAAACAGTGATATGTCTTTCTCCTGCCCAGAGTGCGGAGCTAAAACAAAGAAAAAATCAAAATGGGAAGTAAAAAACAACCATATAAGAGCAAGCTTTAAATGCTCTCACTGCAACAAAATGTTTTATGGAATTATGCAGTTTAAGGTAACATTTGATGGTGTCGTTTCTAGAAAAAGGTCTACAGATATACCTGCTCCTAAACCTGAAAATAACGAGGAACAATTAAAAAATTGATATCAGAAAGGAAAAATATATGGCAGAAATACTGAACGGAAAAGAAGTTTCCGCTTATATCAGAGAACAGATAAAGAGTAAATGCGCCGACCTCAGCGAAATTGGCATAGCGCCCGGTCTTGCTGTGATACTCGTCGGCAACGATCCGGCATCTGAGATATATGTAAGAAACAAGAAAAAAGCCTGTGATGAGGTGGGCATATATTCTGAGGAGTATAGACTTGACAGCAACACAACCCAGCACCAGCTTTTAGACCTGATATACGATCTTAATCAGAAGCCTGATATAGATGGCATATTAGTACAACTTCCTTTGCCGTCACATATCGACGAAAAAGCAGTTATAGCCGCCATAGATTCCTCAAAAGATGTGGATGCATTCAGCAATCAAAGTGTGGGTAGACTGTCAGTTGGAAATCCGATCTTTTTGCCATGCACACCAGCCGGTATCATGGAGATACTAAAATATTATAAAATAGATGTAGAGTCAAAGGAATGTGTAATAGTAGGCAGAAGCAACATAGTCGGAAAACCTATGGCAATGATGATGCTTAATGCAAACGCTACAGTTACTATATGCCATAGCAAGACCAATAATCTTAAAGAAATCTGCAAAAGAGCAGACATTCTTATAGTCGCAGTAGGCAAGAAAAAGCTGATAGATGCAGAGTATGTCAAGCCAGGCGCAGTGGTGATTGATGTTGGCATGAACAGAGACGAAAACGGCAAGCTCTGCGGTGATGTTGACTTTGAGAGTGTTAAGGATGTGGCATCATATATCACGCCTGTTCCCGGCGGAGTAGGACCCATGACAATATCCATGCTACTTTACAATACTATTCGCAATCTGTGATAAAGAAACCAAGAGGTAATTTACAATGAATATAGATTCTCTTTTAAATCAAGTTAAGAGACTTCATTTTATCGGCATAGGTGGCTCCGGTATGTGTCCACTAGCCGAGATAATGCGTGCAGAAGGATATGAGCTTTCCGGCTCTGACAATTCTGTTTCTGACACATTAGAAAGAATAAAAGGCTATGGCATACCTGTGTTTAGCGAGCACAAGCCGGAAAATATTGACGGTGCCGAGATGGTAGTTTACACAGCGGCTGCAAAGCAGGATAACCCAGAGCTTGTAGAAGCCAGAAAACGCGGCATACCAACAGTAGAACGCTCTGTTTTCTTAGGTGCAGTCACACGCAGATATAAGAGAAGTGTAGCTATCTCAGGAACACACGGCAAAACATCCACCACAGCTATGCTATCTCAGGTGCTTATAGGCGCCGGCTTTGATCCATCTGCAATAATTGGTGGAAAACTGCCATATATAGGTGGCAACAGCTATGTAGGTCAATCAAATATAATTTTGTGCGAAGCCTGCGAATATGTGGACACTTTTTTGCAACTTAATCCTGCAATATCAGTTATTCTCAATATTGATGCAGATCATCTGGATTACTTTGGCAGTCTGGAAAACATAAAAAAATCATTTGCAAAGTTTGCTGATCTCACCACAGAGGCACTTTTCCTGAACGGTGATGACGAAAACACCATGGATGCTGTCAAAGATTCATCTATCAAAAAGGTGACCTTTGGCATGGATGAAAATAACACATATTCTGCAAGAAATATTACATCTGATACTCATGCAATGCAGCAGTTTGATCTCTATTTCAACGGTGAAAAGCTTGTTACTATCACATTGTCAGTACCTGGTAAGCATAATGTATATAATGCACTTGCAGCCTGCGCAGTGGCTCATTATCTTGGTGTCAGCCCTAGCGCAATATCAGAAAACTTGCATAAATTTACAGGTGTACATCGCCGTTTTGAGATACTCGGAAATCCATCAGGAATTACAGTAGCCGATGATTTTGCACATCATCCCACAGAGCTTACAGTTACATTAACAGCAGCTAAGGAGATGGGCTTTAATCGTGTGTGGGCAGTTTTTCAGCCACATACCTATTCACGCACAGCTATGCTTTTAGATGATTTTGCAGAAGCTTTGTCTATCGCAGATAAATGTGTGTTATCAGAGATACTCGCTGTAAGAGAAGTGAATACATATAATATTTGTTCCAAAGATCTTGGTGACAAGATTGAAGGATGTGTATGCTTAGATACATTCCCAGAGATATCAGATTATGTGTGTGCTAATGCACAAAAAGGAGATCTTATCCTTACAATAGGTGGCGGAAATGTTTATATGTGTGCCAATATGATACTTAAAAAACTAGAATGTGCTGAGTATCATAAAGATAATGAACAAATCTGATTTTTAAAAAATACATTTTTATTTGAATAAAAACCCATCTGTGATTAATAATAACCACAGGTGATTTTTATGAGTAGGATAAAGAAAGACTCTGCTATAATGTTAGCAGGCGGACTATTATATGGTGGTTTAGAGCTTTTGTGGAGACGCAGAACACACTGGAGCATGATTATAACAGGCGGACTATGTGTGCTTTTGCTATATCGCACTTTTGACAAGTTTAAAGGGCTTACCCTATTAATAAAATGCATAATCGGCTCTGCAATCATCACAAGTATTGAGTTTGCAGTGGGATGCATAGTTAATCTCTGGTTAAAGCTTGATGTATGGGATTATTCTCGATTGCATTTTAATCTTTTGGGTCAAATATGCCCATTATACAGCCTGTTTTGGGCATTGCTTTCAATTCCTGTTGTGCTCTTGTGCAAGAACAAGTCAAATCTAAAAAGCTATATTGAAAAAATATTACCAAAATCTATTGACAACACACCAAACTAGTGATATAATTCTATGTGTTGTGAGGTTCACAACACATATATCGCGGGGTGGAGCAGCTTGGTAGCTCGCCGGGCTCATAACCCGAAGGTCGTAGGTTCAAATCCTGCCCCCGCAACCATAGAAAACGGCTTAAACACTGAGGTTTTAAGCCGTTTGTTTTTTTGTGTATAAGGATAAAAAAGTGGGTTATACCCTTACTCTACCCTTACGCGATATGCGGTAAGGGTAGAGTAATTTTTGTATATGGAATTAAAATTAGTAATTCTTTTATAAATTATATTATCTTTTTTACATTAATATCGTAAACCGAAACTGTCAAAAACACAATTTTTTCTCAAATTAAACAAATTTTCTTAAGCAATTTCATTTTGCATCGACTTTTTCTTCTCTCTGCCCTTGTGCGTAATCACTTGTTAAAATTTACGGAATGTGCAGCCATAAACTGATATTAACAGCAACAGGAACAAGAAAAAAATAGAAGAAGCCGGATCAATTTTCTTCCTCCTGACAGAGAATAAATAATGCTACACTCACTTGCAATATATCTTTATCGCATCGCACATAAACCTCGCAGTACCTTCACCGTGGCGATCTATATTTCTCCGAAAACGTTCGTCGGCAACATACATCTCGCCAAGCCCTGCAAGGATTTCTTTGGTACAGGTGTAGTAATTCTCGGTGATAAAATCCTGCCAATTCTCCATAAGCGCCTGCACTTCTTTACTGTCAGGAGTAAAGCCCTTTCTTTTGCAGTCTGCAAAGTCAGCGATTCTTTCGTCCATAGCGGAATTTAGTTGATTCCACTTATCTGCTGAGTAGTCTGCAGTCTTTTCAGCACTCTCCTTGTAAGCTGCCGTATTCCCCCACTTTTCCTTTGCTTCTTTTGCGTACTCCTCACGCTTTGCTTCAAATTCGCTGTTATCAAATACATTCATATTTACAATTTCTCCTTTCATTGCGCCGTCAAGAGCCGAAATAAGCCGTTCAAGCCGTTCTTTTTTCAGCGTTAGCAAGTGCTTCTGCTCTTTGAGCGCGTTTGGTTTGTCATAGTCGGGAGAGGATAAAATCATCCGGATTTCTTTCAGAGGAAAGTCAAGCTCACGGTAGAACAAAATCTCCTGCATACGCGTAAGCGAACACTCGTCATAAAAACGGTATCCGTTCTGCTTTTCAACAGAAGACGGCTTCAGCAGTCCGATTTCATCGTAATAGTGCAGCGTGCGCACGCTCACTCCCGTCAGCTTTGCAAATTCTCTTATATATAGCTTCATTTGATCGCCCCCCTTGATTATGAGTATATACTGTGACGTAACGTGAGAGTCAAGAGCTTTTTGAATGTTAATAAAAAAATTTGTTATTTGAGAAAGAATCCGTTTAAGACTTTTTGGGTTCTTCACGGATTTGTGGGAAAAAACAAAATTCTTCACGGATTTCCGAGCCGTAACAGATTGAGAAATAGGCACATATAATCAGCAGCTTCATTATTTTTTTATAAAATCAATTCGTGTCCATTGCTACGCAATAACTGCTGATAAGATATCGTGGCTGTAATTGCTTATGTATTTTTTGTAAATTCGGAAGATTTGTGATTTTCTGTTTGTTTTTTTTTCTTATATTCCCCACAAATCCGTGAAGAGCCTTTATTTTTCGAATTTTTTGAAAAGATTTACCCATTTGGTTTTTGTTATTTCATCAATATCGGTTATTTTCTTATTTTTCAGTAATTGTTTTACTGATTTTGCAAGTTCAACTTTCCAGCCTTGCTTGGGTTCTATGGAATGTTTTTTTGCAAAAGCTTCTATTTGAGGAAGAAGAGGAAGTGTTGAATCATAGGCATTTTCAAAAGTTTCATCTTCAACAGTTAAGAACAGACGATCGATTCCTCTTGATAACAGTGAATACGGAATTATATCTTCAACCTCACTGTTATCAATGCTGGTTATATCCTTAACTTGAATAATTCTATCTTTTTGGTCTTTATATAAACCTGAACTTAATTTTTTAACGGTATCCTGTCCACTAGTGTCCGAATCTACAAGAACATATGGTAAATTCCCTGTTTTGCCACTCAGAATGCTAACAACTCCCGGTACACCTTTCACACCTCCAGAAGGCACAAACACCATTTCTTGTTTAGGCGCAAGTAGCTTTTCCTTAATAAGAAAAGATTTTATTGCATTAAGATAGTGTTGATCAGAAGGACCTTCAACAATAATATTCTGACAACCTTGCAGAAGAATGTCGGATACGCTCAGCCCCATTGCAGCGTGAACTGCATATATCGACTTGTCATTTAATGAATCTGCTCCTTGTCTAAGATCACTAGAAGCAACAGTAAATCCGTTTTCATCCATATACACAACTCGGCATCTTTCAATGTTTGTAGTATCGATGATGAACGGAGAATGCGTAGTATTAATTATTTGATTATTAACCGAGAGATTGTCGAAAAAACGAGATAAATCTTTTTGAGCAAGAGGATGAAGCGTTAAACCTGCTTCATCTAAGAGAAGAATAGCGTTTTTGTGATTTTCTTGACTTTCAACCAAAAATATCAAGTAAAAACTTATGAACCATTGCAAACCGGTACTTCGCAACTCTAATCCTACTTCATCCGTTCTAATGCTATCGGAAACCCAGATTCTAAAATAATCACCGTCCGCATCAAAGCGAAATTTATATTCACCTTGTTTCCACCAGTCCCTAAATTGCTTAGTTAGTTCTACTGATGCCGATTGTAAAAGAATACTTCTTTCTTCTTTATCATTTTCTGCTTTTGTAATTTCGGCAGCTGTTGGAGTAGTGGTACGGTTATTATTGCGCTCCATAGCTACAATTTTAGGATCTTTACCTAATTCGAGTATTTCTTTGGGATCTAATTTTACAAAATCGAAAAGAACTCTTAATGTTCTGACTTGATCTTCATTAACTTCGATGCCAGAGACGGTTTCTCCGTTTAGCCATTTAATAACATTAGGCAAATATATTTTTGTTGATAAATTACCGTAATTGGAATAATAAACGAATTTGGGAAGTTCTTCAAGGATAGCATCTTTTAGATTTTTCTCATATGCATCTTTGTCAAATTCCTCTCCCTCGGGAACATCACTATTGGATTCCGGACATTCTTCAGGATACTCAACAAGGTATAATCCGTCGTAGTAACGAGAAACCCTTACTATTGTTTCAGAATTACAGTTTGCACCAGTAGACTCAGCGATTGTTTTTGCACTTTCTTCTCCGAGCATAAATTCTGCACTAATAAACTTCACATTACCCGCATCTTTTCTTAATGTACTCAGTTTTGATACAGGCAAATCGTGCAATATATCAATGGCTCCCTTCCTGGCAGGGTTAAGTTTCCATAGAGCTAAAAGCAAATTAGATTTTCCAGACTCATTAATACCAACAAGTGTTGTAACATCATCACAGTCTATCCAACCGCTATTTTCAACTGAGCGAAAATTTTCAACTTGATATTTAAGTAATTTCATATTTTGTTTTCCTTTCTTTTGATGTAAATCATTTACAAATTACCTTTTTTAAGATTACAATCACGACAAAGCATTTGACAATTTTCTGGAGTTGTATGTCCGCCTTTTGACCATGCTTTGATATGGTCAGCGTGCATTTCATCAAGCTCAAACTCCTCGCCGCAGATTGCGCATTTGTGATTTTGCTTTTCATAAGCGGCAAGAGCATCACGGCGGTCAAAAGTACGAATAGAGAGTTTCTTTTCTTCACCAGTCAGTAAATATTCATAGATGCCGGATTTCTTTGTAACATCCTCATCACCCATAAGGCGCTGAATTTCGATTTCAAGCACTTTAGGATCAAGGTCAGTACGCTTTCCGTGGTCATTGTAAAACAAGCCCCAAGGCAACCCTTTCATTTCTTTGCGTTTCTTTGGGAAGATTGCCTGTACCCAATCAATTACGGAACGGAAATAATTCCAAATCGTTACTGCGCTTGGGTCGTGCTGATGTTCTGACATATATCCTTCGATAGTTTTTCCTTCGGCAGAAGCCGCCCAAAATATAGCAGTTTCA
>JAQXOB010000023.1 GCA_029098305.1 Clostridia bacterium
GCCAGATCAATCAAGGTCACGCCACCAATGGTGGTGGCTAAATACAGCAAAAATTCAGCTTTTTGTCTCTGGCTCAAAAAACAAAATTGGAACATCATATTTTTTTGAGAAAAGTGTCACCTATCATTGACGACTTTACAAATTGATAGCGTTCTTTATGAAAATATATGTAGAAAGCAAGACGAGAGTATGATATAATCAATTATATATATCAATCTTGAGGAATTTATATATGGTTACAATAGATAATAACATTAGAACACATAGTGTAAATAAAATGGAAACGACTCCCATATTAAAATTGATAATGCAAATGTCATTACCACCACTTATATCAATGTTTATGCAATTTTCATACAATATGGTGGATTGTATGTTTGTTGCTCAGATAAGTGAGAAAGCGCTCACAGCCGTTTCTTTGGTGTTCCCAATTACCACATTGATGTTATCGCTGGCGATTGGCATGGGAGTGGGAATAAATGTTCTGATAAGTTCAAGGCTTGGGCAAAAAAATCAAAATGAAGCAAATAACGTAGTTACTAACGGCATAATTATCACCTTTATTGTAGGGTTGATAATGAATATATGCGTATATTTTGTGGCAAAACCTTTTATTAGCTCTTTTACTACAGATAAAGAGATTTTTGACTTTGCGATGATATATCTCAGAACATTCTCTTTTGCAGGAATCCCATGTGCCGTACATATTTGTATACAAAAAATTATTCAGGGTACAGGCAATATGATAGCTCCTATGTGTTTTCAAATTGCCGGAGTAATATTTAATTTTGCTTTTGACCCGATTTTTATATTTGGACTATTTGGGTTTCCACAGCTTGGAGTGAGAGGTGCTGCGTTAGCGAGTGTTGGTGGTTATACATTATCAATGATTCTCGCTTTTTATGTGCTTATTTTTAGAAAACAAAAGGTAAAACTTATAATAAAAGATTTTAAATTTGATGTTAAAATAGCAAGAGGTATATTTGTTTTAGGTTTTCCTTCTTTTATTATGAATGCACTTGGCGCTTTCATGACATACTTTGCTAATATCTTTCTTGTAGAATATTCGACCACTGCTGTTGCATTTTTTGGAGCATATTTTAAAATACAGCAGGTTATCATTATGACACTCAATGGTTTGATACAAGGCTGTATACCGATAATGAGTTATAATTTTGGTGCAAAAAAAGAGAAAAGAACCAGAGAGGCCTTTCGACTTGGTACAATAATTGGTATAATTCTTACGATCCTTAGTGCTGTTATCTTATGGCTTTTTCCCAGAAATATTCTTCTAGCTTTTAAGGCATCGGAAGATATGATGTCATTTGGAATTTATGCCTTGAGAGTTATGTCTGTTAGTTATCTGTTTGCCGCAATATCCACGATGGTAGCATCGTTTATGCAGTCAGTGCAAAAAGTAAGCTATAGTATAGTTATCAACCTTCTGCGACAATGTATCTTACTTATACCCTGCATGTGGTTTTTATCTAAAACGATTGGGATGATCGGTATATGGTGGTCCTTTATTGTAGCGGAGCTAATCACAGCTATTATAAGCGTATTAGTATATATGAAGAAAAATAATTCTTTATAATATCTAATTTAGCGTTAATGATGCATATATTGCGTTAAAATAATAATTGTGGTATTATATACAATATAAACGCATAACAAGCGTACAAGATGATTGTTTTTGCGTGTTTACTTACATTTGAAGCTCATAGTGTAATGAAATGATAATATGTTAAGTAAGAACTAGAGGGAGTGTGACATTTTTGCCTAACTTTACTAAACGAGAGATAAAAGCATCTTTTTTGAGGTTATTACAACAAAAAAAACTTGCTGATATAACAGTAAAGGATATTGTGAATGAATGTTGCATTAACCGTGGCTCTTTTTATTATCATTTTCAAGATATTCCGGCATTGATAGAAGAAATAATTCAGGAAAATACAGAAGAAATTGTAAATAAGTATTCTGACACGGATTCAGCTTCTCAATGCTTAGAGGCACTCATGGAAATTATCATTAACAACAAAAAACCGATTCTAAATGTTTATCGTTCTTTCAGTCGTGATATTCTGGAAGGACAGATATCAAAGATGTGCCGTCAGTTTGTTATCTCATATGTGAAGGTAGCATTAAACCACGAAAACTTTTCTGATGAAGACAAAAATCATATGATTCAGTATTTTATTTATCTAATATATGGTTTTTCTATAGATTGGCTAGATAGTGGTTTAAAAGAGGAAAAGGCACAGGAGTTCAAAAGAATTTTTGAATTTCAGAATACAATCTTTCAAGATGCAATTTATAAACTTAAAGAAAAGAATAAATCTTTATTTTAAACATCGACACATAGTTGCCGATGTTTTTATTTTTTTTGAACATTAGAGAGAAAATGTTTAAATTTTCGACAAAAATAAAATATTGATTATTTTAAAAATTAAAATAATGCGTATAATCAAGATAATAAATAGAATGTAAAATATTGGTCTTGGTTTGGAGGATATCAAAAGTGAAATTTCAATCTACAGTACCAATGCATATAGCAAAAAACGGATATATAGCTATGTCTGTTTTCTTTATTGCGATTGGTATGTTTTTTATAATAAATCCGACAGCTCCTATCTTTATAATCGGAAAAATAATTGGTATAGCAATGCTGGTGTTTGGTGGAGTAAAGATTGTAGGCTTTTTTTCAAAAGATTTGTACAGACTTGCTTTTCAATATGACTTGCAGTTTGGAATTTTGATTGCTGTACTTGGTTTAATAGTTATATTTAAGCAGAATGATATACTTAATCTTATTTGTATTGCATCAGGCATCACCTTTTTAGCGGATAGCCTTTTTAAAATAAAAATTGCACTTGAATCGAAAAAATTTGGAATAAGCCCATGGTGGTTATCATTCTCAATTGCGATCGCAACAATAATTTCAAGTTTGCTTGTTATATTGCGTCCTATGGATAGTATAATTTCAATAATGAGATTTCTTGGAGTTACCTGCATCACAGAGGGTATTTTAAGCTTTTGCGTAGCAATTACTATGGTCAGGATTGTGAAAAACCAGAAGCCCGATGTTATCAAGGAAGATTTTTATGATACTAATTGATATATTTGTTTATGATTAAATAAATAGCAGCTTAGCCTAGTCTATTTACAATAAACATAAATAGTAATTAGCATTGACGCTATTATGATTATTAGTTTTTGATAATTAAATAATGTTTGAGGAGTATAAAAAACTATGGGTACAAAAGTTCTTGATGGTAAATTATTAGAGCAACTTATTTTGGGTGGAGCAGCAAATCTTAGCATGAATGCCGGTATTGTAAACGATCTCAATGTTTTCCCAATACCTGATGGTGACACCGGTGACAATATGAGCCTAACAGTAAATGGTGGCGTTCGTGCGCTTGATGGACGTTCCACAGAAGTGCTATCAGATGCTGCTTCCATTATCTCGCAGGGTATGCTTTTGAGTGCAAGAGGA
Source organism: Clostridia bacterium (assembly GCA_029098305.1). Classification (GTDB taxonomy): domain Bacteria; phylum Bacillota; class Clostridia; order Oscillospirales; family Acutalibacteraceae; genus JAEEHZ01. The sequence continues at coordinate 3,497 of JAQXOB010000023.1, forward strand.
AATTCCGGAGTAATACTATCCCAGTTTTTTGCCGGCATTTCTGATGGCTTTCAGGGCATAGAAAAAGCAAATGTGAAAGAAATTGCAGAGGCTATGCAGTGTGGAGTTAAAAGTGCCTATGCTTCAGTAATTACGCCAACCGAGGGCACCATACTTACAGTAGCGAGAGAGGCAGTCGCCTTTGCTTGCGAAAGAATAGACAGCAAAAGTACATTAGAGTCCTTTATTGCCGATGTGCTTAAAGAGATGAACGAATCTTTACAGCGTACACCAGACCTTTTAGCAGCATTAAAAGAAGCAGGCGTGATAGATAGCGGTGGAGCAGGACTTTATTACATATTTGATGGAATGCATCGTATCCTTAACGGTGAAACACTTGATGAAGTGAAAATATCTGTACCTTCAAACACAGTAGATTTATCAAAATTTGACGAAAATACTATAATGAAGTTTGGGTATTGTACAGAATTTTTGTTGCAGCTTACTCACTCAAAAACAGATATAAAAAACTTTAACATAGACACACTAATAGAATATCTTGGCTCAATAGGTGATTCTATTGTTGCTGTACAAACTGGAACAAAGGTGAAAGTTCATGTACATACTCTAACACCTGAAAAGGCACTGAGCTTCTGTCATAATTATGGTGAATTTTTGACTCTAAAAATAGAAAACATGACTTTACAACATCATGAAACTAATATCGAAAATCGTTTTGATGATGAGCCAAAGAAAAAGTTTGGAATTGTAACAGTTGCCACCGGTGAGGGTATAAAAAAGACATTAAGTGACCTTTGTGCTGATGTTATCATTGATGGTGGTCAGGGTAAAAACCCATCAGCCGAAGACTTTGTTGATGCATTTAATAAGGTGAATGCTGAAACCATATTTGTGCTACCAAATAACGGAAATATTATAATGGCTGCAAAACAGGCAGCAGAATTGTACAGTGATTCAAATGTTCGTGTTATAGAGAGTCGTTCAATAGGTGATGGCTATGCAGCTCTTACAATGCTTTCTTATGACTCTGGCGATGCAGACGAAATAGAAAACAGCCTTCGTGATGCAATGCAAGGAGTAATAACAGGTATGGTTACTAAGGCAGTTCGCACTACTACTGTTGATGGAGTTTCTATAAAAGAAAACGACTATATAGGCTTTACAGATAAACGTATGCTAGTTTCTTGTGAAAGCAGTGAAAAAACTGCCATAGAGCTTGCAGAAAAACTCAACGTATCAGATTATGAATATATGATTGTGATATATGGTTCAGATGCTACAGAAATCGAAAAAGAAAGCTTTAGGGAGTACATGAATCAAAATCACCGTTACACCGAGCTATGCGAGATAGAAGGTAATCAAGAAATATATAACTTTATACTTATTCTCCAATAATTTATATAGCTATTTTTCATCTTAACAAAATAAATAACAAAACAAAAACGGACACATCTCAAATTATATGAGTGTGTCCGTTTCATTCTGTAAAAAAAGTCCTGAATTACTGGATTATTATATATTTTAATATTTTTTCGGTTGTTACATTCGTTCAGAATGTAGTGTTTTTTATTCAGCGGTTACATATTTATCGCTTATTACTTAAAGCTTGGTGCCTTTACATCATTATCAGCAAATGCATTTGGACCTGGATTAGACATTGAGAAATACATTTTTGCTGCCTTGGTTGTTCCAAAGTCACGGTTAGAGCCGGTGTCCTGTATCTTATTGAATGCATCTCTGAACATCTGATTATGAGCTTCTTCACGATTTAGCAGAAAATCTATAGTTTCTCTTACTTTTTTATCGTTAATCTGGCGATATAGATATTCATACACTACCTTTGCTCTCTGCTCAGATGCGATATTACTCAAAATATCTGCGCACAGATCACCGGTAACACTCACATAATCTCCTGTCCACGAATAACCTGAAGCGTTGATAAGTCCGGGATTAAGACCTAACAACACATGGGTTTGAACTTCGCCAGCATTTATAGATTGTGCATCTACATCATGACCGTTGAGAAGGTTGATTGTCTGTGCAACCATTTCCATATGACCAAGCTCTTCTGCAGCAATATCAAGGAACAAGTCCTTAATTTCAGGATCTTTTACTCTGAAGCTTTGTGACATATATTGCATTGCGGCTTTTAATTCTCCGTTAGCTCCGCCAAGCTGTTCTTGAAGGAGAACGGCATATTGTGGGTTTGGTCTTTCTACTTCCACAGGATGAAATAACATTTTTTCATGTTTAAACATATATATAATCCTCCTTTAGGTTGATATAAATATTATTTGCAAATATGTTATTTATATTCAGAAATCATGATATATGACAAAAGTAGCAATAATAATATTTGTACATAAAATAAAATGTGGAATGGATTTGTATAAATCCAAAGCCATACTTTATAAGAAGGGAGCATATATATGGAAGAATTTGTTCGAAAGACAATGAAAGAATATGGAATCAGTCCATTGCCAAAAAAGACAGTTTCTACAATGGCATATGTACCTTATCAAAGTAATATGGGAGAGACTTATAGCCCAGAGCAAGGCACAGAGGCAGGCACACTTTTCCAGGAACTTGATAAGCCATTTTATGGAGGTGCCAGAAAGAGATGACAGATAGAGAAAAAATGCTTAAAAAACTATCATCGTACGATTTTGCGCTTGTAGAGCTTCATTTGTATCTTGATACTCATGCCGGAGATAGAGATGCACTTGCAAAGCTAGAAGAATACGAGAACAAGGCATCAGCACTTAGAGCTGACTACGAAAAGAACTTTGGGCCGCTTAGTCCCATGAGTGTAATTAATAATCCATATTCATGGATAAATAGTCCATGGCCATGGGATAATGGGGAGGAGTAAGATATATGTGGGTTTATGAGAAAAAATTGCAATATCCTATAAAGATAAAACGACCAAACGCTGCTCTCGCAAAGATAATTATCTCGCAATACGGCGGTCCAGACGGTGAATTAGGAGCATCACTTCGATATCTTAGTCAGAGGTATACTATGCCATATCCTGAGCTAAAGGCAATCTTAACAGATATCGGAACAGAAGAGCTAGCTCACTTAGAAATGATTGGTACCATCGTGTATCAGTTAACAAGAGACCTAACAGCAGAGCAGATTAAGGAAGCTGGAATGGATGATTACTTTGTAGATCATACAGCTGGAATTTATCCACAAGCTGCTTCAGGTGTGCCATATACAGCAGCATCAATGCAAGTTAAAGGAGATGCTATAGCAGATTTGCATGAAGATTTGAGTGCTGAACAAAAAGCGCGTGTGACTTATGATAACATCCTGCGCTATGTTGATGATCCGGATGTTAAGGATCCTATAAGATTCTTGCGAGAAAGAGAGATTGTGCATTATCAAAGATTTGGTGAAGGTTTACGACTGCTCACTGATAAATTAGACAGCAAAAACTTTTATGCTTATAATGCATCCTTTGATAATACAAACATTCAACCTAGGTAGGACAGTATTTAATTATATAACGTAAAAAAGTACGGTTGATTTTGCTGTATAGAGCAAAATCAACCGTTTTTTAATCGAACTTTAATTAATTATGGCTTGTAGATTATATTTACATATCCTTCATCGTCTAGCGTTATGGTAAAATAATCGCTAAGTCTATATGTTGAATTAGCAGTTACATGAATAGCATTATCGCCTCCTGATGTTTGTAATTTATCACCATTAGAGATAATCAAGTATACAGCATCTTTGAAATCTGTTATGTCTGCCATATACAAATCTACACTGCCTTCAACAAGAGACATTTTTATTCCCGGCCATGTGGTTGTCAAACCATCATTGTTATAAACATGAACATATATATTTTCCCACATGTCTGTATCGCTGGTTACAATGTCCTTTTTTACATAAATGTAAACTCTCTCACTGTCTGTAGTAGAATCAGTCGATGTATCTGTTGATGTATCAGTAGATGTGTCTGTAGATGTATCTGTGGATGTATCTGTAGATGTGTCTGTGGATGTATCTGTAGATGTGTCTGTAGATGTATCTGTAGACGTATCTGTAGATGTATCTGTAGATGTATCTGTAGATGTATCTGTAGATGTATCTGTGGATGTGTCTGTAGATGTGTCAGTAGATGTGTCTGTAGATGTATCTGTAGACGTATCTGTGGATGTATCTGTAGATGTATCTGTAGATGTATCTGTAGATGTATCTGTAGATGTATCTGTGGATGTATCTGTGGATGTATCTGTGGATGTGTCTGTGGATGTATCTGTGGATGTGTCTGTGGATGTATCTGTGGATGTGTCTGTGGATGTGTCTGTGGATGTATCTGTGGATGTA
>JAQXOB010000024.1 GCA_029098305.1 Clostridia bacterium
TTAAAGACAACCGTAGTATTACAGATATTAGAAACGCGTTATACAAAAATTCATCAACAATAATGACAACCCCAACTTATTTTAAGTCTATTGTTCAAAAAATTGGATGGGAATTTCAAAATGTAATTCTTGTTGGGGAGAAATTGGAAGATATATTTGCCAAGGAAATTATTGATCACAAAATAAATTTGCATAATGAATATGGTCCCAGTGAATGTACAATCTGTTCTTCATATGCCCAAATCAGTGAAGCAATTCATATTGGTAAACCTATTGCAAATACACAGATTTATATAGTTGATAAGTACATGCAGCTTGTTCCGATAGGCGTAACAGGTGAACTTTGTATCGCAGGAGCAGGTGTTGGAGCCGGGTATCTAAATCGTCCTGAACTTACAGCGGAAAAGTTTATCGAAAACCCATTTGGTAAAGGCAAGTTATATAAGACCGGTGACCTTGCTTATTGGCGTGAAGACGGTAACATCATGTATGTCGGCAGGAATGACTTTCAGGTGAAGATCAGAGGTCTGCGTATCGAGTTAGGCGAGATAGAGAGTGCTATATCCGCAGTAGACGGTATCGAACAATCGGCTGTCGTTGTGCGAAAGAATGAAGAAGGCCGACAGCTTATATGTGCTTTCTATACAGGCAAGGTAACAGATGCAAAATCTATCAGAGCAGAGATAGGTAAAAGACTGCCGAAGTATATGTTGCCGCATATTATCACTCACATAGACACAATGCCTATGACCTCCAGCGGTAAAATAAGCAGGAAAACGCTGCCGGAGGTGGATTTATATGCTATAGATACAGCGGTGGAATATGTTGCGCCCATAACCGAACAGGAAAAAGTACTTGTATCCGCTGTTGAAGCTACCTTGAGTACTGACAAGGTAGGTGTTATGGATAATTTCTTTGATATCGGCGGCGATTCACTAAAAGCCATTGAACTTATTTCCAACCTTGAAAAGCAGGGCTATCACACCGATACCAAAACGATTTTTGACTGTGACACGGTAAAAGAACTGGCACAGCGGCTTACTGTTGCAGATACTGAGGTAGAAATCTTTGATTTTTCCGGTGATATTCCGGCAACCGATGCGCAGATGCGTGTCTATACTGCACAGAGTATGCAGGAAAACAGCGCAACCTACAATGTGCCGTATGTGTTCAAGGCGGACGAAGTGGATATTGAACGCCTGCAGGCTTCGGTTAATGAACTTATTGACCGTCACGAAATCCTGCGCACACATTTTGAGAATAAAGACGGAAGTATTATTCAGGTTATCGATGATACTGCCGAATGTAAGGTCGAATGTTTAGATAACGGCAATATTACAGAATTTGTCCGTCCTTTTGATCTCTCCAAAGCACCGCTATTCCGTGTCGGTGTATATGAAAATACTGTTATGATTGATATGCACCATATCATAACGGACGGTAGCTCTATGCCTGTATTTTTCAGAGAACTGAACGAGCTGTATATGGGCAGGGAACTCAATAATACTCCTGTTCCTTACAAACGGTTTGCGGTAGAAAGCCTAGACCATACCGAAAGTGAGCAATATTGGCTGTCTGTCTATACCGACGAGCTGCCCGTTCTTGAAATCAATACGGACTTTAAACGCGGACAAAAGCAAAGCTTTAACGGCAGTGCAATTTATGACACGGTGGATATTGAACTACACAACCAAATCCTTGCTTTCTGCAAGGAGCAGAACATTACACCTTATGTGTTTTATATGGCAGCATTTAATATACTGCTTTCCAAATTCAGCGGAAATGAGGATATTGTGGTCGGCGTGCCCATAAGCGGCAGAGACGCAAAGTATCTTGACACCATCGGTATGTTCGTCAATACCATAGCCCTACGCAATAAGCCTGTCGGCACAAAAACCGTATTGGAATTCTTGCAAGAGGTAAAAGAAAACTCAGTTAATGCTATCAATCATCAGGACTACCCTTACGGTGAGTTGGTAAAAAAACTGGATATTCATAAGCCCGGCCGTAATCCGCTGTTTGATGTGATGTTTGCTTACCAAAGCGAGCAAATGACTGATGTAGTATTCCGAGATAAAAAGGCTGAGCTTTTGCCCGTGCCGATTACTACATCAAAATACGATTTCACATTTAACGTAATGCCGCGTGAAACGGACGTGGTTATTATGGTGGAATACTGCACTGACCTCTATAAAGAGCGTACTATGAAGAGATTTATTAATGGATATAAGTTGCTGTTACAACAAATGTTAGAAGCAAAGGGATAAAACAAGGTATCCATGTGGTATTTGAAGAAGTGAAAATGGTGATGGAATTTATGAAAAAGCATAATAATTTGAATGAATTTTTGTTCTTGGTCGGAAGCGGTATTTCGTGTTCGTGCCCTGCGAGTCTCCCTTTGGGGAATGGACTTACGGAATTTGTACTGGAAGAATCTTGTGGCAAAGAAATTGCTGATGTTATTTTAAATACATGGAATAAGTCTAAAGATATTATACATGATTATGACAATAGTTTGGTTTTTCCTTGCCCACGCCTTGAAACTATATGTGGATGTATATATGAACTGGATGATATTCTTAATCGAGAATCTATATTAAAAGGTTTTCAATCATACAGTAAGATTCTTCCTAACGAAAACCATCAAATCCTTGCTGCGCTACTTAACAATGGCGCGAACATAATTACAACAAACTTTGACTTAGGAATTGAAAATGCTTTTGCAGAAAATCATGGTGTAATATCTGCTTTTGAAACTAATGGTATTTGTGGATATGAAACAAGTTTCGGAAGCTCAATTTTCCACTTGCATGGGTGCTCTAACAATGAAATTGATAAGCTTGGAACAACTATATCGAAGGTGAAATCAGGCTTTTCGGAAAAAGCAAAAGAAGTTCTTATTACTTTAATAAATAAAGCGACACAAGTAATAGTTTTAGGTTATGGTGCAGTTGATACTTTTGATATAATTCCGTTATTCCAAGATGAACGAATAAAAGGTAAACACATTCTTTATGTTCAACATAGTACAGAACCACAAGAATCAAAAAAATTTAAAGTTCCTTTTTATTGGCACAGAATGAGTTCAAATTTCAGTAGTAATAAATTTGAAGCAAATGATACAACAATTTTTTTGAAAGAGTTTACTTCAAAAAACGGAATATCTATAACCGCTGAAAAGCCAATGGTAGATAATCAATATGATTGGAAAGAAAAATTTAAAACAGCTTGGGGTTATCAGTATTCCGAAGAAGAAAAACTTATTAATTTTCTAGCTATACGTTATCAATTAGGATTTAATCCAAGAATTGTCGAATCAATATATCCTAGCATTATAGAAAAAATCAAATATATTAGTAAAAAGTCTATATATAATCATCCGAGAATAAAGGATTATTTTGCAATGGCTTTAAAGGATTTTGACATTCCTAAACATAAAACTTTTTCAAAAAGCGGAGATATAGTAAAGTCTAAAACAAGGTTTGTCGACAAACAATATCTTATTTGTTTAAGAGATGAATGTGATTATTATTTGGATTTGTTTAAGAGATGAATGTGATTATTATTTGGAAAAATACAAGGATTTGTCACTTGAAATCATTCCTAAAGATAGGGATAGAATTGATTTTATCTATAATTTGTTGATTGATTATTCCACATATAACTACAGTAAAGTTCAGTATATAAGCTATATTATTACCTGCCTAAAATATAAGGCGCTTTTTGGTGCTCGTTTTAAAAATGAGAATCCAACTGAACCATGTAAAAATGAATTATTACTTTCATTAGAAATATCACATTTTGAAGGTGTTATTACTGCATTGCTGCATTATATCAATGCTACTGTTGTCTATAACAAATTGAATTCTATTAACAATGATAAAATATTAAGACTTGCTACTGATACAGTGCATAAACTGTCCAATGAAACAGGATGCTATTACTATAAAGTGATAATAAACGACTATCTTAAAGAAAACAAAATTTGTTTCGAATAAACTGTTTGTGTTGCTATAAATAGGAGAAAATATGATGCAGATAAAGGACTTAAATGTATTATACTCTAATGAACAAAACAAGATATTAGTTGAGTTTAATAACACCGCTACCGATTACCCAAGGGATAAATGCGTCCATCAGTTGTTTGAAAAACAGGTGGAGAAAACACCGGATAAAATTGCGGTAATATTTCAAAATAAAGCCCTTACTTATTTAGAATTAAATCAATTGATTCAAGAGTATGCCGACAAATTAGTTAGCATAGACATAAAAGAAAAAGATGTTATTGCAATACACCTTGAAAGAAGTTATAAGTTAATTGCATTCCAACTTGCTGTTTTAAAGATAGGAGCAATCTTTCTGCCGGTAGACAAACGCTATCCTATTGAGCGAGTAGAATATATGTGCAGTGACTGCAATGTGAAGATTCTAATCTCTGATGAGATTAACGCCGATAGTATTAATGCTACTGTTATTACATTAAACGTGCTTGAAAAAATAAATCCTGATAAATCGGCAGTAACGGTTAATAATTCCGATGTGTGTTATATTATCTACACATCGGGCAGTACCGGAAATCCGAAAGGATGTATGCTTACAGGCAATGGACTTTTGAATTTTTGTAAAAATAACAATACACTTGAAACCTTGAATAAACATAGCAATAATGTTTTTGCTTGTGTTAACAGTGTGTCCTTTGATTACTTTATTGCAGAGTCATTGTTACCATTAACAAATGGATACACAACAGTAATTCTTGATGACGATGAAGGTACTGTTCAAGAAAAGTTTTTGAATGCTGTTAAAAAGAACAATATAAATGTAGTTATGACAACTCCAACTCGGCTAAAAATATATTTTGACGAAAACTGTAATTGTCAACCATTGCAGCAGTTAACATGTATTTGCACATCAGGCGAACCTTTAACTCCTGAACTGCTCACTCAAATGTATACAAAAGCACCTAATGCACAGATATACAATCCTATTGGTCCAAGTGAGTGCAGTGTTTGGGATATTGGTGGCAAGTTAAATAAAAACGATGGTATTGATATACATATAGGTAAACCTATAGCCAATACTCAAATCTACATTGTGGATAAATATATGAAACCAGCACCTATCGGCGTTACGGGCGAACTTTGCATTGCCGGCGACGGTGTGGGAGCCGGATATTTAAACCGTCCGGAACTGACTGCCGAGAAATTCATAGACAATCCGTTTGGCAAAGGAAAGTTATACAAAACCGGCGACCTTGCCTATTGGCGTGAGGATGGTAACATTGTCTATGTCGGCAGAAATGATTTTCAGGTGAAAATCCGCGGACTTCGTATTGAACTCGGAGAAATTGAAAATGCTATTTGCAGTATTGACGGCATCTCACAGGCTGTTGTCGTTGTACTCAAAAATAACGAAGGCAGACAGCTTATCTGCGCTTTCTATACCGGCCTTGTGGTAGACGCAAAGGAGATTCGCAACCATATTGGCAAGAAACTGCCGAAATATATGCTGCCGCATATTTTCACCCACCTTGATGAAATGCCCTTAACTTCAAGCGGTAAGATCAACCGCAAAGCGTTACCGGAAATTGATCTTGAGCATTTTTTAAATGATACAGAATATGTGGCACCTGAAAATGAGCAACAAAAAGAGCTTTGCAAACTGATCGAATCGGTGCTCGGCACTACTCCCATTGGCATTACAGACGATTTCTTTGATTTAGGCGGTGATTCGCTAAAAGCTATCGAATTTGTTTCAAAGGCGCACAACGAGGGGATACATTTCAATCTTCAAAATGTTTTTGATTATCCAACGGTAGAAACCCTCTGCGAATGTATTGAAAACGGTGACAAGCCGACCGTTTCCTTTGCTGATGTGGATTTTAGCACGGTGAACACAATTCTTGCGAAAAACACAGTGGAGCAGATGAACAAACCTGCAAAAGTTGATGTCGGTAATATTCTCCTTGCCGGCGCCACGGGATATTTGGGTATTCATATTCTTGCAGATTTCCTTGACAATGATAATGGCACAGCATACTGCCTTGTTCGAGGCAAAGATAAAGCCGATAGCGTAAAGCGTTTGAAAGAACTGCTTGAATTCTACTTTGGCGATAAATATGATGCTATAAACCGCATTGAGGTAATTTGCGCAGATTTGCAAAAAGACAAGTTTGGTTTATCTGACGAAAAATACACCGATCTGCTCGGCAAGGTCGATACCGTAATCAACTGTGCCGCAAGCGTCAAGCATTACGGCTCGTACAAGTATTTTTATGAAGCTAATGTCGAAACGACAAAACGCTTGATAGCGTTCTGTAAAGAAGCGAATGCAAAACTGATTCACACCTCGACTCTCAGCGTTTCGGGTAATACATTTGGTGATGCCTTTGATGGTTACATAAGCGAAACTGAAAAGCATTTTTATGAGAGCAGCTTATATATTGAGCAACCTCTTGAAAATGTTTACGGCAGAAGTAAGTTTGAGGCAGAAAAAGCTGTGCTTGATGCAATGTGTGATGGTTTGCAGGCAAACATTATGCGTATGGGTAACCTGACCAATCGCATAAGTGATGGACAGTTCCAAAAGAATCACGAATCTAACGCATTTTTACAGAGAGTAAAGGGTGTATTGGAGCTTGGTTTGTTCCCCGATTATTTGATAAAGGACACCAACTATTCCGAGTTTACGCCTATTGACGAAGCGGCAAATGCAGTTATGACAATTGCCCGTCATTTCAGCACAGAGCAGACTGTGTTCCATATCAACAGTATCAAGGTTGTATATTTTGATAAGTTGGTTGAAATCATTAATCAGCTTGGATATGACCTGAAACTTGTGAACGGCACTGTATTTACAGAGGCACTACGCCAAACCGCAAAGCAAACCGGAATGGAGCATATCTTTGAAACCTTTATCAATGATATGGATGAAAACGACCAGCTCAACTACGATAGCAATATTCGCATTGAAAACGATTTCACAGTCGAGTATCTGAAAAAACTCGGATTCGAGTGGTCGGACATTGGTATCGACTATCTGCGAAAGTATGTTGAGTATTTTAAAAAGATAGGATATTTAAAATAGAGGGTATATTATGAAAAGAGATTCACAAAACAATAATTGCTGCAAATGTTGTCCGAAAAATCAAAAACAAGTATATGAAATAAACACTACCGAAGAATTATTATCCTTAATGAATATTTATTATAATGAGTGGTCCCATAGAGATTCGTTAATGTGGAAACAAGTTTGCATGTTTTTCTTTGCCGTTTTTATTATTATTCTTTTACCGTTTATCAAAATATGGGATATAACATTAGCTGATATAATTCCACATGTTTTGTTTCCGATTACAGGAATCGCACTTTCTTTTGTGTTTTTATATATAACCATACAGTATGCTAATAGGCTAAGCAAAAGCAGTGAAACATGTAGAGAATTGATAGAACGGCTTCCAAACGAATTCAAAAGAAAAAGCATTTATGAGAAGCAAAATATAACTAAAAGTAGGCAGTTAGCATACATCGTGCCTATAATTATGTTTTCTGCCCTTATCATTTTTGCTATTGTGATTCTAATCTTATGTTTGATAAATTGAGGGATAAGTGTTTATGAACAACTATGATTTATACAAACATACTCCTGTTTACACAACTAAAGAATTGCTTGATTATTGTGTCAGAGAGCATAGCGAAAAAGAGGCATTTGCGTTTCAAAATAAGAAACAGAATGTTTCTGTAAGCTTTGTTCAATTTCGATCAGAAGTTAAAGCATTCGGCAGTTATCTATTTGATGCAGGATTTCATAATTGCCATATTGCTGTTTTCGGCGAGAACAGCTATGAATGGATATTGACTCACTTTGCCGTAACATGCGGCAAAAATGTGATAGTGCCAATTGATAAAGAACTGGACGCAGGCAGCATTGCAGAACTATTAGAAGACAGTGACAGCAAACTGCTTATATACTCAAACATCTATGCGGATATTGCCGAATGTTTACAAACTATGCTTCCAAATATTAGCTACATCAATATGAAAGAAATCCCCTCTCTGATTGAAAACGGGAAAACATTGCTTGCAAGTGGTTATACGGAGTATATAGATACGGAAGTTAACAAAAACGATTTAGCATCTATTGTCTACACATCCGGCACCACAGGAAAATGCAAAGGTGTTATGCTGACACATAATAATTTCTGCTCCTGTATGTATGGCGCCTGTTGCAATGTTTTACTAACGGGGGCATCGTTATTGGTACTTCCGTTACACCACACATTCGGTTTAGTTGCAAGTGTATTTGCTGTGATGTATTACGGTTATCCCATATACATAAACAAAAGTCTTAAGAAATTTCCTGAGGATTTCAAAAAGTGTAAGCCACAGCATTTATTTGCCGTGCCGCTGATTGTTGAAACCCTCTACAAAAACATATGGGCAACTGCAAAAAAGCAAGGCAAGGATAAAGTGTTAAAGGTACTTATAAAAATCAGTAATGCACTTCTTAAGTGCAGAATTGATTTGCGGAAAGTTCTTTTCAAATCGGTTATTTCGGCATTCGGTGGGAAACTTGATTTAATTGTATCCGGCGGCGCACCACTTGATACCAAATACATCCGTGCGTTTGAAGCGTTTGGAATCACGGTGCTGAACGGATACGGCATTACGGAATGCGGACCAATTGTTGCAGTAAACCGTAATAAGTTTAACATTGCCGGCAGTGTCGGCTTGCCCCTTTGTTGTAATGAAGTAAATATATCTGAAGATGGCGAAGTACTCGTTCGCGGCGATAATGTAATGCTCGGGTATTACCGTAATGATACCGAAAACAAAAAAGTATTTGTTGACGGTTGGTTCAGGACCGGGGATATCGGTACCATTGACGAATACGGCGCACTACACATAACCGGTAGAATCAAGAATTTAATTATACTTGGAAACGGCGAAAACATTTCCGCTGAATCTATCGAAGAACAAATTTACACGATTCCTTATGTCAAAGAAGCCATTGCATACGGTAAGGATAACATAATTGTAGCAGAAGTTTATCTTGACGAAGCGGTTACTGATGCAAAAGACAGAATCAATGCGGATATTCAAAAGGTTAATCAATATTTGCCGCAGATAAAGAATATAGGCAAAGTAATTATCAGGGATACGGAATTTCCAAAAACCACGACAAAGAAAATTAAACGAAACTATGGAGGACGATGAAATGATAGAGCGTCTCACAAAAATCATTCGGGAGAATACCGATATCAACAATATCACCATAAATGAGAATACTGCGCTTATTGCGGATTTGGGGTTTAATTCTCTTGATTTGGTAAACCTTGCGTGCATTGTTGAAGACGAGTTTGATATTGAAATCCCCGACAGAGCCATTAAAGATTTTAAAACCGTCGGTGATGTCATTGCCTTTATTGAAAATCAATGAAATGGTATAAATACGATATTCGGGATTTAACTGTTCCCGAATATAATAAATGGTACTCGCTAATGAGCACGGACAAGCAACAACGTGTTGATAGATTTCGTTTTGTTGATGATAAAAAGCGAACGGTTGCCGGCGAAATGCTTGCTCGTAAAGCCATAGCCGAATGGTGCATTGTTGCACCCGAAGGTATCGTTTTTAGCATAAAAGAACATGGCAAGCCTTATGCAAAAGATTGGGCTGTGGAGTTTAATATTAGCCATTCAGGAGATATGGTAGTCTGTGCAGTTGATGATAAACCTGTTGGAATCGATATCGAACAAGTCCGCCCTATTGATCTAACAGTAGCCAAACGCATCTGCAGTGATGAAGAACTGCTGTATCTGTTCGGACATACACCTGTTGAACAAGATTTCTCATACACCACTAATACCGAAATCCTAACACGGTTCTTTGAGATTTGGACAAAGAAGGAGGCATATGGGAAGTGTATAGGAAATGGGATATGCTTTGCAGATTTGCATACGATAGAATATAGTAAATTCTTTTTGGGAAATGGTTATGTAATTGCCATATGCAAGGGAAATGCAAAGCGGCGGTAAGAACATAAGTCCTTATCGCCGCTTTGACTAATTGTATATGATATCGTTATTTACAATTTCTATGGCTTGGTTTCGGATATTATTCATTCGACCAACCCATTCCATTTGTTTTTCCGCTTTAAGCCGTTCTGTTACATCTTCGCGCTCTGCCATTTGCTTTACGAGACAAGAAAACATATCTTCTGCTTGTTTATCAATATCTGAGAGGTAGCCGTTCAGTTTACCGCTTGTCAGCAGATTGAGATAAAAGACCTTGTGATTTTGCTTGATATACCGCAAGTGTCGTTGTCCCCATAAGCCGACAGGCTGTTGTTCTCCTTCAGGCAGTTTTAAGCACGGTAGATAATAGTCTCCTTGAAGCTCATACCATAGCCCATTGCTTTCGTCAAAAATGTACTTTTCCATAAAAAATAGCCTCCTTAAAATATTTTAATATGATCATATCAAGGAGAAAGCAAATCGGCAAATGTACGAGGAAATATGTGAGCCTTCAGCCGGATTCTAAGTGTGAAATTTAGGTTGGTTAAGAACATCCGTACCATATCGAGTGTTCATAACGGATTTGAGTTATGGACGCTCGATTTATATTAGAAATCAAGTATTGATACGATACTTGATTTTCTTTTTTTCTGTTTTTAGGCGTGGAAATAACCCCTGCTTCTACCAGGGGAAGATAATATTGGAATCCAAGTATTAATATGATACTTGAATTTCTTTTTTTGTTATTTGTCAATGGTTGGACTAAAAATTAATACAGTATGGGTAAATACTGTTGCTGTTAGGCAACTTCTATATTGTTATTATTGCATTTTCATTTTTTGGTTTCGCATTAATTGTAATCCTACAAAAGTAAAGACTCTTTTTAGTAGAAATTATTGTATTGTCTTGTCGATGATGGTAGAATAATAAAGTCAAATTAATTGTAAATATGAAAGGAGTTATTATGCTAGGAAAACAATTAAAACCTTGTGTATCAAACTCAAAAATGCGGGATTCAAACATTGAACTATTTCGAATTATATCTATGATTCTAATCGTAGCTCATCATTATGTTGTTAATTCGGGCTTGACTGGAAATGGTCCGGTTTTTGAAAATCCGTGGTCACCTGCATCGCTGTTTTTATTGATATGGGGTACTTTTGGAAAAATAGGAATTAACTGCTTTGTGCTTATTACAGGCTACTTCATGTGCTTATCCAATATATCTGTAAAAAAGTTTGTTAAGTTGTTTTTTGAGGTAATGTTTTACAAAATAATTATTAATAGCATATTTTGGATAACCGGCTATAGTCCATTCACTGTAAAATCTTTTTTTAAGGCCGTGGTTCCTTTTACATCTGTTGCACAAAACTTTACCGGCACCTATTTGTTGTTCTTTTTGTGCATTCCTTTCCTGAATATTTTGATACATAACCTTACCGAAAAACAACATATTCGTTTGATTTTCTTATGTGGATTTATTTATATTTTCTTTGGAACAATACCTTTATTCTCGGTAACTATGAACTATATTTCTTGGTATATGGTATTGTACTTTACTTCTTCCTATATTCGTCTTTACCCGAAGCGTATTTTTTCAGATGTAAAATTCTGGGGAGCTTTATCTAGCATTTGTATTTTTCTTTGCTGCACATCTGTTGTATTAGGTGCTTTGATTAAACACAAAACAGGGATCAATTTAATTTACTATTTCGTAACCGATTCCAATACACTTCTCGCATTTTTAACTGGTATCAGCTCTTTTATGTTCTTTAAGAATTTAACAATAAAACCAAACAGGTTTATAAATAGTGTTTCCTCAACCACCTTTGGTATATTACTAATCCATGCCAATAGTGATACTATGCGCTGGTGGTTATGGCACGATGTTTTGCACAATGTAGAAATGTATGACTCCAAATTGATATATCTTCACGCAGTTTTAAGTGTCATCGCTGTGTTCTTGGTATGTTCCTTGATTGATTTTGCTCGTATTAAATTTATTGAAAAACCATTTTTTATTTTGTGGGATAAGAATTATGACAAAATTGCCACTAAATATACAAGATTTGAAGACAGGATTTGTCAAAAATTGAAAATAGGTGATTAAAGCACAGGGATACAACATTAACCACTTTCTATCTTTTCGCTATGAGTTCAATGTTACGTTAGTATCTGTAAAACAAAGAAATTTATACTGAATTAGAATACTTTTTTTTCTTTTATTAACTGAACAGATTTGATAGTATGGCTTGATTTTATAATTTTACCGTCAATTTATACTTACCTCATAATTAATTCATAAATAAATGCATTTTAAAATTATTTGTAACTAGCCTCTTAATATTTTTATAGAATGTTAAGGGGTGTTTTTATGCAATATCGAGCAAGACGGTTTTCACGCAAATTCTATATAAAGATTATTCTGGTACTCATTGTAATTGTAGGACTTTTTTTTTACATGGAATATCATGTGAGACCATTGCTAAAGGATGTTATCGTTAATAATTGTACAACATGCGCTACTTTGGCGGTAAATGACTCAATTAACGATGTGCTGGATAGTGGAAATTATAGTAATGATGATATAGTAAAGGTTGAAAAATCGTCTGATGGAGAAGTTAGGGCAGTCTATGTAAACTATGTTAAGCTTAATCAATTTAAATCTGATGTTACTGTAATGGCACAGAAAAAACTTGACGAAACAAAAAACGTAAAAGTGGATATTCCACTTGGCTTGCTCACCGGTGTTGAGCTTTTGAAGGAAACAGGACCAACCATTTCTATTAATACCACATTTACAGGTGGTATTTCTGCTGATTTTACAAGTAATTTCGAGTCAGCAGGTTTAAATCAGACCATACATACCATAGAAGCTAATTTAGAGGCTGATTTGTCTGTTTATTCCACCGGAATAAACTCAAATTCAAAAATAAAAACCAGCATAATCATATCTCAAACTGTGATTACAGGCGATGTGCCAAATATTTATACATCAAGCGATTTATTATAATTAAAAAGCCGTATATCTGATTGTATCTATCAAATATACGGCATTAATTATATTTTTATTAAGTTTGCAATGTATTTTTGAATCATAACGACATCAGTTAAATTAATGATGTTGTCACGATTTACGTCAGCTCGTTTTCTTTGTGTTGTATTAAAAGTTATCAGTTTTGCGATATTTCTTTGAATTAACACAGCATCATACATTTTAACAGAGCCATTTGAATCAACATCACCAATTAAGAAATTTTCATCATCGGTGTATATGTCGCTATCTGATGTGTTCTCTGTATCAGTAAATGATGTGTCAGTGTCCGTTAGAGTGTCACTGTCTATTGTATTTGTATCATCACTCCTTGTGGCAACCAGCTTGATTGATATTTGACCGCCTATGGTGTCACCGTTTTCGGCATACATATCTAAAATATCTCTTGCACCGTTGTTATCTATAATATAGCTGATGCCCTTTTTTGCATTAGGCAGAAAGTACATTTTGTTAGTAATTGCCTGAGACATCCACTCATCAACGCCAATTGTTACGCTACCTGTCGGATTACTCATATATATACCAATAGCACCTTTTGTCGCATCAATTTTATAGTCGGTAATATCATCACAAGTATAGCCTATATAATCTACTTTACCTGATGAAAGAGCAATCCAATTATCTTTATCGCTGTCCATAGCTCCGTTTGAAACGAGTGGAATATAATAAACTGTGTAATCTGCTCCGACGCTATCGGTGAAAAAAATCACTTTGTCTATTGTATTAAAGTTACTGTCAAAGTCATAAATATTTGCAAAAGTGGCTTCATTTAATTCAAATCCATGGTCTTCTTTTACGGGATATTTGTAGGTAGCACCATAGGTTTCTACCTGATACATATGAGTGTCACTGTTTATTTTTTGTGCATTTGTTATGGCAAATGCTGTGCCGTATTCCTGATTAAATATATATGCATCTTCATAAGATATCCATAGATATCCTCCGTCATATCCACTTTCTGTGCCCCAACTATTTTTGCAAAGCCAAGCACCATTATTCTTTGGCTGAAACTGCTTGTTTGATAAAGAGTTTCCGAAATTATCTTTAGAATAATTATCATCCCATCCAACAACACAAATTGCATGGCCTTCATTTGGGTTATTCACCACCGGAGAATAGTAAGCGGTTCTGATGTCGTTATAATAATATGTTCTGGAATTGTAGCTTGTGCTTACGGCATAATGCTCTATCACTGCTTGCTTGATCTCGTTTATGTCATCGTCAATTAGCTTAATACCGGTTACACCGATTTCTTTAGGTGCTGAGTAGAATTTCTCAGGAAAGACATTTGCTCCATCTTGATATGGCACATCTGATTCTCTTACAGGCCCATTCCATGAGATGAGATATCCCATAGGGATTTCCGACCAGCCACCATCTCCAAGCATTCTGCCCGACCATCCATATCCGTTGGAATCATCAAGCGCCCACCAGTTTGGATGCTCTTCGGAAAAATCATATTCTCCTATGCCTTCGTTGAGTAAATACGCCTCTAGACATCCCATAGCGGCAAAAGACCAACACAAGCCCTGAGAGCCTTGGTTTTTCACACTTGTGATAAGCTCTGTTACATAAGCTTCAGATAAATCTGAAGATGCATCGGAGCCACTATTATAAACCGTATAGTTTTCTGTTTTCGAAAATGCAAATGCTGTGCTACTGTTGCATAATAAAAATATTGATAACATAACAGATATCACAGAAATAATTCTTCTTTTGCTCATAATATCACCTTAAACAACCTTTTTAAGAATTTTATCATATTACAAGATAAAGTTAAATACTTTTTTTAAATTGGTTTAAAATTATAAAAAATCCGTATCCTCAGTCTTTGTGAGAATACGGATTCTTGTTTTCTCTGGGAGGGTTCGGTATGCTGGCGCACCACGCCGCCCACGATACTATTGCTGTTTTTATCATTGTAACTACTATCCAAATTAATAGAGCAATCCAAAACAGCCATATGGGTATATTAAGCCAAAAATGGAGTGCCAATAATGCCCATGCAGGTATTGACTGCCATATATTTAAACCCAGATTGATTAATGTGGTGAATAGAAAGTTGCCAATTCTTTTTAGTATTTTCATATTAATAAGGTAAATTACTTATCACTCTGTAGCCTTGATATCCTTCAAGCTTTCAGATTTTAGATAGGCGTTTATAAATTCGTCTATTTCTCCATCCATAACAGCGCTGATGTTACCTGTTTCACAGCCTGTGCGATGGTCTTTTACCATTGTGTATGGCATGAAAACATAGCTTCTTATTTGAGAACCCCATGTGATTTCCTTTTGAACACCCTTGATATCTTCTATCTTTTCCAGATGCTCACGTTCTTTGATTTCGACCAGCTTACTCATAAGCATTGTCATAGCAACCTCACGGTTCTGATGCTGGCTTCTTTCCACCTGACAAGCTACTACAATTCCTGTAGGGATATGTGTAAGTCTTACAGCGGAGCTGGTCTTATTAACCTTTTGTCCACCTGCACCGGATGCTCTGTAAACGTCCATTTTTATATCTTCAGGGTTAATCTCGATTTTAACATCTTTGTCTATCTCAGGCATAACTTCGAGAGATGCAAACGATGTGTGTCTTCTGCCGGAAGCATCAAAAGGAGATACTCTAACCAGACGATGAACACCGGCTTCACTCTTGAGATAGCCATATGCGTTTTCGCCTTCTACAAGTATAACAGCACTTTTTAATCCTGCTTCTTCGCCATCAAGATAGTCCAAAGTTTTCACCTTGAAGTTGTGGCTCTCACCCCAACGACAATACATTCTATATAGCATCTCTGCCCAGTCTTGAGCTTCTGTGCCACCGGATCCTGCATGAAATGTGAGGATAGCGTTCTTAGAGTCGTATTCTCCGGTGAGAAGTGTAGATAATCTTAGCTGATCTAATGCTGCCTCCACAGCATCGCAGTCAGCCACAGCATCATCATACACAGAGAGATCCTCCTCTTCGTCTGCAAGCTCGATAAGAGTGAGTGTATCCTCAAAATTTGATTTTAGCCTGTTGTATGATTCCACCTTGCCTTTAAGATAGCTTGTTTTTTGGAGAATCTTTTGAGAATTTTCCAAATCATCCCAAAATCCTGGTTCTGCTGCACGCAACTCGAGCTGTGCTATCTCTGAGAGCATTGGTTTTATACCAAGGGTATCGCCCAATTCTTCTATAGGGTCTTTGAGAGCAAGAAGCCTGAGCTTCAATTCTTCAAACTGTACCATAATAAATCATTCCTTAAATATTATTCATCAAGGATTATATACCATTTTAATGTAATTGTAAAGAAAAAATGCAAATATTAGGCATTATGCTCCAATATTTTGCATTTCTGTTTTGTTTAATACCAATAGTAGCCTTGGATTAAGTATTCCCATAGATATCCCTGTGATGCACCCTGTGATGAGTGCCGAAAATGCAAGTATTGGGGAATAGGCGATTATTGCATCGCCAACTATAATAAAAGCACCAATGAATTGTCCAAAATTGTGGCACAATGCGCCTATGATACCTACACCAAGATATCCAAATGGAGAATATCTGGATTTTATACAAACATACATAGCAACAAAGCTCAAAATTCCGCCGAGAAAGCTCATCACACCGGCTGTTACTCCTCTTGTGATACCTGCAAACATTGCTTTAATAATCACTATGCATATAGTTGGTATAAAGCCTAATAACTCTATACCAAAAGCAATCATTACATTAGATAGCCCTAGTCTAATACCAGGCACAGGCATAGCAAAATCAAGAAAAGATTCTAAAAATGACATAATTATAACCACTGCACATAATAAAGAGCTTTGTGCGAGTTTGATTTTGGATGAAAATGTTTTTTTCTTCATCGTGCTACTCCATCTATACTGATGTGATTATCTCCGACATCATCTAATTTTACCGTCACCTTAGCAGGTAGACACACAGCGATTTGACCACTTTTTGTAAGTTTTTCTGCACTCTGGCATATTTTGTCTTTACATTCGGATTCTACTACTGTTACTCCATCATGCTCTATAAGCAGAGTAAGGCTTATAGAGCCATCTATTTTGTATTCAAAAGGGTTTGAAACATTTTGCAGATTGATAGAATAAACCTCTTTGCCATCCTTGTTTACTACTACTTTTAGGTCGCTCTTGCTATGGAATAAAGACATTATCAAAAGCACAGATGCTATTAGCACGGCTACAGCTAATATTATATCCGCAAAGGTAAAAGTCTTGATTTTTTTATGATTGTTTTTTGTGTTCATATATTATATTATGTGGTGATTTTCTGCTTTTTGTCTTTATCTGAAAATACATTTACTATGAATATACCCGCGCAAACAAAGACTAGGGCAATGAGGTTTTTTATATCGAAAATTTTATCTGATTCACCCGGTGCAAGCCCTGAAAGTAACACACCGCATACAGGTGTCATAAAACTGAATACAGCAACGTTAGATACGTTGTTATGCTTGAGCAGTAGTCCCCATATAGAGTAAGCCACAGCGGATAAAAATGCAAGATAAAGCATAACAGCTATGCCTTGTGCGCTAGGATTGTGAATACGACCACCAAAGATAACCCCAATAAGCAACATGATGAGTCCGCCTGTGAAGAATTGATATCCACTGATCACCACAGGATTTTCATTTTGTGAGTATTTTTTAATCAGACAAGTGGAAAAAGCACTGGTAATATTAGAGAAAAATATAAAACCCTCACCAAAGAAATTTAGTCCACCCTGCAGGGTGTTGCCGAAAAGGTTGATTATTATGATACCGGTAAAGCCGAGTATACATCCCCAAAGCTTCGGTGTTGTAAATTTCTCTGTCTTGTATAAAAAGCAGGCGATTAATATGGTAATGAATGTTGCAGTGCCTTTTATAATTGATGATTTTACAGAGGTTGTGTTTGCAAGCCCTATGTAAAAGAAAAAATACTGCAATACAGTCTGACTCAATGCTAGTTTTAGTATGTTAAAAAGCGATGTTTTCTTTGGGAAAAGAGGCTTTTTGGAGATAAAACTGCCGATTATCACAGTGAGTATACCTGCCAGTGTGAACCTTATGCCTGCAAATAGTATTTGAGAGAAAGGCTCGTTTGATGGTATCTCCATTAGGGCATAGCCCACCTTTATCATAGGAAAAGCACTACCCCATAATACACAGCAGAAAATAGCCAACAGGCAAACGACTAAGCGGTTTTTTAATATGCTTTCTTTAAATATAGACATATATTTTTTTCTTCCTTGCTTTGATATTTTATATGAGTATATCATTTTTATCGAATTATATCAAATTATATTTAATCAAAAAACTGAATAATTTGAAAAGAATAACAGAATACTAAAATATAGAAAAAAGAAGTGGAGGAAAAATAATGAAGTTGTGTATTGAAAACATAGTAGGCAGAGAGGTGCTTGACTCAAGAAGTAATCCAACAGTTGAGGCACAGGTAACACTGAACAATGGTATTACAGCTACTGCTATTGTGCCATCCGGTGCATCCACAGGACAGTTTGAGGCACATGAGCTTCGTGATGGCGGTCAGAGATATTGTGGAAAAGGTGTGCTCAAAGCTGTAAGCAACATCAATACAACAATCCGTGAATTGCTTAGAGGTGCTGATCCATTTAATCAAATGGCAATAGACTATGCTATGATAAATTGTGACGGCACAGACAATAAATCTCGACTTGGAGCAAATGCAATACTTGCAGTGTCAATAGCGTGTGCCAAGGCTGCGGCTAAAACTTTAGGATTACCATTATACAAATATATAGGCGGTATATCGGCGCACGTGCTACCCACACCTATGATGAATATACTAAATGGTGGTGCTCACGCAAGCAATAATGTAGATATTCAAGAATTTATGATAATGCCAATGAATATGGCTACATTTAACGAGCGATTGCGCTGTTGCAGTGAAATTTATCATACACTTGGCACAATATTAAAGGAAAAATCAAAATCATGCGCTGTGGGCGATGAGGGAGGCTTTGCTCCTGATCTTGCAAGTGATGAGGAAGCAATCGAGCTTATAATTCAGGCAATAGGAAGAGCAGGCTACACCACAGATGATGTGAAAATTGCACTTGATGCTGCATCAAGCGAATGGTACCAAAATGGCACCTATCATTTGCCAAAGCGTAATAAAAACTACACCAGCGAAGAGATGATCTCATACTGGGAACAGCTTTGTGCTAAATATCCTATCATCTCACTTGAAGATGGACTAAGTGAGCTAGACTGGGACGGATGGACTAAACTCACAGAGAGACTTGGAGGCAAGGTTCAGCTTGTAGGAGATGACCTCTTTGTAACCAACCAAAAGCGACTTGAGCATGGAATAAGCATAGCGGCAGGAAATTCGATTTTGATTAAGATTAATCAGATTGGCACATTGACAGAGACGATAGATACTATCATAACAGCAAAAAAAGCAGGCTACACCTGCGTGATATCTCACAGAAGTGGTGAAACAGAGGATACGACAATAGCAGATATCGCTGTGGCACTCAATGCAGGACAAATCAAATCAGGCGCACCATGTCGTACCGACCGCACCGCAAAGTATAATCGCCTTTTGAGAATTGAAGAGGCACTAAGTATATAAAATAATACGAAATTATTCTTGATAAATGGGAACACATCTCTGTGGTGAATATAAAAATTCCTAAGAGATGTGTTCTTTATTATGTTATGTGTTAATACTATAGTTTGTAAAGTCTCCTTTAATAAATTTAAAATATGTATAGTTAATTGCTATACCGCTAAAATAGTAGAGATATAACGGCATAAATGATTGACTATTGCTGATAATAATGTTATAATAGGCTAAATTTGGGCGGAAAATATTTCCTTTGATTGCCCAAATTTACATAAATACCTGTCAGGTGGTGATTTTGATGGCACAGGCTACAATAGAAAAGCTACGCCAAGCAGAAAAAGAAGCTGATGAAATGGTTTTCGATGCCAATCAGGCGGCGGCAGAAAAAATCAAATCGGCTGAGGCTGATGCAAAAGTAATAATAAAAAATGCAAAGGCTGAAGCTGAACAGAATGAGCAGCACAAAATGGAGGACGCCGATAAAAAGGCACAAGCCGCCTTTGATAAGTATTCGCAAAAGACTGATGAAATGATAAATGATCTTAATAAGCTTTCAGCGCAGAAGAAAGATCAGATTATTGATGCAGTCATAAAGGAAATAGTATGATTTGACCTTTTTTTGGGAGGTGATGCATAAATGGCAATTGTTCAGATGCGTAAAATTAGTGTTTACGCGCTGAAAAAACACCGAAAAGATATTCTTGAACATCTGCAACGCCGAGGTGTGATTGAGATCGCTTGCTCGCCGTTTGATGATAGATTTGTGCAGGAAGATACATCGTCACAGAGAAATGTCTTTCTAAAATCATCAGCCGCAGCGGCAACTGCATGGGAGGCTATTAACAAGTATTGTGACGAAAAGAAATCGCTGTTATCATCTTTTGAGGGCAGGGCTCATATATCTGATGAGGACTACTACAAATTTGTGTCTAACAAAGATGAGATTATGCGTGTGGCTGCAGAGATAAATCTCTGCGAGAAAAAGCAGGCAGAGCTTAAAGCGGAGATTTTGAAGCTGGAAAATCAATGCACAATGCTTAATGCATGGCTAGAGCTTGATATTTCGATGCGATTTAAAGGTACACACAGCACAAGGGCATTTATAGGAAGCTTTCCTGATGCAAAGGATAGTGAAACCCTATTAAAGGAGCTTGCTGTGAAAGCACCCGATGTGAGCTTTGATTTGGAGATACTCAGCACAAGCACTGATCAGACCTGCGTTTGTGCCATTTGTCACAAAAAGTATAGCCAACAGGCCGAAGAGGCGCTTAGAGCAGTAGGGTTTTCTTATCCACCATTGCCAACCAAGGCAATTCCAAGAGAGCGACTGGATGAGCTAAAATCAAGAATAAAAGAATATGAAAAACAGATAGATGACTATATATCGCAAATCACAAAAAACGTAGGTATGCGAAATGCACTCAAATTTATGGAAGATTATTTTGTGATGCGAGCTGATAAATATGATGTTATCACACGTCTTTCTAATTCTAAGAGGTGCTTTATCCTCACGGGATATGCTACAGCCGAAAACGCTGAAAAGCTTGAAAGTGACTTGACCACTAAATATGAGGCTTATGTGGAGCTAGAGGAGCCCGGTGATGGTAAAGAAGTGCCCACAGTGCTCAAAAATAACAGCTTTGCAAGACCGGTTGAGGGAGTTATAGAAACATATAGTCTTCCTCAACGTAGAGAGATAGACCCCACATTCGTTATGTCAATTTTTTATTACATTTTGTTTGGCATAATGTTCTCTGATGCAGGTTATGGTTTTGTGATGGCGCTTGCGTGCTTTATTTGTTTAAAAAAGTTTAAGCGCATGGAAGAGGGACTCAAGCGAAGTTTAAAAATGTTTATGTATTGTGGTATTTCTACGATATTTTGGGGAGCGATGTTTGGCAGCTTCTTTGGCGATGCCATAACAGTAATATCAGAGACATTTTTCCATCATAAAATAGTGGTAGATGCAATATGGTTTAACCCTGTAAAAGAACCAATGCGAATGTTGATGTTCTCGTTTGTCCTTGGAATATTCCATCTCTTTGCCGGACTTGGAATGCTTGCTTACAAGCATATTAAGAGTGGCCATCCTATGTATGCTGTATATGACAGTTTGAGCTGGTTTCTCATTGTGGGTGGAGCCATAGTATATTTGCTATCTATGGATATGCTCTATAATATCACCGGCGTGCTACTTCCTACTCAGGTAGGCAATGTAGGAGGCATACTTGCGATAATAGGAGCTGTGATAGTTGTCTTCTTCTCAGGAAGAGAATCTGTAAATCCTATAAAACGATTATTAAAAGGTATTTATGGTATTTATGGAGTTACAAGCTATCTAAGCGATATATTATCTTATAGCCGTCTGCTTGCACTTGGTCTGGCAACCGGCGTTATCGGTCAGGTTTTCAATCAGATAGCCATTATAGGTGGCACCGGTGTTGTTGGTACAATAGTATTTGTGTTGGTCTTTGTTATAGGACACCTGCTCAATATCGGTATCAATGCACTTGGAGCTTATGTTCACACAAACCGTTTGCAGTTTGTAGAATTCTTTAATAAATTTTATGAAGGCGATGGCAAACCTTTCGAGCCATTTGCTGTTAAAACAAAACATTACAATGTTAAGGAGGATATTTAATTTATGTTTAACACATTATTTAGTAATTCAGGTTTATTTCTTGCACTATTAGGTGCAGCATTTGCAACAACTCTCGCAGGCATTGGTTCTGCTATCGCAGTAGGTAGAGCAGGTACAGCTGCTGCCGGTGTTCTCACAGAAGATCCAAGCAAGTTTGGTAAGGTTCTTATTTTTGAGCTTCTTCCAGCTACACAGGGTATCTATGGTCTTCTTATCGGCTTCCTTATTATCCAGAATGTTGGTATTTTAAGTGGTGTAGCAGCAGAAGTTTCTATTGCAAAAGGTATGCTTTATTTCTGCGCATCTCTTCCAATAGCTTTTGGTGGTCTTGTTTCTGCTTTGTATCAGGGCAAATGTGCAGTGGCTGGTATAGCTACAGTTAATAAGCGTCCTGATCAGGTAGGTAAGGCACTTCTTTTGCCTGCAATGGTTGAGACATACGCAATTCTTGCACTTCTTATATCAATGCTTGCAGTATTTGGTATTCCAAACCTTGCTATCTAATCATAATAATATGGAGAGAAACGCTATGACGGGACTTGACAATATAATTGAAGAAATCAGGCAAGATGCAATAAAAAGCTGTGAAGAAATAGCCACTGATACGCAAAAAAAGGTTGATGATATCTTAAATAATGCCAAAGCAGAGGCAGCTCAGATTGTAGCAGATGGAAATGCCACTGCAGAAGAAAAGGCCTCTCAGATCGAGCAAAGAGGGGAGTCGGCTCAGGAGCTTGATAGAAGGAAGAGAATCCTCGGTGCTAAGCAAGGTATCATTACCTCTATACTTTATGAGGTTCTTGAAAAACTTGTGAATTTGCCGGATAAAGAGTATTTTGAACTGATACTCAAGCTTGTAGAAAAATACCAGACCGGTGAAGCCGGAGAGATAGCACTTGACGAAAAGGATATAAAGCGTATCCCTGCTGATTTTTCAAAAAGACTTAATGAGATTTCATCAGGTAAACTGGTGCTAAGTAATCAGACAAGAAAAACATACGGCGGTTTTGTTCTGATATATGGTGGAATAGAAGAAAACTGCTCATTTAAGGCAATGCTAGAGAGCAGAGATGAACAGCTTCGAGATCGCATCAGAGATATGCTGTTCGGGTAATGTGAGGTGAATGCTTTTTATGGCAAAAGATTATATTTATGCTGTATCAAGAATACACGCAAAGGAGCAAAATCTTCTCACAAAGTCTGATCTGGACAGCCTTATGCTATGCAAAGATTATGAAAGCTGCATAAGAATATTGAAAGATAAAGGATATGGCTATCCTGATAGCGATACAAGCAGTGATATGATACTTAGCTCTGAAGCTGAAAAGACAAAAGCACTGATTGACGAGCTATTAGGTGATGAAAAAGCCGTACTTGATATTTTTGGATATAAAGCTGACTTTCATAATGTTAAGCTTGCTGTAAAATCAGTGGTGACAGATGAAGATGCATCTGATTACATCATGAATTCCGGCACGGTTAGCGCCGATTTGATTTTGAAAAGTGTCAGAGAAAAGGAATTTGATCTGTTGCCTGAGTTTATGCGTGATGTATGCGAAAAATCAATGAAAACCTTGCTTGAAACAAGCCGAGGCCAGCTATGTGATATTATAATAGACAAGGCTTGCATCGAGCATATATATAATGCATCATTATTTAGCGACAACGATGCAATAAGGCTATATGGAAGAATGACAGCGCTTTCTGCCGATGTAAAGACAGCGGTGCGTTGTGCAATGTTTGGAAAAAGCACTGAATTTATCAACAATGCTGTTTCTGATACTAATGTTATAGACAAAAAGGAACTTATATCAGCTGCACTTGATAGCAAAGAGAGTGTGTGTGCATTGCTCGATAAAAATGATTATTCTGAATTGGCAGAGGCTCTTAGACAGTCTATATCAGCATTTGAAAAAAGCTGTGACAATACTCTCACAGATAGCCTTAAGCTACAAAAGAACGATCACTTTTCTATAGGTCCGCTTGTGGCTTACTATATAGCCAAAGATGTGGAGATCAAGTCTGTAAGACTGATACTAAGCGCAAAGCTGAATGGTCTTGACGATGAAATAATAAAGGAAAGACTGAGGGATTTGTATGTATAAGGTAGCAGTTATAGGTGACAAAGACAGCATTTATGGCTTTGAGCTTTTGGGACTTGATGTTTTTCCTACAGATAATGTAGAAGATAAAGAAAAGCTTATGAAAAATCTGTGCAACGGCAATTATGGAATAATCTATATTACTGAGGCATTAGCCGAAGAATTAAGCGAGTTAATAGAAAAATATGATGACACCACCGTGCCTGCGGTGATTCCGATACCCGGAGTGAAGGGTAACACAGGCATGGGCATGAAGAGTGTGAAAAAATCAGTGGAAAAAGCTGTAGGTAGCGATATTATCTTTAACAACTGATTTTTTGGTGTGATGAGAATGATTTTTTGATACTTTCTCTGTAAAGAAAGTATAACAGAAAGCTATGGCAATGATCAGAATATTAAAATATGATGCAAAAGCTTTCTTTTTATTCGCTTTTTCCTTTTGAAGAAAAAGCAAATATCCTTGAAATTGAAGGGAATGAAATATATACATGAGTCAGGGAACCATAAAAAAAATAGCAGGACCTCTTGTTATCGCTGAGAATATGCGTGACGCAAATATGTTTGACGTTGTAAGGGTTAGCAATCAGCGCCTTATAGGCGAAATTATCGAAATGCATGGTGACAGGGCATCAATTCAGGTATACGAGGAGACCTCTGGTCTTGCACCGGGCGAAGTGGTAGAATCCACCTCCACTCCTCTTAGCGTAGAGCTTGGTCCGGGACTTATAAAGAGTATCTATGATGGTATCCAGCGTCCGCTTGATGATATTATGAAAAAATCAGGCAACAGTCTGCACAGAGGTGTAGAGGTTCCATCCCTCAAAAGAGAACTCAAATGGGATTTCGAGCCATGTGCTAAGGTTGGCGACAAGGTTGTCGGCGGTGATGTGATAGGCACAGTTCAGGAGACAGAGGTTGTGCTTCACAAAATAATGGTGCCACCAAAAATGAGCGGTACTATAAAATCAATACAAAAAGGTACATTTAATGTAGAGCAGACAGTTGCTGTTATTTCTACAGACGATGGTGATAAAGAGCTCACGCTCATGCAAAAATGGCCTGTGCGTGTAGGCAGACCATATAAGCAGAAGCTATCTCCAAACAAACCTCTTGTTACAGGACAGCGTGTAATAGACACACTTTTCCCAATTGCAAAGGGTGGTGTGGCATCTGTTCCGGGTCCTTTTGGTAGCGGTAAAACAGTAGTTCAGCATCAGCTTGCCAAGTGGGCAGAGGCAGATATAGTGGTCTATATCGGATGTGGCGAAAGAGGAAACGAAATGACCGATGTTCTCAACGAGTTTCCTGAGCTAATCGATCCTAAAACAGGCAAATCACTTATGGAGCGTACAGTGCTTATAGCCAATACCTCTGATATGCCTGTTGCCGCCAGAGAAGCATCTATATACACCGGTATTACAATAGCAGAATATTTTAGAGATATGGGTTATTCTGTAGCACTTATGGCAGACTCCACATCACGTTGGGCAGAGGCACTGCGTGAGATGTCGGGTCGTCTTGAAGAGATGCCGGGTGAAGAAGGCTATCCGGCATATCTTGGTAGCCGTCTTGCTCAGTTCTATGAGCGTGCAGGTAGAGTTATCTCATTAGGAAAAGATGGCAGAGAGGGAACTCTCTCCGTTATCGGTGCAGTTTCACCTCCTGGTGGTGATATCTCAGAGCCTGTTTCTCAGGCTACACTGCGTATAGTTAAGGTTTTCTGGGGTCTTGATTCTTCACTTGCATATAAAAGACATTTTCCGGCTGTAAACTGGCTAACAAGCTACTCTCTATATACAGACATGCTTTCAGACTGGTATAACAAAGAGGTAGCACCGGACTGGATGGAGTGCAGAAGCAGACTTATGAGACTCCTTCAGGAGGAGGCCGAGCTTGAAGAAATAGTAAAGCTGGTTGGTATGGATGCGTTGTCTGCACCAGACAGACTCAAGCTAGAGGCATCACGCTCTATTCGTGAAGACTTCCTCCATCAGAATGCTTTCCATGAGACAGACACCTACACAAGTCTTGAAAAGCAACACATGATGATGAAATTAGTATTGGCCTATTTTGACCTCAGTATGGAGGCTCTCAGCAAGAGTGGCGCCAGCATAGAAAAGCTTGTGTCACTTCCAATCAGAGAACATATAGGCAGATTTAAATATGTTCCTACAAAGGATATCAAGGCAGAGTATGAGAGACTGCTGGAAGACCTCAGAAGAGCAGTTGCCGAGTGTATCTCAGTAGAAGAAGATTAATCATAATGAAGTGATCTAAGTTTCATTATAGAAAGGAATGATTTTAATCATGCCAAAGGAATATAGAACAATTGAAGAAGTGGCAGGACCTCTTATGCTCGTTAAGGGCGTAGAAGATGTAAGCTACAATGATTTGGGTGAAATAGAGCTTGTAAACGGTGAAATTCGCCGTTGCAAGGTTTTGGAAATAAATGGCACAGATGCTTTGGTTCAGCTTTTTGAAAGCTCCACCGGTATCAACCTATCAAATAGTAAGGTGCGTTTTTTGGGTAGAAGCATGGAGCTTGGTGTAAGCCGAGATATGCTTAGCCGTGTTTTTGATGGTCTTGGTAGACCGATAGACGGTGGTCCTGAAATTCTACCGGAGAAACGCATGGATATCAACGGACTTCCTATGAATCCTGCAGCCAGAAACTATCCTCAGGAGTTTATCCAGACAGGTATTTCTGCAATAGATGGCCTTAACACACTGGTAAGAGGTCAGAAGCTTCCTATTTTCTCTGCCAGCGGATTGCCTCATGCCAACCTCGCTGCTCAGATTACGAGACAAGCAAGGGTTAGAGGAACTAAAGAGCCATTTGCTGTTGTTTTTGCAGCAATGGGTATTACATTTGAAGAGTCAAACTTCTTTGTAGAGAGCTTTAAAGAGACAGGTGCAATTGATAGAACAGTTATGTTTGTAAATCTTGCAAACGACCCTGCTATCGAGCGTATTTCTACTCCAAAAATGGCACTTACAGCCGCAGAATATCTTGCATTTGAAGAAGATATGCACGTGCTTGTAATTATGACAGACATTACAAACTATGCAGACGCACTCAGAGAGGTATCTGCCGCTAGAAAAGAGGTTCCGGGCAGACGTGGTTATCCCGGATATATGTACACAGACCTTGCATCGCTTTACGAAAGAGCAGGTCGCCAAAAAGGCAAAAAGGGTAGCATAACACTTATTCCAATTCTCACAATGCCTGAAGATGACAAAACTCACCCAATTCCAGACCTCACCGGCTATATCACCGAGGGTCAGATCATTCTCAGCCGTGAGTTGTATCGTAAGGGCATAACACCACCAATCGATGTTTTGCCATCGCTATCACGTCTTAAGGATAAGGGTATTGGTGAGGGTAAAACAAGAGCTGACCATTCCAATACAATGAACCAGCTTTTTGCTGCATATGCACGTGGCAAGGATGCAAAAGAGCTTATGGTGGTTCTTGGTGAAGCCGCACTTACCGATATAGACAAGCTTTATGCAAAGTTTGCAGACGAGTTTGAAAAACAGTATGTTTCACAAGGTTATAATGCTAACAGAAGTATTGAAGAAACATTAGAAATAGGCTGGAAGTTGCTTTCAATTCTGCCAAGAAGCGAG
This sequence comes from Clostridia bacterium, assembly GCA_029098305.1. Classification (GTDB taxonomy): domain Bacteria; phylum Bacillota; class Clostridia; order Oscillospirales; family Acutalibacteraceae; genus JAEEHZ01. The sequence goes on from JAQXOB010000024.1 coordinate 28,054, forward strand.
CTTAAGCGTATTGATGATAAATATTTGGATATGTATTACGGAAAGTAATTTTTGCACGATAAGAGGTGACTTGAATTGGCATCTACACAAGTAAATCCTACCAGAATGGAGCTTACACGCCTTAAAAAGAAGTTGGTAACAGCCATACGAGGCCACAAGCTACTTAAAGATAAGCGTGACGAGCTTATGCGTCAGTTTCTTGATATGGTGAGAGAAAACAAAGCGCTTAGAGAAAAGGTAGAAAAGGGTATAGAGAGTGCAAACAAGAGCTTTGTGCTTGCAAAGGCAGGTATATCTGACGAAGTGTTGGGAGCATCTGTGATGACACCGGGACAAGAAATCAGCCTTGAGATTTCTAACAGAAATGTTATGAGCGTGGATATCCCTGTTTACAACATAAAAACCCGCACATCCGATAAAAATGATATGTTTTCATATGGATTTGCATTTACGTCGGCAGATCTTGATGATGCTGTGGGCAATCTGTCTGAGGTGTTTGAAGATATGCTCAGGCTTGCAGAGTGCGAAAAATCATGCAAGCTTATGGCAAGCGAAATAGAAAAAACACGTCGTCGTGTAAATGCTCTCGAACACGTTATGATACCGGATACCAAGGAAAAAATAAAATATATAACAATGAAGCTCGATGAAAACGAGCGTAGCACGCAGGTTCGCCTTATGAAGGTTAAAGATATGATGCTTAAAGAAAATATCGAGAAAAAGCGTGCTGAAGATGCATCTTAAGTAAAAGGAAAAAACGATATATGGTGGTTTGTTCGCAACCCGCTATATATCTTTTTTTATTGCGTATTACGAGTAAAGAAGTTACTTTTGTTGCAGTATCTATATACAAAACTATAATAAAAAACTTTTAGAAAAACTGTTTTTATACTATATAATATATTTTGACTGCGTTTATTATAGAGTAGAAATGGGATGTGTAAATAATTAACTTTATTTGATAACACATTAGTGATAATTCAGTTGATAATTCTGCTAAAAAATTTAAAATAGCCTATATTTTTTCTTGAAAAGTATTTTTATGTGTGCTAAAATAAAATGCAGTTATGATTTATTATAATTGGAGGTAATAAAAATGTCCGGACATTCAAAATGGAGCACCATTAAGCAAAAAAAGGCTAAGATCGATGGTGCAAGAGCAAAGATTTTTACTAAAATAGGTCGTGAGTTAGCAGTTGCTGTGCGTGATGGAGGCAGTGCTGATCCTGCAGTTAATTCTAAGTTGAGAGATTGTATAGCAAAGGCTAAGGCAAATAACGTGCCTAACGAAAACATAGAACGTATCATCAAAAAGGCAAGTGGCGAGGGTGATGCTACAAAATACGAGGCAATTACATACGAAGGTTATGGCCCAGGTGGAATTGCTGTTATCGTAGAAACACTCACAGATAACAGAAATAGAACAGCCGGTGATGTTCGCCATTATTTTGATAAATTTGGCGGCAATATGGGCACAAGCGGATGTGTGTCATATCTCTTCTCACAAAAGGGACTTTTGGTGCTTGAACGTGAGGATAGGAATGAAGATGAGGTTATGGAGGCAGCTCTGGAGGCTGGCGCATCCGACTTCCAAGCAGATGGAGATGTGTTTGAGATATTCACAGAGCCTGACGATTTTGGAGCAGTAAATGAAGAACTCACTGCAAAGGGTTACGAGTTTGTTTCTGCTGAAGTTGAGATGATACCATCAACCTATACCGCCTTAACAGATGAGGAACAGATAACTAAAATGCAACGTCTGCTCGATATGCTCGAAGATAATGACGATGTGCAGAATGTTTGGCATAACTGGGAAATGCCGGAAGAACCAAACGAAGACTGATAAGACTAAATCAAGCAAGGCAGGGTATCACGCAATTACCTGTCTTGCTTTTTTGCATATTTTTTAAAATAAAATAAAAAAAGTCTTGATTTTTATCAAAAGATAGTGTATAATACATACTCGTTGGCAAACACATGGAGAGATGTCCGAGCTGGCCGAAGGAGCATGATTGGAAATCATGTATACGGTTACCACCGTATCTGGGGTTCGAATCCCCATCTCTCCGCCACATTTTGCCGGTGTGTCGGAATTGGCAGACGAGACAGACTCAAAATCTGTTGTCAGCAATGGCGTGTGGGTTCGAGTCCCACCACCGGCACCACAATTTGGTTCTGTTTGGATTGTGGATTCTGGTTTGAAAAAACTTTTTGAAAAAAATTAAAAAAAGTGTTGACAAACAGAGAAAAATGTGATATATTATATGAGCGTTAAGCGCTGGTGTAGCTCAGTTGGTAGAGCAGCTGATTTGTAATCAGCAGGTCGGGGGTTCGAGTCCGTCCACCAGCTCCAAAGAACTCGCAGAAATGCGAGTTAATTTATGGGAGAATTCCCGAGTGGCCAAAGGGGGCAGACTGTAAATCTGTTGTCAGTGACTTCGGTGGTTCGAATCCACCTTCTCCCACCAAAAAACCCACATTTGTCTAAGACAAATGTGGGTTTTTTATCGAAATAAATCCTCAAGAATTTGTGAAATACTCTTCGCGTGTGAAATATTGCTTCGCAATGTGAAATGCCTGCGGGCGTGGGTGGATTTATTTCATTTCACTTGATGCGTAGCATCAAATTTCACAATTCACAACGTGAATTATTTCACATTTGCCGTCAGGCAAATATTTCACGTAAATCCAATTATTTAATTTAGTTTTATTTTCGAAGAGTAAGCCAGAAAAAACGATCTGTTTCTACAGGTCGTTATTTCATATCCGAAGGATATTTCACTTTCACTATTCCTTCAATATAAATTCGAATTACCGAAGTATTTTGAATGGTGCAATATAATATGATATAATAAATATTAGGTTGGTGAGGTTGTGAAGATAGTACAGTATGGTTATTGGAAGCTAGCTATTGACATTGATAAAACAAAAGAATATTACAATACATACGAAATAAAAAATAATCAAGCAAACAGAAACTTTGCGGAGTATTGCAGAAATTTAGCGGTGGAAGAAAAGGCGTTTTTTGATGCGTTTGGCATTAATCCTTTATGTTGCGAGATTGAGCATATCGGTGCTGACAAAAAGGGCAATTTCCCTTGTGGTGGCTATTATTTTGTTTGTGGAAAATATTTAGGATGCCCGCCTGAAGAATTGATAACAATAGAAGAATTTGCTAAAAACGAATTTATAGATGAGCGTCTCGATCCTAGAATTGATGTTGGAATATTTCAGTTTGATTTTCAATGCGAAGATTATACAATTAACGAGATACCGGAAGACATGCCTGAGGGCTTCTTTTGTATACGTTTTTGGTGTGAAGAAATGAAATGGTTATTGCCTGAAAGGCCGGAAGAAATGATGTATGAGCCTCCACGTTTTTGGGAAGTCCATAAAATGATTAAAGAAAGAGTAGATTCTAAAACGCAACAAGTCTTAGGTTTAGAAGAAACAAAATCAGATTTTTTACACTTCTTTGAAGAAATTAATATTAAGGCCATGCCATTAGATAAAAAAGAAATTAAACAATATAAAAAAGAGTGGATAAACTTCTTTGCTCCTAAGGATGCTGATATAAAAGAAATCAAGAAAATTTGCCTGAGTTCTCACAAGTACACACCTTTTCTCTGGCATATTTTTAGTTTTAACTTTGTAAATTGCGAATCTGAAGATGATGCTAAAACTATGTTTAATCAACAAAATAAGAATATATGTGTGATTGTCAGCAATGTTGATTATATTGCATACCGCTTGGAAAATGCTGAAAATATCACGGCAGAATTATTAGATCGATTTGTTGATGTGACAATTACTGCAAGTGATTTTTCTTGGACCTATACAAAAACACATGAAAATACGTGCGGTCCGTATTTTTATAAAAAATAGCTGAATATTATTAAAAATACCGTCAAAATGGGTGTGAATAGGAAAAAACGCAGTTGTCCTTGTTAAATTCCTTGTTTCCTGCTACAATGAAATAAATGAGGTGTTATTATGTGTTATTACATTTACGGTGCCTTATGTGGTGATGTTAATACAAATGAATATCAAATAATTAAAGACAAATATGAGTATAAATTTCACTGTGGTACAAAGCACAATGTGAAAATGTCTGTTCAAGAAAATTCCGATAGTTATCGTGTTACAGATTGGGGTTGTGATTGTGACAGTGATCTTGGCAAAAAAGATCCTAACGCCGAACAAGTAAAAGTATTTGAAGCTTTATTCAATGATATAAAAAAACTTAAGGGTGCTGAACAAATTTATTTGTGCAAAACATGGGTAGGCAAAAGAAACAAAAATGAAATAAAGCTAAAACTTGATGATGTTGATATTAAAAGTGTCCTTTCAGAATTGAAAGTTAATTGTCTATATATCTTTAAAGTTTAATAGGTGGAAAAAGTGTAATTGCATAAGATATGAAAGGAGAATTTGTAGATGTACAAAGAGTTGGAAAAGATTTTTCGCACACTTCTCTCGGAGGTCTATAAAAATGTAATGAAGCCAAATGGCTATAAGCGTGACGGACAAAATTTTAGACAAATTATGCACGAAGGTTCTATTTCGAAAGGTATGATTGTTAATTTCCAAAGGTCTATGGGGTGTAGAGATGAAGAGTTGATTTTTACTATAAATGTTGCAAAGCTAAAAGTCATCGACCCTGATCAAGTTGATCCCAAGTTTAAGGAATACGATTGTGAACTTTTGAATAGGAAACGTCCACAGCATCTTTGTGGAAAATACATTATTGACCAATGGTGGTATATTACACCGGAAACTGATAATGGTTCTCTTAAGGCAGAGATAGAAGAATATTTGGCGGATTATGCAATCCCGTGGCTTAGAAATACCAATTGAGTCCGTAAAAACATCTTTCTTATACCGATTTAAAAATAATTTTAAGCGTAAAAATATTTTTTTATAAGGAAATAGGTCATTTTTCTTTATCGTGTAGTTAAAACAAAACACCATACTAGCCACAATGGTTAGTGTGGTGTCTTTTTATATAAAAAGACAAGTCGTTATATAAAAAATAAAATAACGAAAAAGCTTTTATATGCTGTATTGTTATGCTATAATTACTAAAATATAATATTTTAGGATGACAAATTTTATAACAATTACGAAAAAACATATATGGAGGGGTATCAGATGAGTATCGGAAAAAGCGAAATACGTGTAGATGCATTTGATAAAGCCTGTGGCAGAGCAAAATACACAGATGATTTGTGTGATAAAGGTGCTCTTGTCGCAAAAATTTTGCACTCTACGATTGCACATGGTACGGTAAAATCTATCGACACATCAGAAGCAGAAAAAATAGATGGTGTTGTAAAGATTGTAACCTGCTTTGATGTGCCTAAGTATTATTTCCCGACAGCGGGTCACCCATGGTCAACAGATCCACATCATCAAGACGTAGCAGACAGGCTTTTGCTTACAGATCAAGTTAAGTTTTATGGTGATGATGTAGCAGCTGTAGTAGCAGAAAACGAAGTAGCAGCGGCTCAGGCTATAAGAGCAATTAAGGTAGAATACGAGGAGCTTCCGTTTGTGCTTGATGTAGATGAAGCTATGAAAGATGGCGCACCTCAGCTTCACGAAAAGTTCAAGAATAATATCCTCGCCCATACCACTATCCGCAAGGGTGACTATGAAAACGCCATAAAGGAGCCGGGTCTCATAAAGTTTGATAATTGGTATGATACACCGGTAGTGCAGCATTGCCATATAGAAAACCATATCTGTTATGCTGAAATGGAACAAGGCAGAATTACTGTTGTTTCTTCCACACAGATTCCTCATATTGTAAGACGTGTTGTAGGTCAGGCACTTGGTATTCCGTGGGGTAAGGTGAGAATTGTAAAACCATATATCGGTGGTGGTTTTGGTAACAAACAGGACGCACTCTATGAGCCACTCTGTGCATATCTTACTACACAGGTGGGTGGTCGCCTTGTAAAGCTAGATGTATCACGTGAAGAGACATTTGTTAGCAACAGAACACGCCACTCTATCAGAAGCCACATTATAAGCTGGGTTCGTCCGGATGGAACATTCGTGGCAAGAAAGCTAGAGTGCTTCTCTAATCAGGGTGCTTATGCATCTCATGGACATTCTATTGTGGCTAAGGGTGCCGGAGCTTTTCCACAGCTTTACCCATGCGATAATGTAGAATGTGATGCTTACACAGTGTTCACAAATAGACCGGTTGCCGGTGCTATGCGTGGATATGGTATTCCTCAGGCTATGTTTGCGGTAGAGAGTGATATTGATTCTATCGCCGCAAAGCTTGGAATGAATCCAATTGAGTTTAGAAGAAAGAATCTTATGCCTGTAGGCTATGTTGATGCTTTCTCAAAAAATGAGAATTACTTTGATTCATTTAATCAATGTATCGAAAAAGGTAAAGCATATATCGATTTTGATAGAAAGCTGGAAGAATACAAAAATCAGACCGGAGATATTAGACGTGGTATTGGTATGGCAGTATTCTGGTATAATACAGCTGTATGGCCAATCAGCCTTGAAACATCATCTTGCAGAATGGTACTCAATCAAGACGGTTCTGTTCAGGTTCAACTGGGCGAGACTGAAATTGGTCAGGGTGCTGATACAGCATACGCTCAGATGACAGCAGATACACTTGGCATAGCATTTAAAGATGTTCATGTCGTTTCTTCACAAGATACAGACGTAACACCTTTTGGTACAGGTGCCTATGCATCACGTCAAACCTATACAGCAGGCTTCTCTATTAAACAGACAGCATTATTGCTTAAAGAAAGAATATTAAAATATGCACATGAGTTAACTCGTATGCCAGAATATAATCTTGATCTTATAGACGGAAAAATAGTTCGCACAACTGATAACAGAGTGCTTATGACATTGGGCGAGTTATCTACAGAAGCACTATATAGCCTATCACACAGTGAGCATTTAACAGCTGAAAGCACAGCACAGATCAAATCTAATGCTTATTCATTTGGTTGCTGTTTTGCTGAGGTTGAGGTTGATATTCCAATGTGCAAGGTGAAGCTGGTTGATATTATAAATGTTCACGATTGTGGCAGACTTATCAATCCTGCACTTGCAGAAGCACAGGTTCATGGTGGTATGAGCATGGGTATTGGCTATGCTCTTTCTGAGCAGCTGATTATGGATAGCAAGACAGGCAGAACCCTTAACAACAACTTGCTTGACTACAAGCTTTCTACATTTATGGATCATCCGAGATTAGAAGCACAGTTTGTAGAAAACTATGAGCCTACAAGTGCATTTGGTACTAAGGCTCTTGGTGAGCCACCGGCTTGCCCCGTTGCACCGGCAATCAGAAATGCTCTGCTAAATGCAACCGGTGTACACTTTAACAAATTGCCTTTAAATCCACACAATCTATTCAGCCGCTTCAAAGAAGAAGGTCTGATCTAAGGAGGTAGCAGATATGTATGATATGAAAGCATTATATGAGGCTGAGAGCATAGAGCATGCTGTCAAACTCAGAGTAGAACATCCGGAGGCTCAGATCATCGCAGGTGGAAGTGACGTGCTTGTGCAAATGAGAGAGGGCAGACGTGCCGGAAAAGAACTTATAAGCATATATATGATAGACGAAATGAGAGGCGTGTCGCTCGATGAGAACGAGGCTATCCGCATAGGCTCACTCACAAGCTTCTCACATATCACAAAAAATCCTATCATTCAAGAGCATATTAATGTGCTTGGTGAGGCTGTGGATATGGTAGGTGGACCTCAGATAAGAAATATAGGTACAATCGGTGGAAACACGTGTAATGGTGTTACCTCTGCTGACTCTGCATCTACACTGCACGCATGGGATGCTATAGTAGAGATTACCGGTCCTAATGGAATTAGACGTATTCCTATTAAGGAATTTTATATCAAAGCAGGTACGGTGGATCTCCGAGAGGGCGAGATACAGACTGCGATAATCATTCCAAAAAAGGCATATGAGGGATATAAAGGTCATTATATAAAGTATGGTATGCGTAACGCAATGGAGATTGCCTCCACCGGCTGTTCTGTAAATTGTAAATTAAGCGCAGATAAAAAGTACTTCGAAGATGTTCGTATTGCATATGGTGTTGCCGGTCCTGTGCCAATGCGTGTGCCATCTGCTGAAGAGTTTATCAAAGGCAAAGAGATAACAATGGAGAATATCGAAGGATTTGCCAAAAAGGTGCTTGATGATATTATGCCACGTGATAGTTGGAGAGCATCAAAGGAGTTTAGACAGCACATAGCTGTGGTTATGGCAAAGAGAGCTTTGATAGAGTCTGTTAAGCTTTCAGGAGGTGTTATTTAATGGCACAGTATAAGCTTGTAAAATGTACAATTAACGGTAAATATACCGAAACAATGGTAGATGTGCGTGCATCGCTCACTGATATGCTCAGAAACGATTACAGTCTTACATCTGTAAAAAAAGGCTGTGAAGTAGGAGAGTGTGGTGCTTGTAATGTTTTGATTGACGGCGAGTGCTTTAATTCTTGTATATATCTCGCAGTGTGGGCAGATGGAAAGAATATCAGAACGCTAGAGAGCCTTATGTCGCCGGATGGCGAGCTTTCTGATATACAGCAGGCTTTTGTAGAAGAGGCTGCAATTCAGTGTGGATTCTGTACTCCTGGATTCATAATGACTGCTGTTGAAATCCTCGAAAGTGGTAAAGAATACACAGATGAGGAACTAAGAAAGCTTCTTTCCGGTCATCTTTGCAGATGCACGGGCTATGAAAATATAATGCGTGCTGTCAAGAAGACTATGCTCAAGAGATTGGGCAAATCCGTGGATAAGGTTTGATAAAAATGGCAAAGAACATTCACACAAAGCTCACGTTTCAGATATTTGCAGAGGAAAAGGCCTTTGGCCCCGGTGTGGCATCACTACTCACAAAGATATCTGAGCTTCACTCATTGCGCAAAGCCGCAGCAGAGATGAACATGGCGTATTCTAAAGCATGGACCATTATAAAAAACTGCGAAAAACAGCTTGATATGAAATTGCTTTGTACATCTGTCGGAGGTCGCAATGGTGGCGGAGCAGAGCTAACAGAAAACGCAAAAAAACTACTCGCTAATTATAACGAAATTAGCGAACAGCTTCGTGACGAGGCGCAGAAGTTATTTGATGAAAAGCTGAAATGGCTTAGTGAAAAATAAAAAAATCGGGATATAAGATAATCTGATGTTATCTTATATCCCTTTTTGTATGTCATGTTATTTGATTTATAAGCTCCTTCAAAGCGCTGGCAATATCGTTACGACACTTTATATAATCATCATATGTACCTCCGTAGGGGTCATCTATACCCTTGCCAAGCACAAGAAGCTTTTTAGGCTCTAACTTGAGGTGTACAAGTAAATCTTTTTGCTGAGGTGTCATAGTGACATAGTAATCGTAGTTGTTGTTAATAACGCTAATTAATGATGTAGCTCTATGCGCCGATATATCTACACCAATATCTTTGCAAGCGTCAATAGCAAGCTGGTTGGCGGGAGTGCCGATTTGTGCGTATATGCCGGCACTTTCGGCTATAATGTCTTTTTCTGCGTATATACTGTTGCATATACCCTCTGCCATAGGACTTCTACAAGTGTTGCCTGTGCAAATGAATAAAATTTTCATTAAAATAACCTCCTTGTGTTATTTTTTTGCATCAAACCATGTTTTGCCGATAGCGGCATCTGCAGGTAAAGCGACGTTTAGCTTTACTGCGTTTTGCATTTCTTCTTCAAGGATAGATTTGACTTGGGCACATTCATTTTCAGGCGCTTCTACTATAAGCTCATCGTGTATTTGAAGTATAAGCTTTGCCTTTAGTCCTTCTGACTCAAGGCGTTGACTCACTTTTATCATTGCTATTTTTATTATATCGGCGGCTGTACCCTGAATCGGCATATTTCTTGCGACTCTCTCTCCAAACGAGCGTGTAACAAAATTACTGCTCTTTAACTCTGGCAAAAATCTTCTTCTGCCGAACATTGTGGTTACATAGCCATCTTCTTTTGCTTTTTCGGCAATATACCTCATATAATTATCAATTCCGCTATAGTGAGCAAGGTAGGATTTTATATATTCGTCAGCTTCTTTTCTTGTGACACCGATATCTTTAGCGAGGCTAAACGCTCCGATACCATACACAATACCAAAATTAACAGCTTTTGCACGAGAACGAAGCTGAGAAGTAGTCATGTTCAGCGGAATACCAAACACTTGTGATGCAGTGATTGCATGGATATCATCACCACTGCTAAATCCATCAATCATATTTTTATCATTAGAAATATGAGCAAGCACACGAAGCTCTATCTGCGAGTAGTCTGCGTCTACAAGCATACAGCCATCCTTAGCTCTAAAAAACTTTCTGAATTCTTTGCCTACTTCAGTTCTTACAGGAATGTTTTGCAAGTTTGGTTCGGTAGAGCTAATTCTTCCTGTTCTGGTTTCTGTTTGGTTAAAGCTGGAGTGTATGCGACCATCATCAGATATCACCTTGAGCAAACCATCGCAATATGTCGACTTTAGCTTGCATAGTCCACGATATTCTATCACAGGCTCGATTATCGGATGAGAATATTTGAGTCCTTCTAATACATCAGCATTTGTTGAATAGCCTGTTTTTGTCTTTTTACCGGCTGGCAAGCCTAGCTTTACAAAAAGAATTTCACCTAGCTGTTTTGGAGAGTTTATGTTAAACTCGCATCCTGCAAGGTCATAGATTTGCTGTTTATAGGCACTTATTTTTTCTTCTAGGATAATACCATAATTTTTTATGCCATCAGCATCTATGCCAAATCCCTGAAGCTCCATATCTGCCAAAACTTTGGCTAGTGGCATTTCTATATCATAAAAAAGCTTGTCTGCACCCAAACTTATCAGTTTATTATCGAGAGTTTCTTTTAGATATGGTAATGCAGCACAGATTTTGGCATTTTCTTCATCACAGCCAGTTACTATGGGTAGAGCAATATTGTATTCGGCACAAAGATTGCTAAGCTGATAATCGCTTGCAGATGGTTTTAAAATATATGCAGCCAGTTCTATATCAAAGCTGATATCAGCAGGTGATATATCAAGCTTCTTCAGAGCTTTGTAAAGTGTTTTTGTATTTGTGGTAGTCTTTTTTATTTCGGTATTTTCAAAGAAGCTTTTTAGGTTGTCAATATCAGGAGCAACCTTTATTATGCTGTTTTTATAATTGATTAAGAGTGAAATTAGGTTTTCATTTTTATCAAAATCTGCAAGGAAGAAAGCATCTTTTATATCTTTCGGAAAATCTTTGTTTTCGCTAAAAGTGAAGATAATTTCCTCTTGCTTTTCTACTTTCTGCTCTTCTGCAGATGTGACAGGAGAGATGTCCATCTTTTTCATTATGGAGAAAAGCTCTAGCTCGGTCATTATTCTGCCGGCTTTGCTGATATCTTTATTGCAATCCGAAAAGCTGTTAATATTGCGGTCTATTGGTGCGGATCGACATATCTCACCCAATTTTCTGCTTATTTTGGCAGAGCTTTCACCATTTATGAGCTTAGTTTTCATTCCCGCTTTAATATCGAGGGAGTCTAAATTGCTATAAATATAATCTATGGTGCCATACTTTTGAATCAGATCTGCGGCACCTTTTTTACCTATACCTGCCACACCGGGAATATTATCAGAGGTGTCGCCTTGCAGTGCTTTTATTTCTATCAAACCGGCAGGTGATACACCATATTCTTCAAGAATTTTGTCTGTATCATACAGGTTGGTTTCAGGACGACCGCCCTTTGTGGTAGCAAGGCTTACAGAAGTATATTCACCTACAAGCTGTAGACTATCTCTGTCACCGGTAGCTATAATGCATTGCATTTTGTTGTTTTCACATTCATCAGACAACGTGCCCAGTATATCGTCAGCTTCGAAGCCTTCACACTCTATCAGCTTATAGCCTAGCGCACCAAGTAGCTCCTTAAGAACAGGAAACTGCTGTGCAAGCTCCTCGGGCATACCATGGCGATTTGCCTTATATTCTGGGTATGCAAGATGTCTGAAGGTGGGTGAGCGCATATCAAAGGCAATTGCCACATGATCAGGCGAATATTGTTCCTCGAGCTTTAGCAGAATTGTCATAAATCCATATATAGCATTTGTGAATTTGCCATCTTTGGTGGTCAGAGCTTTTATACCATAAAATGCTCGGTTTATTATACTGTTTCCGTCAATAGCAAGTAAAGTCATAGGGTATTGTCCTTTCCTATACTGTAATATTATTGAATCTCATACCTTAGTTTAACATAATATTCCGGAATTGAAAAGAGGGAAGATATATCATGCAACTCTAAAGTATTGTTACAAATATTCTTTTTAACCTCGTTATCATCAATTATCAGGCACGCTGCAAACATATCTGCTTCTTTTTCAAAGAATGGCATAGAAAAATTCGTGTTTTTTTCTAAGTCAAGGCAATTTAGTCCGTTATGAAGTATAGCATGGCCCAGCTCGTGCGAACATACTACACGCTTGATACCATCATCTAGTGATGAACTTAAAATAATTGTATTTTGCCCGTGTAGTATAGTATAGATTCCGTTTACTGATTTTGGAAGATCACATTTCAAAACTATTATACCCATTTCTTCACAAAGTTCAAAGGGATTACGAGTGCCATAATAGTCTATTATGCTATTTACTTTGTCAAGAATTCTTTCAACCATCAGATCACTCCTTTTCCTTTGAACGTCGCAAAGCTACCTCACCTGCTATCTTAATAGCCTCACATATTTTTGAAATATCATCCTGAGACATAGGAGTGCCATTGTACATTAGACCTTTTTGAAGTTCAAGTTGAGTAGTGAGGTCATCAATTACATCAAGCACTTCTTTGCTTTTAACAGAGTCATATGAATCTAGTCCAAGGAGAAAATCGGTGCTGACATCTAACAACGATGCTATTTTTAATAGTATATCGCCGTCAGGATTCCTTTTATCTTGTTCATACATACCGATACATGATGCAGATACGTTAAGCTTTTCTGCAAGCTCCTTTTGTGTGAAGCCTTTCACCTTTCTCATATGCCTAAGTTGTTTTCCAAAGCTAACAGCCATAGTTTAATCACCTCCACATTTTGTGTATAAATATTATATAACACAATGTGTGTGATTTCAACTAGGAAACTAGAAACATAACTTTTATGTTCCTGTATAAGTACATAAAAACATTAATGTTGAAAAATATTCACAAAAAGATTGAAAAACGTGTTATTTTAAGTAAAATAAAAGCGTAACTTAAAGATTTATGTGAAGTTGCGAGAAAATGGGTAGTGCGAATTATACGCACAATATAACACAAAACGTGTAGGAGGGTAAAAATGCAGTATAAGGTTTGGGCTACTGAGTACAGAGATCAGGAGAGAATTTTAAAGGAGAAAATAGACCTGTTAAAGGCAGAAAGAAGACTTGTTCAGACCAGTGAAAAGAGAATAAGACTAGAGGAGAGGATATATATATTGTATGGTATGTATCTTGATTGCAAGCACACGGCAGAGATTATTGAGAGGAGGGCACAATGTGAGCAGGAAGAGTCGTTATTCGGAGCATGATATGGAGGTTTATTCGTTTCAGCATTATTTATCGGGTGGTACCAACGATAAGCAGAGAGAAAAAATGAAAAGGTTTATACTTAAAGCACTTGATATAGAGCTTACTCCACGTCAAAAACAGTGTATCTATGAATATTATATAAATGAAAAAAAGATGAAAGATGTAGCAAAGGATGTTGGTCTATGCATCTCTACGGTATCATTTCATATAAGTCAGGGTATGAAAAAAATACAAAGGCGCGCTGAGTATATAAGATGTTAAATGAATTGTGTCTGATAGTATTCAAACGGTATATTTTTTCTTGACAAATCAGTGTCAATGTTGTAAAATATCTGTGCTTTGGAGATGTACCCAAGCGGCTGAAGGGTCCGGCTTCGAACACCGGTAGGTCGGTAACGCCGACGCGAGAGTTCAAATCTCTCCATCTCCGCCAGAAAAAGACCGATGCTTTGTATTAAAGCATAGGTCTTTTTCAACGAAATAAATCCCTTTCGGGATTTGTGAAATACGCTACGCATGTGAAATATTGCTATTCAATGTGAAATGCCTGCGGGCGTGAGGGGATTTATTTCACTTCACTTGATGCGTCAGCATCAAATTTCACAATTTTAATAGGAAATTATTTCACATTTGCCGTAAGGAAAAATATTTCACTTTCCACTGCAACTTTGATATAAGATTCCAGTTATTTTCTATTCATGGCATAGTGATAGAAAAGGTGGCGATTGTATGATTTCTTTTAATGATATTAAAAAATTGTTTTCTTATAATTTGGAAGGAAAGTCTTGCATTGAAATTGAGTTTTTGGTGAAAGGAGAACCAATATATCAATCTTGTTGGATGGGCAAAATGCCTGACAGAGAAAACAAAGAAAAAGAAGTATATTGGTATGGATTAGTGCCGGATGCCTCCGAAGCGTACGATTACGATAACTTTCGTGATTTTTCAACCGCTTCTGTATTCCATGGGAAATCACTGAAAGAAACTTGGGAGAAAATTGAGATTTTGTCGATAGATGGGTGTGATCCCAAAGAGCGTCTTTTAGCATACTGTACCCACTAAAATGACTTTGCATCCACTTGCTTCAAAAGGGAGTGTATTTGTATCAAAACTAGGGATAGTCTTTTTCAACGAAATAAAATCCCTTGCGGGATTTGTGAAATACGCTACGCGTGTGAAATATTGCTACGCAATGTGAAATGCCTGCGGGCGTGAGGGGATTTATTTCACTTCACTTGATGCGTCAGCATTAAATTTCACAATTCCCGAAGTGAATTATTTCACCGTGAGCGTGAGCAAACGATTTCACTAAAAGAAGCGAGAATTTAAGATTATACACAAAACTGTCGAAGATAAAAAAGCATCTGTTCCTTCTCGGATTTGAAAAGGAACAGATGCTTGTGTTTATATTAGAACCATTTTCGATAAATTACCTCGATACAAAGAACATTATAACAAATAATATACCGATGATCCATGTGCCGATGTTGATATCCTTAAATCTCTTTGAGAAGAGCTTTATTAGAATATATGAAAGAAGACCAAATGCAATGCCGTATGATATATTATAAGTGAATGGCATGATTGAAATTGTAAAAAATGCAGGAACAGCATTTGATGGATCGCTCCAGTCTATGTCTTTTATGCTGCTCATCATTAATATACCTACATAAACTAGTGCGGCGGCTGTAGCACATTCAGGTATCAGGGCTGCGAACGGTGCAAAGAACATGGCAATGAAGAAGAACATAGCTGTAAATATAGAAGTGAGTCCTGTACGGCCACCTTCTGCCACGCCGGCGGAAGATTCCACAAATGAGGTAACTGTGCAATTTCCGAAAACTGCACCTGTGCAGGTGGCAATAGCATCAGATAGCATTGCTTTATTCATTCGAGGTACATTTCCGTCTTTATCGAGAATACCTCCTACAGAGCAAGCACCATAGAGTGTACCCAAAGTATCAAACATATCTATCATACACATGGCAAGCCCGCTTGCGAGCAAAGTGATTACAAAACTTCCCACACCATTAGCATTTATATATGCTGAAAAATCAAAACCCTCTGTAAATACCTTTGCAAAAGATAAATTAAAGAAGTCTTTAAATGGTTGAACAATATTTAAAGATAAATTGCCTTCAATATTTGTTTTAAAGAAATCAGGTACAGTTAATAATCCTAGTGCATAATATAGAACAGTGCCTAGGAGTATTCCAAAAAATACAGCACCACGAACTTTCATTTTGCTGAGCGCACCTATTAAAACTATGGCGAGTATTGTGATAAAAATAGGAAGTATCTCCGCCCATGTTGTTTGATTGTATAGAAGATTAAAGGAATGAAGGTCTACCAGCGTGGATTCGCTGTTTACTATAAGACCAGTGTTTTGAAAGCCAAGGAAGGCAATAAACAAGCCTATACCGGAAGATATTGCCGCTTTGACAGCGTGTGGGATAGAACCAAAAATTGCTTTTCTAAGCCCTGTTACAGTAAGAAGAACAAAAAGAAGACCATCAAAAAGAACTATAACAAGTGTGTTAGCATATGAAAAATGCATTATATTGCAGATTGTGTATACAAAAAATGCATTTAGTCCCATGCCAGGTGCCTGTGCCAATGGGAGATTGGCAAGTAATCCTATTAGCACAGAGCCTATAATTGCCGAGAGTGCGGTTGATATATATATAGCTCCGTATGTGACAGGGTTTCCCTCAATGTCTGTGAACATTCCTGCATTTACCATGAGGATATATGCCATAGACATAAATGTTGTGAGTCCGGCAAGTAGCTCGGTTTTGACAGTAGTGTGATTTTCTTTTAGTTTAAACAATGTTCACCACTCCTATTAAGTATTTTTGAAAACAATTAACAATTGTTTCATATATTATATATTATTTATATGCAAAAAAACAACAAGATTTATAAAATTTAATAAAAAAAACAGAAAATATATTATAAATTTATCCATAGTATTTATCTATTAAATGAAATTATAATTATTGACATTTTTTGAAATATAATGTATCATTTTCTTGTTGGGTAACAACAATTTATTTAATTGGAGGTCTTTTGAATTGAAGGCTTATAACGCATATGACAATTTCTTGGCTGTTATGGATAAAGCAGCCACAACATTAGGTTTAGATGAGAATGATTATATTACTTTGAGATATCCTGAGAGAGAACTCAAAGTTTCCTGTCCTGTTAAGATGGATGATGGAAGTATAAAGGTTTTTGAAGGCTACCGTGTGCAACACTCTAGTGTGAGAGGCCCATGCAAGGGTGGTATCAGATATCACGAAGAGGTTGATGATAATGAGGTTAAGGCGCTGGCTGCATGGATGAGCTTTAAGTGCGCAGTTGCTAATATTCCATATGGTGGAGCAAAGGGTGGTATCAAGGTTAATCCACAGGAATTGTCTTTGGGTGAGCTTGAGCGTCTTACACGCAGATTTACCTCTATGATAGCCCCAATTATTGGGCCGGAAAGAGATATCCCTGCTCCGGATGTTAATACAAATGCTCAGATTATGGGCTGGATTATGGATACATATAGCGTGCAAAAGGGATTTGCATCTCCCGGAGTAGTAACTGGTAAGCCTTTAGAGATAGGCGGCTCTAAGGGAAGAGCAGAGGCAACGGGCAGAGGTGTTATGTTTGCTACTGTTATGCTTCTTGAAAAGCTTGATATTGACGTTAAGAATTGCAAAATAGCTGTGCAGGGCATGGGAAATGTAGGCTCTATCGCCGCAAAGCTTCTCTATGATAGGGGCGCAAAAATCGTTGCTGTAAGTGATGTTAGTGGCGGTGTATATGATGAGAATGGCTTGCCATTTGACGAGATATACGCTCATGTTAGCCAGAGAAAGCTCTTATCAGACTATAAAAATGATAACTTAAAGAGGATCTCTAATAAAGAACTTCTTACCTGTGATTGTGATGTGCTTGTTCCTGCAGCATTGCAAAATCAGATTACAACAGAGAACGCAGCAGACATTAAAGCAAAATACATCATTGAGGGCGCTAATGGCCCTGTGTCAGTTGATGCTGATGAAATCCTTGAAAAGAACGGAGTTATCGTAGTACCTGATATACTTGCAAATTCTGGTGGTGTTGTTGTTTCTTACTTTGAGTGGGTGCAAAATCTTCAGTCTTTCTATTGGGAAGAAGACCATGTAAACGAGCTTTTGAAGAACAATATCACAAGCTCATTTAATGAGGTTTGGGAGCTTTCTAAGGAGTACAAAACGTCTATGCGTCTAGCTGCATATATGGTTGCTCTCAAGAGAATAGTTGCTGTTAGAAATATCAGAGGAATTTGTCCTTAAATATTAATTATTAAAATAAAAAAATCCTCTAATTTAGCTTTTGCTGAATTAGAGGGTTTTTGTGATTTGTATTATTGTTGCGTTATGATAAAATAATTATTAACACAAATTAATAATAAAATAAAAAAGCGCCCGAAACTAATCGAGCGCTGTAAAAATATCTGTCTATTAAGATTAAGCGTTTTTAGCTCTCTCAACAAGGCTCTTGAAGCCTTCTGCGTCAGAGATAGCGATCTCTGAAAGCATCTTACGGTTGAGTGTAATGCCAGCCTTCTTAAGACCATTCATAAATGAAGAATAGTTTGTGCCATTTATACGGCAAGCAGCAGAGATACGAGAAATCCAAAGACGACGGAAATCTCTCTTCTTTTGCTTTCTTCCTATATAAGCGTAGTTACCGCTTTTCATAACAGCCTGTTTGGCCATCTTAAAATGCTTACTCTTTGCACCAAAATAGCCCTTAGCAAGCTTGAGAACTTTATTTCTTCTCTTGCGAGTCATCATCGCACCTTTAATACGTGCCATTTGTAAAACCTCCGTTTAATTGTATTTGTAAATTGTTAGTTAATTATTTGTAAGGAATCAGACGCTTAACTGCTGCTACATTTGTCTTGTCAGCAACTGCTGTCTTTCTCAAGCCTCTTTTACGCTTTGTTGTCTTCTTATTAAGAATATGACTCTTAAAAGCATGAGCACGGATTACTTTTCCGCCTTTTGAAATTTTAAAACGCTTTTTTGCACCGCTGTGTGATTTAATCTTAGGCATAACTAAAAATCCTCCTTAAAATATTATTTATTGGGTTTTGGAGCCAAAAACATCATCATGCTTCGACCTTCGAGCTTAGGCTGTTTTTCTACAATGCACACATCTGCAAGCTCTGTTGCAAAGCGTTCCATTGTGTCGAGTCCTTGCTTGGAAAATCCCATTTCTCTGCCACGAAAACGAATAGAAACCTTTATTCTGTCACCGCTTTTGATAAACTTCTGTGCGTGATTTAACTTTGTGTTAAAATCGTGAGTATCGATATTAAGAGAAAGTCTAATTTCTTTAGTATCGATAACCTTTTGATTTTTTCTTGCTTCCTTTTCTTTCTTAGCCTGCTCGAAACGATATTTACCGTAGTCCATAATCTTACAAACAGGTGGTTGAGCATTTGGTGCAATTTTCACCAAATCGAGATTTTTCTCTGCGGCAAGGTCAAGTGCCTGTGATGCACTCATGATACCAAGTTGGCCGCCTTCTGAATCAATGATTCTTAGCTCTTTGTCGCGAATTTCTTCGTTGATCTGAAGCTCTTTGTTGCTGCTAATGGTCAGCACCTCCAAAATCCATTTAATTTGCAATAAAATAACGGACAGAAGCAAATCTGTCCGCACCAATACACACGTTACTTTATCCATCGAAAAACAATGAAAATAACATAATATTGACCCGAACGGAATAACACCGAACAAGGTGAAAGCATCTGCTCTTCTTTATTGTCCTCGTATATTTTACCATTCTTTTATATTTTGTCAATAGTATTAATCAAAAAAATAATTTTTTCTCGAAAAATAAAAAAATTTTTATTATTTCTATTTATTTTTGTATATATTTATTGTATAATTAGCACAATTATGGAGGTGGTGTTGTGAAAATTAAAATTTGTGCAGTTTTGTTATCAATTTTATGTTCGCTGTCTTTTATGGCGGGTTGTGCTAGTGAGATTGAAGAAGATGTAAAAATATACTGTTTTTCTGCCGGTAAGGCTGATGCTTTCTTAATTTCGACTGATAACAGCAATGTGCTTATTGATTGCGCAGAATCCGGCTTTGGCGATTCTATTGTAAACTACCTCCAAAGTAACAACGTAAACCACCTTGACTATATGATAGTTACTAATTTTAATAAAGAGCACGTAGGCGGCGCTGCCAAGGTGATAAATGCAATAAGAGTTGATAATATTCTCCAAACACGTGGTGAAAGTGATATAACTCAGTATGATAAATACATCCAAGCCACAAGAGATAATAATATTACACCGCAGACTGTCAAGGAAAATTATTCATTCACACTTGATGAGGTTGAGTATACTATTATTCCTCCACAAAAAGAAGTCTATGATGAAAATGACAGTGAAAACTCATCGCTTATTGTTTCTGTAAAGTACAAAGATTGTAGCTTCTTGTTTACAAGTGATATTATGGATGAAGCAATAAAAGAATTTGTAGATTCAAACAATGAAAAATATGATTTTCTTAAAGTGCCGTATCATGGTGATTTCCAACCTGCTGTGGAAGATCTGCTTGTCAATATTAATCCAAAATACGCACTTATAACATCATCCGCTGATGAGAAAATGGACGATGCTCTCACAAGTGTGCTCAAACAATATGGCGCAAGTGTGTATTTCACAAAGAGAGCACCTGTATTGCTAAAATGCGACGGAGAAACAATATATATGTCATATAATCCAAACTAAACTAATCTAATAATTAGATGTAAGAATACAAAGCCTGAAAATTGGGCTTTGTATTTTTTATTGGAAAACAAGCGGAAACATAGTATCAATTAATTAAATACAGAATAATTTTGAGATAATAATGAATATATGAGTAGCATCTAATTGTTAGTATAAATCGGGCATTTTTTGTTGCATTTATTGACATATATTTTTTAAGAGTGTATAATTCCAATTGTTGACTAATATAAGAGAGGATAATTCCTGATGAAAGATAAAAACAGAGAAAAAAAAGACGGAATAGTTAAGAAAATTCTGAAATCTGAAGTGTTTATTTACATTGTGTTTGGCTTGGTAGCAACTATTGTGAATATGCTAGTGTTCAGATTGCTCAATCTTACATTGCCACTGAGTGAAACATTGAGATTTAATATTTCGCAGATAGTAGCATGGATAGTTTCATTTTTTGTAGCATTCTTTTGCAATAAGTTCTTTGTGTTTAAGAGCAAGAGCATGGAAGCTAAGGTGTTTTGGAAAGAGTTTTTCGGTTTCTTTACGGCTAGAATATTATCATTCTTTGTGCATATAGGTATCGCAAACTTTTGCGTGTTGCTTGGCCTCACAGGCGATTTGCTTATAGGCATTCAGAGAGGTGGAGAGGTGCTTTCGCTCATAACTATTACAGCACTGCTGGATGATATTTCTAACTTGCTTGGAAACGTGGCAGAAATCATTTTGAATTATATATGCAGTAAGCTATTTATCTTTAAAAACAAGGATAAAGACGATAAAAAGGAAAAGGTAGACTAATTTTTAATAAAAAAGGAGTATCATAGAAAATGGATAACAGCAAAAAGACAATGGAAAAAGTGGTTGCTCTGTGTAAAAACAGAGGATATGTTTATTCCGGTAGTGAAATATATGGTGGCCTTGCAAATACATGGGACTATGGCCCTTTGGGTGTTGAGTTCAAAAACAACGTAAAAAAAGCATGGCTAAAAAAGTTTGTTCAGGAGAGCAAATATAATGTTGGCTTGGACTGTGCTATTCTTATGAATCCACAGGTATGGGTAGCGTCCGGCCATGTAGGCGGTTTTTCTGATCCTCTTATGGATTGCAAAGATTGTAAAACACGTCATCGTGCTGACAATCTTATTGAGGAAGATGGCGGTGACCCTAATGGAATGACATTTGAAGAAATGACCGATTATATCAAAGAGCATAACGTGGTATGCCCACAGTGCGGAAGCAGTAATTTTACTGATATTCGTAAGTTTAACCTTATGTTTAAAACATTTCAGGGTGTAACAGAGGATGCAAAAAACGAGATATATCTGCGTCCTGAAACTGCACAGGGTATATTCGTAAACTTCAACAACATTCAGAGAACCACAAGAAAAAAAGTTCCTTTTGGTGTTGCACAGATAGGAAAATCCTTTAGAAACGAAATTACACCGGGTAACTTTACTTTCCGCACAAGAGAGTTTGAGCAGATGGAGCTTGAGTTTTTCTGTAAGCCCGGCACAGACTTAGAGTGGTTCTATTATTGGAAGGATTATTGCATAAACTTCCTTTACAACCTTGGATTGAAAAAAGAAAATCTGCGTATGCGTGACCACAGCGCCGAGGAGCTTTGCTTCTATTCTAAGGCAACCACAGATATAGAATTCCTTTTCCCATTCGGTTGGGGTGAGCTATGGGGTATAGCAGACAGAACAGACTATGACCTTAAGCAACATCAGGATCACTCCGGCAAGAGCTTGGAATACTTTGATCCAACAGACAATTCTCGTTATATTCCTTATGTAATAGAGCCGTCACTTGGTGCAGATAGAGTAGCTCTTGCATTCCTTTGCGATGCATATGATGAGGAAGAGGTAGGAGAGAACGATACAAGAGTGGTAATGCGCCTGCACCCTGCATTGGCACCATACAAGGCAGCTGTGCTTCCTCTTTCTAAGAAGCTCGGCGAGAATGCAGAGAAAGTGTATGATATTCTTGCAAAGCACTTTATGGTAGAATATGACGATGCCGGTTCTATCGGCAAGCGTTATCGCAGACAGGACGAGATAGGCACACCGTTCTGTATCACATACGACTTTGACAGCGTAGAGGATAATTGTGTTACTGTTCGTGATCGTGATACAATGGAACAGCAACGTATTGCTATTGATGACCTCGTAAGCTATATAGAAAAGAAATTAGAATTCTAATAAACTAATCAGAAAAAATGCGGTGCAGAGGCATAGATTGCCTTTTGTACCGCAGAATATTATATAAACATTATTGAAAGGGACAGTCAAAAGCACTATGCCATGACTGTGGAGTGTTTTTATATGTTGAAAATAGGCGCACATCTGTCTGCATCAAAAGGCTTTATGAATATGGCAAAGCAGGCAGAAGAAATTGGAGGCAACACGTTTCAGTTTTTTACCAGAAATCCAAGAGGCTTTGCTGCTAAGGACATTGATACAAACGATGTAGAACGTTTTAACGAATATACAAAAGAAAAAGGTTTTGCAAAAATTCTTGCTCATGCTCCATATACGCTCAATCCATGCTCTGCTGAAGAAAGAGTGAGGGAACTTGCTCTAATGATAATGGAGGATGACATTAAGCGAATGGAATATATTCCCGACAACTACTATAATTTTCATCCAGGCAGTCATGTGGGCCAAGGTGAAGAGCTAGGAATAAACTTCACAGCGGAGCTTCTTAATAAAGTAGTCAAGCCTGATCAAACCACAACGATTCTACTCGAAACAATGGCTGGTAAGGGTAGCGAAATAGGCAGGAGTTTTGAGCAATTAAGACAGATAATAGACCTAGTGGAGCACAACGAAAAAATAGGAGTGTGTCTGGACACTTGCCATGTTTATGACGCCGGATATGATATTGTGAATGACTTAGATGGAGTGCTTGATAGATTTGATAGTATAATAGGTCTTTCAAGGCTAAAGGCGATACATCTCAATGATAGCAAAAATCCGTTTGAGAGCCATAAGGATAGGCACGAAAAGATAGGTGAAGGCTCACTTGGCATTGATGCAATAAAGAGAATTATCACTCATCCTAAGCTCTGTCATCTGCCGTTTTTCTTAGAAACACCTAATGAGCTTGATGGATATGCTCATGAGATTAGCTTGTTGAAGAAGCTTTATTCTGAGGTGATTTAACCCTCGGTTTTTTCTTGGTAGTTTTATGTTTGTTCTGAGAAACTGTCTTTTTCTTTTCATTTTTCTTGGCCATACGCTGATTTTTTATAATGTGATATTTTTTTGTTGCAAAGACGCTAAATATGCGGAACGGTTTTTTAATAAGATTGATTGTAGCTCTGATTGGCTTTAACAGTAAGCGTAGTAGCTTTAATGTCACTATTCCGATAGTAAATCTATATCCTAATGTGCCAATCAGCATACCTATAAGCGCAAATATTCTTATATTTCCACTGTTAAATGCTGTGAAAAACAGGAAGATTGGGATTGAGATACTTATGCAGTAAAATAGATCTTCCACAATCACGGCTGGTGTGGAATTTAATCCTATTTCTCGCAAAAAACGAAAGATATCATAGTATGCACCCAAAATCAGACCTAAAACAAGTGCGTATAAGAAAAGATTGACTTGTTCACTCAGAATACTTTGAACCACACGATTACAGCCCCTTTGATTTTCTTTTTAGTGATGTTTACTTAAAAAGCTTTTTGAAAAATCCGCCACCGGTCACATTTTCTGTGTAGGTGAGAGATGATACTATTCCATCTATGCAAAGTTCTCCTGTTTCGACAGATAGCTTGCTTATGTGCAACGAGCTTCCTCGTACAATCAGCTCACCACTCTCTAGGATGATAGTTACCAGCTCTTCACTAAAATTACCAACATCTTTCACGCCTGTGAGCGAGAGGCTTTTTCTATCTTTCATGTTGACTGTGTGTTCACGTAATTTATTTGATATATTTTCCATATGTTACCGCCTTTTGATTGCAATCGTTTTTTAATAAATATGATTGCATTGGGCAAAATATTCTTAATTGACAACGTTTCTGAGAAACTTTGTCAATTGTGAGGTGTAGTTTTTATGTATAAAAAGGATGCTAGACAGTTAAAGATAAATGCGATATTAAGCTGGGTTTTTACAGTCGGATTTTTGGGATATTATGCATATCTTGGCATTAGTTCTGACTTTGAACTTACTCCTTTTCGCACCCTTCTTGTGATTGCCTGCATTGTGTGCAGTATTATGTACACGGTTAGGGCTATTGGTGCAGCAAAAGAAGAAAAAAACGAAAAATAATAATTTTTTTTAAAAAAGTGTTGACAAACCCGATTTATGGTAGTATAATAGCGTAGCGTTAGTTCGCAAGAGCGATGGCGGAATAGCTCAGCTGGCTAGAGCAATCGGTTCATACCCGATGTGTCGTAGGTTCAAGTCCTATTTCCGCTACCATATGAGGCCCGGTGGTCAAGCGGTCAAGACACCGCCCTTTCACGGCGGTAACACGAGTTCGATTCTCGTCCGGGTCACCAAAAAAAGCAGAGAATAAGATGTCTTGCCTGATAATAATCGGGTAGCAAAAACATCGTATTCTCTGCTTTTTTCTATTGTTTTGAAAGGAGTGTGCCATAAGGTGCGTAAAATATTAGCAATCATTGTGTGTAAGCTTATTAAATTTATAGGTGGATTTGTGGGTAAGGGCTCTAGTCTGCCCGGCAAATATGCCCTTAAAATCTGTCCCGACATTTTAAAAAGAGTGCATATGCCAGAGAAGATTATAGCTGTAACAGGAAGTAACGGAAAAACCTCTACTGTCGAGATGATAGCGAGTATATTGAAATCATCAGGCGTCAAGGTTGCTTATAATATCGAGGGTTCTAATCAGATAGAAGGTGTAACCACCATGGTTTTGGACAACTGCTCGCTAACCGGAAAAATGAACGCAGATGTTTTGCTCATAGAGTCAGATGAGAGATATGCCAAATATACCTTCAAATGGTTTAAACCTACACATTATGTTATCACAAATCTATACAGAGATCAGCTCACACGAAACGGACATCCTATGTGGGTATATGATGCTATTAAGGAGAGCGTTTTTGATGATACTCAGCTGATACTCAATGCTGATGATCCTATGATATCTAAGTTTGGTGCAAATCGTGACAATGTAATCTGGTTTGGTCTGGATCACTGCTCCACAGATGAGGAAGAGTTTGTGGGAACATATAATGACGGATTATATTGTCCGATATGTAAGGCGCCTATGGAGTATGAATATTACCACTTTAATCATATAGGTAAGTATCATTGCACGGCTTGTGATTATGCGCGCAGAGATACAGATTACTCTGTGTCTGAAATAGACTTAGATAATGATAAAATTATTGTTAATAATAAGCACGAAATCAAGCTTGCTTTTAAGAGTATATACAATATTTATAATATTTTGTCTGCATTCACAGTATGCTCATTGATTGGCATAGATGAGCAGAAAATAGCATCTAATATCAGCAACTATATATTAAAAAACGGAAGATTTATCAGATTTTCTCTAGGCGAACACAAAGGAACTTTCCTTGTGTCTAAACACGAAAATTCCGTGTCTTATGATATGTCTTTTAAATATATAGCATCGCAAAAAGAAAAGTGCAGTGTTATCGTCATTGTAGATGCAGTGAGCAGAAAATATTTTACAAGTGAGACTTCTTGGCTATGGGATATCAATTTTGACTTGCTTGAGTGCGATTGTGTGGGGAATATATATCTCTGCGGAAAATATTGTAATGATTTAGCTTTAAGAGCAGAATTTAGCAAAATTGATAAAAATAAAATCAAACTGTATGAGGATATAAACGAGGCTTGTGATATCATAAAGAACACAGGAAAAGAAAACCTATTTGCTGTAACGTGTTTCTCTGATAAGGCTAAATTTATTTCTAATGTGACTATTGAGTAAAAAAAACATAGGAAAGGAGTTTGTGATATTCGGTTATTTTTAATCGATATATCAGGAATATTACAATGAAAATAAGAATACTTCATATGTATGGCGATATAATGAATCTCTATGGTGAATATGCCAATATTTCAATACTTGAAAGATATCTCATAGACAGTGGCGCAGAGGTAGAGGTGGATACACTTTCTCTTTACGAAGACAAAGATATAAGTGGATATGACCTCTATTATATGGGCTCCGGTACAGAGGATAACCAAAAGACAGCCTTGGCCCAGCTTATTAAATATAAAGATGTCTTGAAAAAAATGAGTGATGACAGCAAGACTATCCTTTTCACAGGAAATGCATTTGAGCTTTTGGGAAGCAAGATAACCGATGCAAACGGCAAGGAATATGAAGCACTTGGAATCGGTAGCTTTGAAACTATAGAAAAAGATAAGAGAATAAACGGTGATTGTTTGGCAAAAAGTGATGCTTGTGAAGATATTTGCATAGGCTTTGTAAACAAATGCAGTATAACAACAG
Source organism: Clostridia bacterium (assembly GCA_029098305.1). GTDB lineage: Bacteria > Bacillota > Clostridia > Oscillospirales > Acutalibacteraceae > JAEEHZ01. The sequence goes on from JAQXOB010000024.1 coordinate 54,910, forward strand.
GCGTAAAAAATCCACTGTTTAAAATGCTGATGGGTTATGGCAATGAGTGCGAATTAGGTGATGAGGGCTTTGTAAAGCTCAATACTATAGGCACTCACCTTATAGGCCCGATAATGATAAAAAATCCCCGTTTTCTACAATTTGTTTCCTGCAAGCTTGGTGTAGACACTGGAAATGATTTCCCGAACCAGCCAACATATGAATATATGACAAAAAGTTATCAAACAGGACTAAAGGAACTCAAAAACAGAATTGAACAAAAATAAAGCTTGATTTGCAACTTATTGTAGAAAAATATATTATTATCTTGACTTTTATTTGTGAATTATGTATTATACTAGTAACGGTAGAATATCGTGGGTGTTTTGGCATCGCAGTTCTGCTTAATAAACGAAAGGATGATTTACATGAGAAAAATTACAGGTAAAATTCTTGCAGCTATTCTTGCTATTATGATGGTAGCATCCATGTGCACAGTAGCTTATGCTTCAAGTATGGGAACCAACACAACCGATTACGGTCTGCGTTTTGACTCTGACGGAAAATTTAGAGTTTTACAAATCACTGATATGGAAGCAGGCGGAGCTCTTGGCAGTAAAACAAAAGAGCTTATCTCTCTTGCAATAAAGAGATACTCCCCTAACCTTATTTTGTTAACAGGTGACAACTCTAGCGGCACAAAGGGTGGTACCAAGTATGTGCAGTATTTGGCTAGCCTACAAGAGGTTTTCGGAAATGTAAAAATTGCTGTTACTTTTGGTGAAACCGATAATATGTATGGAAGCGATTATAACAGACAAACACAGTATGATGTGCTTAAAGAAGCTGGTATTATGGTTGATTTTGACAACAACTTCTCAAATATAGATCTTGTTGGTGTTGGTACAGGCTGTGTTCCGATTCAAAATCAGACAGGCACCGGCGTAGCATGGAACCTCGTATTGCTAGACTCCGGTGTTGCTCAAGGCACTGAAGGCTATGGCAAACCAGGCTACAGCGATGTTGCACCATATGTAAACGAACAAGGCTACAGTGATGTAGTTAAATGGTTTAGAGAAATGAACACTGCAGTTGCAGGTTATACAGCTAATAATTCACTTGCTCCTACACTTTGCTTCCAGCATATTCCTCTTCAGGAGTTCTATAGCAGTGGTATTATAGCTCAATGTGATAGAAATGACTCCGGTGCTATTAAGGCTGCCGCTAATACAGGTCACACAGACGGAGATTATTATTATAGAGCTAACTCTGATAATGAAACAGTTACAGGCTCTTATTCTACAGCTTGTAAATGCTCAGCTTCTTCAACAATAGAGCTTTATAAGGCTTTTGCAGAAGAAGGTAATGTTAAAGGCGTTTTCTATGGCCATGACGAAACAAACACCATAGTTGGTGAAGGCACAGTTGTAGCAGATGCTAGAGCTTACTCACTTGTTCAGGGTTACACACCAACAGCTAAAAACGATGTTGATGATCCTGGGTTAAGATTATTTGAGCTTTATGAGGATGGAACATACGATACAGAGATAGTTAGATATAAGACTATCAAAGAACAACAGACAACTGATAGGTATTTCTCTATGGATTCTGCTAGTGGTGCTGTAAAGTATATCAGTGAGATAGTAACTACATACGCAAGCAGCAGAACCGCTTGTGAAAACGCAATGCTCAGAAACGGCTATACAATGTATGATTATGACCTCAACAAGGGTTCCGGCTCTGAAGACTATATCTTTATGGGATATAAAACTACAGACGATAAAAGCAAAGCTATCACAGGTATCAGATTCCAGATAGGTGGAAAGGGTACATCGCCACAAAATTCAATTAAATCTAAGGTTAACGGAGTTGAATGTGAGTTTGTTCCGGTGCGTGAAGCAGGTTCAACATCAGTTGGTGATCTTAACAAAGGTATCGGTGGCAAATACATATTTATGTATGTAACAAGAGATCCAAGCCAGACTCCAATTACAAACATACTTATTAACAAAACAGAAAATCAGGGTGGTGGATATAAAGATGCTACCAGATTTGATGATGTTAACAAAACAGCCGAGCTTAACGCAGGAGTTAGTAAAGCTGATTACATTTATGTTCACTATAAAACAACAGGTATCAATGTACAATATGAGCATGACAAGCTTGCATCTTTGGTATCTGAAATGAATAAGCTTGTACAGAGTGGCGCTGATGTTTACACTAGCGAAACTATAGAAGCTTTGAGAGAAAAGGTAGAAGAAGCTCAGGTTATATTAGATTCTTACAAGGCATCACCATATAACTACGATTATAACAAAACAGCAATCTATGCAGCCCTCAAGGCTATTAGAGAGGCACGTAACAATCTATCTGTTCATGTTTATTTTGATGCAAATGGCGGAAATATAGATGTAGAATACATTTTAGTTCCAATTGGTGTACAAAGATCTTATTCATTAAAGTTGAGTGATTTTGTACCAACAGGTGATTCGGCACTAGGCGAATTCCTTGGTTGGAGTACATCAAAGAATTCTGAGAGTGGCTACAAGGATGTAATCCAAATTTTGGGTAATACAACACTTTATGCTATCTGGTCCGGCGAGCCAACTTCCGGTGGCCAAGACTCTGAAATAGTAGTTGATACTGAAACAGAGACAGAAACAGAAACGGAAAGCGACATTGTCGTAGACCAAGAGCTTTATGGCGATGTAAACTGTGACGGCAATGTAAATATGATGGATGTTACTTCTCTCCAGAAAATTTTGGCTCTTCTCTCAACTCATGAGTCTTATGGCGCTATGTCAATCATAAACTCCGATTGCAATGGCGACGGCGATATAAACATGGTTGACGTTACACAAATTCAGAAGTATCTTGCAAAACTTGTTTCTGCACTAGGACCGGCACTTGGTTGATAGGCTATCAAAATAGCAAAAATCGAATAACGTAAAAAAATAGGGGCTGTCGCTCATCCGTTTTTCGGATCTGCGACAGCTCCGTTTTTGTCTTTCTCTATGGTTCTACTCCCAAAATCGTAAAAGTGTGATATAATAGAAGATTGGAAACAAGAATAAGTGGATTGACAAAGTTATTTGAGCAATCAATAGGAATAGTAGAGCCGTGGTATATCAGAAGCATAGAAACACAGGGTGCGGAGTATGCTACATACATTTTCCCATTCATATGGGATGCTATGCTCCGTTTCCGCATGGGAGAAGAAAAATGGTCGGTATCCTCTCTGACGAACTACAAAATGGTGCGGTCAATGGCGTGGCTGTACCACAATACCAAGGATGCAGTCACTGAGTTTGCCAAGAAATACAACTGCGATCTCGCCCTTGCGGAAGAATATCTGAAAGTTGTTCGTGGCATCCGCAATCAGCAGCCATTCTATGTGACAGATGAGGACGGCGAGGAAACAGGCGAAGATGTTGCCTTTGACGATACATGGAACTATGCCGACATCCTCTGGAATGGTATACAGGCAGAAAAGGTGCAGCGGGCATTTGAAAAGCTGAACTACCGGGAACAGACTTTGCTTGAAAAGCGGCTGTCAATCTGCATGACCTGTGGACGTGTTGGTTCATGGAAGAACCGCCCCACCTTTGAAGAACTGGCAGTTATGTTTGAGGGCAGCACAGCCAGCGGTGCAGAGCGAGCCTACCGGAAAGCGGTGGACAAGCTGACGGAGCTTCTGGTTGCCGAAGGTGCGCTCCATGCTGTCCGGCTGAAACAGAAATCCAAAACCAAGCGCAAAAAGAAAATCGCCACCGCAATCTACGAATATCAAACAGACTGCGATGGCGAATGGGGTGAGATTTCATTGGATTTTGAAAGCAGCACAGCAGAGATCATCCGACTTGCTGATTGGGACACGATGAAAACAAACCGCTTTGCGAACAAAGCGATAGCGTATCTTTTGAACTGTGAGAATGAGAAGTTGCCAAAAGAAACGATAACGGCTTTTAAGCTATAAATATATAGCAAAGCACGAGTATTCATCTGAAAATGAAGTAACACTCGTGCTTTGTCTCTCATATGTGCAGTGTGGAATGCAATTCCAACGATATATCTTTATTAAACTTTATTGTAATTTCAGTACGGGGGATAAGCGTCGTGCCAAAGTCAATGCCAGTCCAAATTTAATTAGGTCAGGAATGATAAACGGTATTACGCACCAAGCAAGAACCATAGCAAGGCCTACGGCTCCATTTGCCTGAGCGTAGACAATCATAAACCACACGGTTCCAAAAGAGTAACACACCGCTAAGCCAATAACCATAGCGAGGGTTTCTACCCACAGTTTTTTCCCTAAGAAATGGACAATCAGCCAG
>JAQXOB010000025.1 GCA_029098305.1 Clostridia bacterium
TGTTCGCCGATTAAAGTGGTACGCGAGCTGGGTTCAGAACGTCGTGAGACAGTTCGGTCCCTATCTGTCGTGGGCGCAGGATATTTGAGGAGCTCTGTCCTTAGTACGAGAGGACCGGGATGGACGCACCGCTGGTGCACCAGTTGTCACGCCAGTGGCACGGCTGGGCAGCTAAGTGCGGAACGGATAAACGCTGAAAGCATCTAAGCGTGAAGCCGGCTCCAAGATAAGATATCCCATCCAGAAATGGAGTAAGACCCCTTGAAGACTACAAGGTTGATAGGCTACGTGTGTAAGTGTCGTGAGGCATTAAGCATGGTAGTACTAATAGGTCGAGGGCTTGACCAAGAGATATCTGGTGAAGCGAACGCTAAAGAGAAGCTTTATTTAAATCTTTATTCAGTTTTCAGGGTGTATGCACCAAGAGGTTCCAACATATGATTGGAACCTCTTTTATTCTATCTGTGAAAGGTAGATGCTGTTTCTATGAATTTGATGGTTATAGGTGATGTTGTTGGTAGTATCGGATGCGATTTTCTCGCACAAAAATTACCCTCATTTAAAAGATTAAAAAATATAGATGTTGTAATTGTTAATGGAGAGAATTCTGCTGATGGAAACGGCATAACTCCTATGTCGGCTCAAAAGATTTTTAATGCAGGTGCTGATGTTATTACAACAGGAAATCATGCTTTTCGACGAAAAGAAATGTACGATCTTTTTGATTCTCATCCTGCGATTATAAGACCGGCTAATTATCCAGATGGTACTACGCCCGGTAAGGGAATTTGCACTTTAGATATGTGTAGTTATAAAATTAATGTCATAAATCTTATTGGCGTTGCTTTTATGGAGAATCTTGATTGTCCGTTCAGAACTATTGACAAAATTCTTAGAGAAAATGATGCTAATATTAATATTGTAGATTTTCATGCAGAAGCCACAGGTGAAAAAAGAGCAATGGGATATTATCTTGATGGTCGAGTTTCAGTGATATATGGCACACATACACACGTTTTGACTGCTGATGAAACAATTCTTCCAAACGGAACAGGCTATATTACAGATATTGGCATGACAGGCACTATACACTCAGTTTTGGGCGTTAAGCCAGAGCTTGTTATTTCTAAGCTTAAGGATAAAATGCCGGTTAGATTTGATTTGGCACAAGGTGATTGTAAATTAAATGGTGTTATTTTTAATATTAATACTAAAACCGGTAAAACTATCTCTGTAGAACGCATAGAAATAGTGTAAAATTATAGTATTAGTATTTGCAATTTAATACTATATATGGTATAATATAAAAAATTATTTTGTATAGAAGGAAGTGTTGCTATGATTAGTGGTTCATATTTAAAGAATGCAATCATATCTGGCGCAAATAATATTACAAATCATAAAAAAGAAATTAATGATCTTAATATATTCCCGGTTCCTGATGGAGATACCGGCACAAATATGTCTATGACAATTAATTCAGCTAAAGAAGCATTACTTTATATGGACGATAATGCTTCCGCTGCTGAGGTTGCAGCTAAGGCTGCATCTGCAATGCTCAGAGGAGCAAGAGGTAACTCCGGAGTTATTCTCTCTATTTTATTTAGAGGATTCTCAAAAGCATTAGCAGAATCTAAAGAATTAAATGCCGCTACTATAGTAAAAAGTCTTAAAATAGGCGTTGAAGATGCCTATGGTGCAGTTATGAAGCCAACAGAGGGTACTATGCTGACTGTTGCACGTGTAGCATATGAGGATGCAGAAAAAGCCTTTAGAGATGGCTTGCCTACAATAAGTATCTGGAAAACAGTCGCAGAATCTGCACATAAAGCACTTGATACTACTCCCGATTTGCTTCCGGTCTTAAAGAGAGCCTGCGTTGTAGATGCAGGTGGCAGAGGAGTTTGTGATATATTTGATGGTATGCTTTCTGTTTTTGAGGGCAAAGGAATGATAGAAACAGAGAGAAAGAATGCTTCCGAAAGCGATGAAGAGGAAGATAGCTTCAGAAGCGCTGCGGCTGAGTTTGATGATGATATCACATTCACCTATTGCACAGAAATTATCGTTGGCAGAGATCTAGAAATAGAAGATAATGAACCTATGAATTTAAGAGCATATCTTGAGACGATAGGCGATTGCGTAGTTGTTGTAAGCGATGATGAAATAATAAAAGTTCATGTTCACACAGAAACACCTGGTCTTGTATTGCAAGAAGGATTAAAATATGGTCAGCTCCTTACAGTTAAGGTAGAAAACATGAAGGAGCAACATAAAAAAGCAGGGAATAAAAAGCCAGCATCATCTAAAAGTGTTGCTAAGGAGAGCTTTTCATTTGCCGAGCCAACAGAGGAGATTGGATTTGTATCAGTTGCATCCGGTAATGGTATAGTATCATTGTTCAAAGAGTTAGGATGTTTGCACGTTGTAAGCGGTGGCCAAACAATGAACCCAAGCACAGATGATATCTACAAAGCAGTTATGGCAACTCCGGCAAAGATAGTCTTTGTATTACCAAATAACAAAAACATTATTCTTGCTGCTGAGCAAGCAGTTCCGCTTGTAGAGGATAGACGTGTTATAGTAATACCTTCTAAGACAATACCACAAGGTTTGTCAGCTATGCTCGCTTTTGATCCTGAAAGCAGTGTTGATGATAATAGAGATTCCATGATAGAATATATGAGTGGTGTTTCCACTGGTTCTGTAACATTTGCTGCAAGAAACTCTGAATTTGGCGGAAACAAAATTAAGGAAGGCGAAATCATTGCTCTCAACAACGGCAAGCTAACTATTACAGATAAAGACCCTGTAAAAGCAACTGTTAAGCTTATCAAGAGCATGATTTCAAAGAGCACATCGTATATTACACTTATCTACGGTGAGGATATCTCTGAGGAGCAGGCTCGCATGGTTGAGGCAGCTGTAAACGATAAATACGGCAGAGATATCGAGGTCACTGTTGTAAATGGTGGACAGCCTGTTTATTACTTCTTGATTTCTATAGAGTGATAAAATATGAATTATTTTTAAGCAATCATCATATGGTGATTGCTTAATTTTTGTCTAAAGTAGACCAATTATTACATATTATTACCAAAAATATAGACATTCTAAATATCTTTGTGTTATACTAATGTTCTTGATTTAAAAGAATATTTATAAATTAGAGTTAGGGTCTATAATAATATGTTAAAAAGAATTACAGCAATAATTTTTTCTATTGCTTTTATTATCAATCTAAATTTGACAGCTTCTGCACTGCCGGAAGCACATCTAAAAACAGAAGGAAATACAATTATTTTCTCGTTTGGTGGGTGTGATGCTGATATCGTGCGTTTTGTGCTTCATTATGATAACACAAAGGCTGAAATCAACAGTATAAAGACCACTGATAATGCAAGGCTGAGGTATAATGACAAAGACTCAGCCACAACAATTCTATATTATAAGAATAATGGTGTTTCCGATGGAAATAAGAGCGAAATCAACATAAAGTTCAAAAAGAACTTTCATGGAAAATTCTATGTAACCAACAGTGAAATGATTGATAGCAAAGGAAATCATTCAGATATGATTTGTGATGATGTAATTGAGGTGTCACAAGCAGGTGGTAAGGTAAATATCACTACATCTAAGTCCGTCAAATCATCAAACTCTGATTCAAAGAATAAGTCGGGTAATTCATCTAAGCCCACAGTGCCATCTGTCGATACGCCTGATCAGAATCAAATAGACGAACTTGATGAACCGGATATAATAATGCTTGATGGTAATGATAATTCAATTAAAATGCTTTTTATTGGATTTGCTGTCGGTCTTTTCTTCGTCATTTCCATGGTAATAGTATATAGAATTGGTAAAAATTCCTCTAAAAAGGATAAAGAAGAAAAAAATTCTGAAAATAGCTATTTAAAGGATGACTAAATGCTTAAACTATTTTTTACATAAAGAAAAGAAATGTTATGAAATTGAAAAATCCTTATAACAAGGTGTCTATGTAAGACTTGTATGTGGATTAAAACCAAATAACATAATTGTTATTTGCTTCTGATTTTTCCTGAAAATAGGGAATATGTACCGAGATAACGATGTCATCATACTAGTTATCACAATCATTAATAAAATCTAATAAAAAAGCAAGCCTCAAAGCTTTGGTTTTATCAAAGCTTTGAGGCTATATTTTTATATTGTAGATATGCTAAATTATAATAACGAGGATATCAGTTTAGCGATATATTTCTGAATAAGTGTTATATCAAGCATTGTAATTATGCCATCATAATCAACATCAGCATTTGTTGTTTGAATTTCGTTTAATTCAATTATCAATGCAACCTTTTTTTGTGCCATCACCACATCTTCCATAGTGACTTTTCCATCCAGATTCACATCTCCAAGTATGATTTCATCTGTATCAGTAAAGTAGTCATCAATTATCATATCACTATCTGATTCTATGTCAGATTCGTTGTCAGTGATATCTAAGTCACTTTCAACAATATCTAAGTCACTTTCGATTAGCAATGTATCACTATCAGTCATATCATAGTCACTGCTGTCTATTGATGGTTCGCTGTCTGTTTCTTCGAGAAAATCGCTGTCATCTATCATAAATTCGTCTTTCCATACCGCATACAGAACAATATCATCATTTACAATGATTTTCCCATTTGGTACATATGTAGACCTAGTGGCTGTTTGATCTTCACTCCAGCCTAGGAATATATAACCGGGATTAAATGGTATCATGCCCCATATTGTCATGGTGCAACCTTGCAAGCAAGTTTGTGTTGGGAAAAATCCACCAACACCGTTTAGATTGTAAGAGATTTTGCACTCCTTTGGTAAATTTTCGATGGAGCTATCAGTATTAGAGTCTTTGATTTCGCTGTCTGTAGATGAATCCACTTCACTATCTACTATCACGGTATCTTTAAGCCACACAGCATATAATATAAGATCCTTTTCTACTACGATTTGCTCTGATGGATTAAATAATTCTTCTGTATTATAGTTATTTGCACTCCATCCTACAAATGTGTAGCCTTGTTTAAAAGGAATTGTAGATGCCAGCGTTAGTATATCTCCCTCTTTGCATTGCTGTGTTGGTATTAGTCCAATTCCGCCATTTAGGTTATAGCTTACAGTGTAGTATCTTATAGGAACATCTGTAGAAGTATCAGATTGAATTTTCTCCCAAACTGCATAGAGCGTAACAGATGTATCAAGTGTAAAGGTATCTCCTTTTTTGTACTCAGGTTTAGTAGCATTCTTATTTGTAGACCAGCCAAGGAAGATGTATCCATCTCTTGTGGGTTCTTTGGTTGACAAAACAATGTTTTTTCCTGTGCTTTTCGTTTGACTTGAAGGTGCTCCTGTACCACCGTTTGCATCATAATAGATAACATAGTTATTGCCAATTGAAAATGTAATCTTATCGCTATATGTGTTGTAGTTATAGTATTTTGTATTTGTTGAGGTTATAGATGCTGTATAGGTGCCTGCAGGTAAGCAAACATCATATTGCAATGTAATTAGATCCTCAATGTCAATAAATGGAGTTTTGGTTGTGTTAGTACCATTCCAAACTTTCAGATTGTATGTACGACTATCATATTTTCCTACAAGCTCCGAAATTGTCCATTGAAGTGTTGTTTTTTCATTTGGTTTGCCGATTGATTTAACAGAGATAACAGATTTTGCAGGTGCTGCCGGTTTTTTATAGGATATACCCTCAAAGTTCAGACTATTAATTTTTAGCGATTGTGCTCTTAATGAGTTGTATTCCCATTGCTGTATATTTGCACCGGAGGATATTTTGCCGGACATAACATCAAGAACCAGTGCAGTCTCTCCGCTATTCACATTCATCAGGACCATATTTCCACCAATGGTAGAGATATACCATCTTTGATTTTTTTGACCATTATCTATTGACATTTTGACATTAGTGCCATTGGTTTTAGAGGTGCCGTCGGTTGACAAAACATATCCAAGATGACCATTATATTCATTATATATAGTATATGATGAATCGTTACTATTTTTTTTGAAGTGCCAAATTTGCTTTGGGTTATAAGTATCATTTAGTTTAGAAATTCTTACATTATTTCCTTCACTTTCGAGATATTTTGAATAGCTATTTGTCGCAATATGTGCATAAAAGTCAGTTCCAAATAATTTGACATTTTGGGCTGCTGTATGGCATGCTTGCATTCTGATTATAGTGTTTGCACCTGCGATACCATCAGCCGACATACCATTGGTATTCTGAAAGCTTTTTACAACAGACTCTGTAGCATTACCATACATACCGTCAACAGAGATGCTGTAACCCAATTTGCTAAATGTAGCTTGCAACCATTTTACATCTTCTCCGGAGGTGTAATTTCGTAGTGTTCTAACCGGCATCGGATAGTTGTTTGGATCATTAACATCATAGCCAGGTTTAATAACTTGTGAATTGCTTGTGGTAAGCTGTACAGTAGAATATCTTGCTGTTTCTTCACCATAGTTCCATTTAATATGATAACGGTCTAAGTTATGTGAATTGATTATAGGTGTGCCCGAGCTGTTCATGCCAATACAAAAGTAAGCGTGATCCCACACACCATCGTTAGTCCAGTCTACAAACAAAGGAGAGCCTACAAAAATATCAGCGTCAGATGGGTCATTTACTAGCTTTCCTCTGTTGTTACCCATCCATTGTCTTAAGTATTTTGCGCCGGTCCAGGTGGCACTTCTATTAGAGGATGATTTGTAGTACCAACCATTTGTTCCATAAGGCTCACATTTAATCTGTGGCATACCACCAGCATAAATACACTGAGAGACAAAGTTAGCACAATCACCGCCAACACCATTAAAGTTAGCGTATGATGTATTATAGGATAATGCGTATTCATCAGAATATTCCACTGCAGCAGTAACATTATAAGAGTTGTAGATGCTGTATCCTCTTGGTGCAGACCTATTATTATTATTATTATTATTATTATTTTCAGCAACGATATCTGTATCTATATCCTCATCGATATGTATATCTGGTGTTTCTATAAGGTTGTCTATGTAGTTATCTTCGATTATTTTGATATTCCCATTAGTCATCTGTAATAACAGCTCGTGATTTGTGCCAAATCCCGAAACATCAAATGCTATTTTAGTATCTACAGTATCATCATAGTCGAAAAAAGTGTATTCATATAAATTTATCGAGATTTTATCATCGTAAGAGGTGCAGGATTGTAATACACCTGTTACATCAGCGTCATAAATTTCAATTTCAGATTGCTTCTCGAATAATCTAATAGCATTTTTTCTATTATCTGTGTCTTGAGTGTTAATAAAGTCAGACTCTCTTTTAGATATATATTCGTTCAAACACTTGAGCAAATCCTTTTTATATACTAAATCGACATTTTCCTCTATAATAATATTATCAGTAGAGCCAAACTTAGTTTCTTTTAACAAGTGACAGTTTTTGTAGTCGTCGTTAGTTGCATTAGCACCAATACAACATAAAAGATTTGATAATACAAGAGTTAACGCCAAAAAAATTGGAATTATTCTCTTTTTCATAAAATTACATCCCCTAAATACTAGGTATAGCAAATATCGCATTATTTTATATGGTTACAAAATGCTAATTAAATATAAATTTAACAATAAATGCCACACTATAAATAACATTCTAAACCACTATTAGTTTAGCACATTAAATTTAGCACATTAATAGCAAAAAATCAACACTTTATATAAAAATATAATCTAATTCTACAAATTTTTGGTGGAGATATATTCAAAGAGTAATAATCAATTGAATTTTTTAAATTATTATGTTAGAATAAAATGTCAAAATAAATCTTTAAATAATATTAGTTTTACAAAATCAGAGTAGACCAATTTTTGAATAAAAAGTAGGAGAATAACAAATGGATGAACTAAAAAAAGCACGTGTTGAGATAGAAAATATAGATACAGAAATGGCAAAGCTGTTTGAAAAAAGAATGAGTCTTAGTGAAACAATAGCAGCTTATAAAAAAGAACACGCACTTCCTGTAAAAGATCAGCAGAGAGAATCAGAGATTATAAATAAATATAAATCAAATATCCATAGTACACAGATTATGTCATACTATACTCAGTTTCTCAAAAACATTATTTCTCTTTCATGCCAGTATCAATCAATGCTTATGAGTGGACAGAGAGTTGCTTATTGCGGTGTTGAGGGTGCATTTGCATATATTGCTACCAAGCGTATGTTTCCTGATGCATCCCTTGTTGCATATCCTAGTTTTTCTGATGTTTATGCATCAGTTGAAAGAGGTGAGTGTGACTGCGCCGTATTACCACTTGAAAACAGCTACGCAGGAGAAGTTGGAACAGTTATGGATCTTATATTCTCAGGCGATTTGTATGTAAATCGTGTTATAGATGTGCCAATACGTCATAATTTGATTGCTAATAAAGACTCAGATATTTCTCAAATTAAAACAGTTATAAGTCACACACAAGCATTACACCAATGCAAAAAATATATTGACGATCACAATTTTGATACAATGTCATATTCCAACACAGCGGTTGCTGCAAAGTATGTCAAAGAAACCAATGATCCTTCATTAGCGGCGATTGCCTCAGAAGAAACAGCAGAATTTTTTGATTTGAAAATTATTGACAGTGCAATCAACGATGTGACAAATAATACAACACGCTTTGCAGCCTTCTCGCGTGTGCAGAGCAAGCCTAGTGCCCTTGGCGTGAGAGAAAACGAAAGTTTTATTATCGTTTTCACAGTCGAAAACAAAGCAGGTTCTTTGGCACAAACCTTAAATATTGTGGGTGCCCATGGATTTAATATGCGCAGTCTTCGTAGCAGACCTATGAAAAATCTCCAGTGGAGTTATTTTTTCTATCTTGAGGCCGAAGGCAATATAAACAATCAAAACGGACAGGATATGCTCAGAGAACTATCAGCTATTTGTGCCAGATTAAAGGTGATTGGCACATTCTGCACTGATGATATATGATAGGAGAAAGCCATATGATTATTCCAATTACTTCTGATACTAGGGATTATAGTATAATTTTGCAAGATGGCGCACTTGAGAGAGTTGGCGAGTTCATAAATTTAAAACGTAAGGTTTTGATAGTTACTGATACAGGTGTGCCGGAGAAATACAGTGAAATAGTCGCCTCTCAATCTCAGCAATATTATATTGCTCGTATTCCAATGGGTGAGTCCAGTAAATGTTTTGAGCAATACAAAAGCCTGCTCACTATTATGCTAGAAAACAATTTTTCACGTGGCGATTGTGTTGTTGCTGTAGGCGGTGGCGTAGTTGGTGATCTTAGTGGCTTTACTGCATCATCATATATGCGTGGTGTTGATTTTTATAATATCCCAACAACCTTACTCTCTCAGGTGGATTCATCTATCGGTGGTAAAACAGCTATAGACTTTAATGGTGTAAAAAACATTGTAGGTGCTTTTTATAATCCTAACAGAGTAATTATAGATCCGACTACACTAAAAACATTGGATATCAGACAGTTGCACGCAGGTCTTGCGGAGTCTATCAAAATGGCAGCAACCTGCGATGCAGAGCTTTTTGAATTGATAGAAAAAAGCGAGGATATTTATTCTGATCTCAATGAAATTATTTATCGTTCACTTAATATAAAAAAAGATGTAGTAGAAAAAGATCCGAAGGAACAAGGATTGCGAAAGGTTCTTAATTTTGGTCATACAGTTGGCCATGCTATAGAGAGCATATATAATGGCGAGATGCTTCATGGAGAATGTGTGGCAGCAGGTATGCTTCCTATGTGTGGTGACAGCATTAGAGATAGATTAAAGTCAGTTTTGAATAAATATAATTTGCCGATAAAATATATAGGAGATTACAACAAACTTTTGCCAATAATCTTTCATGATAAAAAGATGGAAAAAAACAAGATAAGATCTGTTATTGTAAACAACATTGGTTCTTTTGAGTTTGTTGATCTTACGGCTGAAGAAATACTAAAAAAAGTGGAGAGTTCGCTATGAAAAACACTTTTGGTCAAAGCATTGCAGTTACATTGTTTGGAGAGAGTCACGGTCCTGCTATTGGTGTTGTGATCGATGGTTTAGCTCCGGGAATACCGGTTGATATTAACGAAATAGAGCAAAATCTTTCACGTCGACGCCCAAGCTCTATTATTGACACACCAAGACGAGAAAAAGATGATTTTAAAATATTAAGCGGTGTGTTTAACGGTTGTACAACTGGCACTCCTATATGTATAACCATCCCAAATGAAAATACAAAAAGCTCTGATTATCATTACGGTGTGGCTAGGCCTTCTCATGCAGATTATTCAGCGTTTTGCAAATATCATGGATATGAAGACTATAGAGGTGGAGGGCATTTTTCAGGACGAATTACAGCGGGATTAGTTGCCGCTGGTGGAATCCTGATTCCTGCACTTGAGAAAATAGGAGTGACTATTGGCACACATATTTTAAAATGTGGCACAGCTGAAGGACGCACTTTCAATAATATAGAAGAAGATATAGAGTTTCTAAAAAAGAATCACTTTCCTGTTTTAGATAATATTGATTTTGAAGAAAAGGTTATTTCACAGATAAATACAGCACGAGAGCAAAAAGACAGTATCGGAGGTATCACTCAGACTGCTGTTTGCGGTCTGACATCGGGACTGGGAGAGCCATGGTTTGATAGCGTAGAAAGTATGATTTCCCACGCTGTATTTAGCTTAGGCGGTGTAAAAGGTATTGAGTTTGGTCTAGGTTTTTCATTTGCATCGTCAAAGGGTAGTGATTGTAACGATCCTTTCAGAGTAATAGATGGCAAGGTTGTCTGTGAAACTAATAACAACGGTGGCATTAATGGAGGCATTACCAATGGTATGCCTATATTATTCCAGTGTGCCATAAAACCAACTCCGTCAATCTCACAGGAGCAAAAGAGTGTTAATTTCTGCACATCAGAAAATGTAGATTTAACCATATCAGGCAGACATGATCCAGCAATAATCAGGAGGATATGTCCGGTTATAGACAGCGTGACAGCAATGGTAATTTGCGATATGCTTGCACAACGATATGGCACCGATGTAATGTTAAAAGGAGTACCGCCATGCAATATGGACTAATAGGTGAACATCTTGGACACAGCTATTCCTGTGAAATCCACAATAATATTGGAAACTATAAATACGAATTAATGGAGCTAAGACCGGATGAATTACATGATTTTCTGATAAAAAAGGATTTTTGTGGAATTAATGTTACCATTCCTTATAAGCAAACTGTTATTAAGTATCTTGATGAAATATCACCCATGGCAAAACATATTGGTGCTGTGAATACTATTGTGAATCGTAACGGAAAGCTATATGGTTATAACACCGATTATGATGGAATGAAGGCTCAGTTAATGCACATGGGAGCAAAGCTCCAAGGTAAAAAGGTGCTTATCCTCGGTACTGGAGGCACATCAAAAACAGCCTATGCGGTAGCACAAAGATTAGGTGCAAAATGTATTCTTTTTGTATCACGCAGTGGTAAGGATGGCTCAATATCATATACTGAAACAATAAAATTCCACTCGGACGCACAGTTTATTATCAATACCACTCCTGTGGGTATGTATCCGAATACAAATGCATCACCAATTGATATTTCATGTTTTAGTAGTCTTGAGGGTATTCTAGATGCTATTTACAATCCAATCAGAACTAATCTGATATTAGATGCACGCAAGCGAAATCTCATCTGCGAAGGCGGATTATATATGTTATCTGCTCAGGCTGTCTATGCCTCAGCACTGTTTCAAGATATCGACGTAGATTTAGATCAGGTAGACAAGGCTTACAACTCTGTCAGCCTCCAAAAACAAAATATAGTTATACTTGCAAATAAGATTGATAACTACAAAGATATTGCAAAATATCTCTCACATAAATTTAATAAAAAACTTTGCATTATGAATTACTCTGAACTTAATAGGTCTGATAATTTAATTGGCGATATCTTTAATAACGGTGACCATGTGATTATGCTCAGCAATGCTAATTATGCAGATAAAGCTTTTATAAAACTTGCAAGGAGTAATAGTACCCTTGTGTCATTCTGCGAAAATGATGAAAACTGTGATATTACCATAAGTAAGAAATATTCGCCGGAAGAGATAGCAGAAGTTATTGTAAAGGAGATTGCCAAATGAAAATATTAGTTTTGAATGGACCTAACATAAATCTGCTTGGAATTCGTGAGCCTGATATCTATGGCAAACAGACTTATAATGATCTTGTAGAAACTATAAAAGTCTACGCAAAAGAAAAAAATATAGATGTAGAATTCTATCAATCAAACCACGAAGGCGATTTGGTAGATGCTATTGGCAATGCCTTTTACAATAAAGTAGATGGTATTGTATTTAATCCTGCCGCTTATACACACACAAGCATTGCAATTGCCGATGCTGTAAAAAGCGTGAATATACCGACCGTAGAGGTGCATATAAGCGATGTGAGCAAGCGTGAGCCATATCGTCAGATAAGCTATATCAGAGATGTAGCAGTTCACACGATAACAGGCAAGGGAATAGCCGGTTACAATCTTGCCATAGATTATCTTATAGAAAAGGTGTTTAATCGTGGATGTGATAATTGAACCAAGTGTTGCCAAAGGTAATATAACAGCACCGCCATCAAAAAGCTATGCTCATAGAATGATGATTTGTGCTGCTCTTGCAAAGGGAGAAAGCACAGTGGCAGGTATTTCACAAAGCCAAGATATGCTTGCGACTCTTAATTGTATAAAATCACTAGGCGTCTCTTACAGTTTAGTTGGTGACGTTTTATCCATAAATGGTTATACCTGCCTTACCCAAGATTTTAAAGCGTTTGATTGCAATGAGAGTGGCAGTACTTTGAGATTTTTTATTCCACTTTCATTGTTGTTTTGCAACAAAGCAAGTTTTACAGGAACACAGCGGCTTTTACAGCGTGGCATAGGCATTTATGAAAAGCTATTTAAGAGCAAAGGAATAAATGTAGATATATCACAAAATGAGATAATACTCACGGGTAGCTTGTCCGCAGGAGAGTATGAGCTGTCAGGAAATATCAGTAGTCAGTTTGTGAGTGGGCTAATGTTTGCGCTGCCTTTGCTTGATGGCGAAAGCACTATCAAAGTAATACCTCCGGTAGAGAGCCGACCATACATTGATATAACAATAGATGTTTTGAGCCAATTTGGTATAAAAATAACAGAACAAGAGAAAAATGTGTTTAAGATTGCAGGTGGTCAATCATACCAATGCGAAGACAGTATCGTAGAGGGAGATTGGTCTAATTCATGCTTTTTCTATGCACTCAATTCGCTTGGAGCAGATATTCATATTAATGGTCTTAATCACAATAGTTTGCAAGGTGACAGAGTGTGTATAGAAAATCTGAAAAAACTAGATTTGCCTAACCAGATTATAGATATATCTGATTGCCCTGATCTTGCGCCGGTGCTTTTTGCAACTGCCGCAGCTAAAAACGGAGCCACTTTCATAGGCACCAAAAGACTTAAGATAAAAGAAAGTGACCGTGCATCAGTTATGGCGCAGGAATTAAAAAAATTCGGTATAAAAACAGATGTGCTTGAAAATAAAGTAATTATCCATAAAGGAATACTTCAGAAACCTTGTGTAACGCTCGACAGCCATAACGATCATCGCATAGTGATGGCAGAAGCTCTTCTTGCTTGCATCACAGGTGCAAAAATTACAGGTGCAGAAGCTGTTAAAAAGAGCTATCCTGATTTTTTCGATAAATTGCAAGAATTAGGAGTGGAGGTCAGATATGAACTTGAAAATTGATAAAAAAATCCTAATAGTAGGTCTTGGATTAATCGGAGGTAGCTATGCACAAGCCTTGTCGTCCAAAGGATATAATGTATGTGCTATTGATATTTCGCAGGAATCTATCGACTATGCTATCCAAAAAAATTGGATAACACAAGGAAGTACACAGCTTGAACAAGAATTTATATCTCAGTTTGATATTGTGATATTTGGTCTTTATCCGCATGATCTTATCGACTGGGTTGAGCGTAATTCAAAGTACCTAAAGAAAGGTGCTTTGCTTACAGATGTGACCGGTGTAAAAGGTAGCATTGTATATCGAGTGCAAGAAATACTTGGTGACAACGTCGAGTTTATCGGTGCTCACCCAATGGCAGGAAGTGAGTTCAGCGGTGTCAAAAATTCTCGCATGGAGATTTTTCAAAATGCTAACTACATAGTCACACCTACCGAAAGAAATACACAATGTGCAATAGACACTTGCAAAGAACTGGGACATATACTGGGATTTAAAACTATCACTGAGTTATCGCCACAAGAGCATGACGAAATGATTGCTTTTTTATCTCAGCTCACGCACTGCATAGCTATTACACTTATGACTTGCAGAGATACGGAATGTATGACTGACTACAGCGGAGATTCTTTCAGAGATCTTACAAGGATAGCAAAAATAAATGATGAAATGTGGAGTGAGCTTTTCTTGCTCAATAAAGATGATCTTCTAAAGCAAATGAAGCTGTTTGAGCAGGCGTTTTCAAAGCTTTATACTTATATAGAGAATGACAATAGGGAAGAGATACGCAAAATTATGCGCTACTCCACCAGCCAAAGAGAACTTTTTGACAAAACAAGGGAGAAATAATTATGAATATGAGATTTGTGAGAGAGATGCCCACATCCAGAGCAATAAAGGATATGTATCCTCTTTCTGAAGAAATGATTGAAAATAAGAATAGAAATGATGCTGAAATAAAAAAAGTTTTTACTGGTGAGAGCGAAAAACTATTGCTTATAATCGGTCCATGCTCAGCAGACCGTGAGGAGGCTGTTTTGGATTATATATCACGTTTGCGTGGTGTGCAGGAGAGGGTAAAAGATAAGATAATGATAATACCTCGAATTTATACTAATAAGCCAAGAACCACAGGAAATGGCTATAAAGGTATGCTTCATCAGCCAAATCCAAACGGCTCACCGGATATGTTAAAAGGTCTGATAGCTATTAGAAAGCTACACATCGAGGCTTTAAGACAAACAGGCTTTTCTTGTGCTGATGAGATGCTCTATCCTGAAAACCATAGATATCTTGCAGACTGCTTGTCTTATGTTGCTGTGGGTGCCAGATCAGTAGAAAATCAGCTTCACAGGCTAACAGCAAGTGGTCTTGATATACCGGTGGGCATGAAAAACCCAACCGGTGGAGATTTGTATGTTATGATGAATTCGATAACTGCTGCACAAAATTCATACACCTTTGTATATTCCGGATGGGAAGTACAAAGCAATGGCAATCCATTTGCTCATGCAATTTTGAGAGGATATTCTAACAAGCATGGTGATTTTGTGCCAAATTATCATTATGAGGATTTGCAGTTTTTGCACGAGCTTTATAAAAAGAGTAATCTGAAAAATCCGGCAGTGATAATTGACGCAAACCATGCAAATTCAGGAAAGCGTTGGGATGAACAACCCCGAATTGCAAAGGAAATTTTGCATAGTACACGTCATAGCTCTGATATCAAAAATATGGTCAAAGGGCTTATGATAGAATCGTATATAGAAGATGGCAACCAACCAGCCAATGGCACTGTATATGGCAAGTCTATTACCGACCCATGCCTTGGCTGGGAAAAGACCGAGAGATTGATTCTGGAGCTTGCGGATCAACTTTAAGATAATTCTAACACTTATTTTCCGTAGTTTATTATATGACGATATCCTTTTAGTATAATAAGACCTCCTATGGTGTTTTATAATTCTGCCATAGGAGGGTGTTTTCCTTTCTTAGCCGTTTTTACCGGACTTATTCAGTTTTTCTATTTGACACTGTTTTATATCACATATCTTCTACATACTTTTTGATAATTTCAAAAGATTTCTCACTAATGATATGCTCAATTTTACAAGCATCTTCGGATGCAGTTTCTTCATCAACGCCAAGCATCATTAAAACCTTGCTTAAAACCGTGTGACGCTCGTAAATCTTCTGTGCTAATTTAAGTCCTTCATCGGTTAGTGTAATATATCCATTATCATCAACAACGATATATTTTTCCTTTTTCAACATTCCTACCGCACGGCTGACACTTGGTTTAGAAAAATTCATTCGTTCTGCTATATCAATAGATCTTACAAAAGAACTATGCTCGCTAAGCACATAAATTGTTTCAAGATACATTTCACCTGAAGGTTTTAATGCCATAACCAACTCTCCCGATACTATTTTTTGTTTTCTTGTTTATAGGATATCACACATCAAACGTAAAATCAACGAGAAGAAGGCAATTATCAAAAAACTTTAAAAAATTTCCAAAAATCCTCTTGACAAATTAAGAAAAAGATGTATAATATTCAGTGGTTAGCAATGGCTAACCGTATTTTAGAACCAGCAGTTAGCAGTAACTAACCGTTTATGATACAGAGGTGTTAAGAGTATGAATTTGAGAGGTGCAAAAGAAGGTAAAGAATATATTATTAAAGAGATCAACACCGACGACGAGGAGCTAAATGCGTTTTTGTTTTCTCTTGGATGCTATAGTGGCGAAGCCATTACCGTAGTTGCACACCGCAGAGGAGGTTGCACGGTTTCTATTAAAGATGGTCGATATAATATTGATACCCAATTAGCAGAAGCCATCATTATTCAATTTTATAAAAATAAGCTTAGGCTTATTTTTTTAGCTTAACAGTTAGCGACGGCTAACTAATATTTGTAACTTTATAGGAGGATGAAATCCATGAGAATTGCTTTAACAGGCAACCCAAACTCAGGTAAAACCACAATGTATAATGCCCTGACCGGTCGTAATGAAAAGGTAGGCAACTGGGCAGGTGTTACCGTTGACAAAAAAGAACACCCGATTAAGAAAGTGTATTCAGGTAGTGAACAAATTACTGCTGTTGACCTTCCCGGCGCATATTCCATGTCTCCCTTTACAAGTGAGGAGAGTATTACAAGCTTATACGTAAAGAACGAAAACCCCGATGTTATCATCAACATTGTGGACGCAGAAAATCTGAGCCGTAGCCTTTTCTTTACCACTCAACTTTTGGAGCTTGGAATTCCTGTTGTGGTTGCCCTCAATAAGAGTGATATCGGTAAGAAAAAAGGTAATAAAATTGATGCAGGGGCACTTTCTGAAAAACTTGGTTGTCCTGTTATAGAAACCGTTTCCACTTCGGGGGATGGTTTAAAAGCGGTAATTGAAGTGGCTATCTCAAAAGTAGGAAAAGAGCAAAACGCACCTTACATACAAGAAGATATTGACCTAACCGATAAGGCACAGGTTGAAACGGCTGACCGCAAACGCTTTGAGTTTGTAAATAGTATTGTAAAAGAGGTTGAAACCCGTAAGGTTTTCACCAAGGACAAAAATATCGGTGACAAGATCGACGCTGTTCTTACAAACAAGTGGCTCGGTATACCGATTTTTGCTGCAGTTATGTTTCTTGTGTTTTATATTTCGCAGACAACTCTCGGAACTTGGATTGCTGAAGGTGTAGAAGTTGGCGATAAATTCATCCCCGGACTTGTTCCGCTTTTTGAAACCTTCCAAGGATGGGTTGCCGGACTTCTTGAAAATGCAAATCCCTTAATTTCCGCTATTCTTGTTGACGGCGTTATAGGAGGTGTGGTTGCCGTTGTCGGTTTTTTGCCTCTTGTTATGGTAATGTATTTCCTTATCGCTCTTTTAGAGGATTGCGGGTATATGTCTCGTGCTGCTGTTGTGCTTGACCCAATTTTCAAAAAGGTTGGTCTTTCCGGTAAGTCTGTCATTCCTTTTGTTATTACCGTAGGTTGTGCTGGTCCGGGTATTATGGCGAGCCGTACCATTCGTAATGAGCGTGAACGCAGAGCAACCGCTATGCTTTCTCCGTTTATGCCTTGCGGTGCAAAGATTCCTGTTATTGCACTTTTTGCAGGTGCATTCTTTGAGGATGCCTGGTGGGTTAGTGCATTGATGTATTTTTCTGGTATTGCCCTGATCTTCCTCGGTGCGCTTCTTGTCAATGCCATCACCGGTTACAAAGCAAGAAAGTCCTTCTTCATCATTGAACTTCCCGAATATAAGGCGCCTTCTCTGTGGGGTGCATTTAAATCTATGTGCTCTCGTGGTTGGGCATATATCGTTAAGGCTGCAACCATCATACTTATATGCAATATGGCAGTACAGTTGATGCAGACCTTCACTTGGAACTTTGCAGTTGCCGAAAGCGCCGATTCTTCTATACTTGCTTCTATAGCATCACCTTTTGCTTATCTGTTAGTTCCGATTGTAGGTGTTCTTTCTTGGCAACTGGCTGCGGCAGCTATCACCGGCTTTATTGCAAAGGAAAACGTTGTTGGTACTCTTGCAGTTTGTTTTGTCGGTCTTGAAAACCTGATTGATACCGAAGAGCTTGCTCTTATGAAAGGTGCAGGCGCAGAGGTTGCAGGAATTATGGCAATCACTAAGGTCGGGGCTCTTGCATATTTGATGTTTAACCTGTACACTCCTCCTTGCTTTGCTGCTATCGGTGCTATGAATGCCGAAATGAAGAGTGCAAAATGGCTATGGGGCGGTATCGGACTTCAGCTTGCAGTTGGGTACACTGTTGCATACTTCGTTTACACTATCGGTACTCTTATCGTTGGTGGCACTCTTAACATTGGTGCAACTTTTGGTGGCTTCATAGCTGTCGTTGCAATATTTGCTGTTGTGATTGGACTTATCCTCAACACCAACAAGAAAATGAAATCAGAGTATGCTCTGATAGGTGCAAAATAATAATTTTAAGTTAGGGCTTTGATTATGGAAAATGTAATTGTTATTTTTATATTGGTAGCTATTGTGGCAGATATCATATGGTATATTGTTCGTTTAAAGAAGCGTGGAGAAAAATGTGTGGGTTGTCCTTATGCCAAGCAATGTGGCAGTAAGTGTGATGGCGGTTGCACTGGCAAAATTAAAAACACATAATCCCATAAAATAATGTTAGTAGTAAATGACGACAGGCTAGGTTTTTTTGAACCGCCTGTCGTCATTTTTTTAATCTGTTATTCAATATATAGTGTAATTATATTTTAGAATTTTAAATGAAGAGTTATGATATTGTTTTTACATTCGGCGAATAAATTGAGATTTAGTGCCTTTGCTGTGCTTTGTGCGATTGATAGCCCTAAGCCATAGCCTGTTTTTCCTCTTGTTTTATCTGCACGATAAAATCTATCAAACATGTGCTTGATGTCTGTTTCAGATATGTTTTCTCCATAGTTGCTGATAGTTATCTCCGGTGAGCCAAAATTTGTAACAGATACGGTAATTTCACTTGAGCTATAGCCATATTTTATGGCATTTTCTATAAGTATGTTGATTATTTTAGCCACCATCTGCTTATCTGACGTCACAGTTACAATATTTTCAGCATTGCAATTAATAGTCATATCTTTTTCATAAGCAGACGACTCGAAATACAATGCACAGCCAAATGCCAGCTCACTCAAATCAAATTCTGATATTTCAGGAACAAATCTTCCTTCATCAGTTCTTGCCAACGTGAGCATTCTGTCTATTAAGCCTTTCATATACTCGGCTTCATCTTGTGTGCTGTTTATCCATCTTTCCTGATTTTCTATTGTGTCATATTTATTAGTAGATAGAATGTTGTTGTTTGCGAGTATAACGGTGAGTGGTGTTTTTAACTCATGAGATGCATCAGATATAAATTGTTTCTGCTGTTGCCATGCTTCGTCCACAGGTTTAACCGCTATTTTAGATAGCTTTATGCTTATTAGTATCACTAGTGACATAGCAAAGATATATAAAAATAGGGATGTGATGACATTTTTTCTTAGATTATCATCAATAATTGCATTGTCAGCTATGATGACCGATATACTTCCGTCGATGTATTGATGTTTACTGTATGCTATGCCAAGACTGTTTATTACATCGCTGTTTTTATCCGAATTTAAAATTATGTTTATACTCTTGTTAAGCAAATTATTGTCGATAGAAGCATTGTTTTCATTTACAGATATAATCATATGGTTTCTGCCTATCAGAATTCTAACATACGATACTGAGAATTTTGCTCTGCCATCTCCATTGTCTTTACCTCCGATTAAATTAGGAAGATTGCCAAGCACCGATCCTTGATCAAAAAAGTCGTTTTCAGCTTCCATTTGCAGACTTAGCAACAACTCGTTTTTTGTGGAATTGTAGGAGTTGAAGCAAATAAACGCAAATGCAAGAATAAGCACTATTCCTACGAAAAATACATTTATATATACTATTTTTCTCTTTAACTTACTTAGCACATTCACCTGCCTCCAATCTATAGCCTTGCTTTTTGATTGATATTATAGAAACCTTTGAGCCTACAAATGCAAGCTTTTTTCGCAGGAAGGATATATATGCTTCCACATTTGTATCGGTTGCTTCAGAATCATAACCCCAAACTTTTATTATTATATCGTCCTTAGAATATAGCATAGATGGCTGTGATATTAGCAGGTTCATTATCTGAGCTTCCTTGTAGTTTAGGCGTACTTCTTTTGTGCCGCATGATATGGTGGCCCCTGATCTTGAAAAAGACAAATCTCCAAAGCTTGCCTCATCTGATATAAACTCTCCTTGTCGCCTTGTGAGTGCTCTCACTCTTGCCAAAAGCTCATCAGGAGAAAAAGGCTTTGTCATATAATCATCGGCACCGCAATCAAGACCTTTCACTTTGTCTGATACAGAATCTCTGGCTGTCAGCATGAGTATAGGAGTGTCGATGTGGTTTTGCCTGAGAGATGTTGCCACTTCAAAACCATTTTTTATGGGTAGCATAATATCAAGAATAATCACATCGTATGCGCCGCTCTTAGCCAAAGACTCTCCATCCTCACCATCATTTGCATAATCTACCATATATTTCTTTTCTTTTAGTATATGACATAGTGCATCGCATAGCCTAATTTCATCTTCAATCACAAGCACTCTCATTGTATCACCTCTAGTATATTTTACATCTTATATTTTAAATTACAATACTTAAAAAAACCTTAATTTAATTAATTGTTTTGATAAATGATATATTTTTATGATATTGTATTAGAAATATAATTTTTTTACTGTTTTTACTTGCCTTTTTTCAGGATAATGGTATAATACTTCTATTAAACTGAGTTAAAATGGTTTAATAATATTTGCTCATTTAGAGAGGAAACATTAATTTGACTAGAGCAGTTATTTTTGATCTTGATGGCGTCATACTTGATACTGAAAAGCTTTATATGAGATTTTGGCTTGAAGCGGCTCATTTTTATGGATATCCTATGAAGCCTGAACACGTGCTGGGAATTAGGAGTCTTGCTACAAAGTTTGCTTCTGAAAAGCTCAAGCGTGAGGTTTCGCCGGATTTTGATATTGAGATTGTCAAGAAAAAGCGAATAGAACTTATGGCAGAATTTGTCGAAAAAAACGGAGTTGAAACAAAGCCCGGTGCATATGAGGTACTCAGCTTTTTGCATGAGTCACACATCCCATGTGCCTTGGCCACTGCCACGCCATTTGAGCGAGCAAGCAGTATGCTAAAATCAGTCGATCTCTTTCATTTTTTTGACGAGATAGCTTGTGCAAATATGGTCAAGAATGGCAAGCCTGAGCCTGATGTCTACATTTATGCGGCTGAAAAATTAAGTATGAATTCGCATGAGTGTATCGCTGTTGAGGATTCTCCAAATGGTATTTTATCTGCTTATAGAGCAGGTTGCAAGACTATTATGGTGCCTGATAGCACACAGCCGGACGAAGAAATATCAAAAATGCTTTATCAAAAATGTGATTCACTATTCGATTTAAAAGAATTTTTAAAAGGCGAGTTTAATATCGCATGAAATCTCAATGAGCATATTTGTCAATATTAATTTTGTTTATTAAAAATCAGGAGGAAATATGAAAAAAGTAATTTTACTTATTGTCGCTGCATCGATGCTTGCACTTCCTATGTCCGCTTGTGGAAATGGGGACAATTCTGGCTCAACCGGCAATGGAATTACCATTGATGAGAATGTGTCTAAAGCAACTATCGTAACTGATAAAAGCGAGTATAGCATAGGCGATAGCATTAAGTGCGATGTAATGCTCCCAAAGGGCAATTCATCTGTATGCAAGCTAGTGGCTGTACCATCTTATCTTGCTTTATCCGACATAGCTCATATTGAAAGCGATGCAAGCTTTGTCAAAGCTGAAATCTCAGCATCAGAGTCAGTAGAAATAGTAACCGATACTAAATGGCGTGCAGGCGACTATGATTTAAGACTTGTATCTGATGGTAACACAGTAGCTGTTTATAGCTTTTCTGTGAACGATAACAACGGAAAGTATGGCACACCGCAGGCTGTGATATACAAAAACAACTATGTAACCACCGATCCTGCTAATGTTTATATTTCAGATCTTCGAGTATCAGTTGAGAGAAGCTCACAGATGGCTCAGTCTGAAAAGCTTTCTTATGAGGTGATTATGCGTGTTGATGGAGTTGAGTGGAGCGCACCATGGAAGCTTCCGGAAAAGTATGTGAGCTATGATAAAGAAACTAAACGTGACTTGCTTACAATATTGCCTATGAGAAAAGCTCAGCATGGTATAAGCTCTTTAAGAAATAACGAGAGAATAGAAGATATACTTCCTTTATTTGAGGAGATTCTTGAAACCACTGTGCCAAGCCCCGGAAATAATGGTATACCTTATATTGATACCACAAAGCACACTGTTGAGGTTAGCGTAAGATACGCAGTTGACGGCGAAGAAACAGTGTTCACCACACCATGCAACATTGGTATGCAATTTGGTGTAGATGATTTAGGCGTAAATTAAAATATTAGCACTGTTTAGTTTTTCGTGAAACAGTTGAAAGGATGAAACATAAATGGGTTTATTAAAAAAATTATTTGGCGATTATAGCAAAAAAGAGGTTAAGAGAATCAGACCTATCTGCGACAAGGTTCTCGCTCTTGAAGATAAATATGCAGCTATGTCTGAGGCAGAGCTGAAATCACAGACACAAAAATTAAAAGACAGATTGGCCGCAGGAGAAACCACAGATGATATCCTACCGGATGCATTTGCTGTGTGCCGTGAGGGCGCATGGAGAGTTCTCGGAATGAAGCACTTCCCGGTGCAGATTATCGGTGGTATTGTATTGCATCAGGGCAGAATCAGCGAAATGAAAACCGGTGAAGGTAAAACTCTTGTGGCTACGCTTCCGGCATATCTTAATGCCCTTACAGAAAAAGGTGTGCATATAGTAACAGTTAATGACTATCTTGCAAAGCGTGACTCTGAGTGGATGGGTAAGCTATATCGTTATCTTGGAGTAAGTGTAGGACTTATTGTGCACGACCTCAACAATGCAGAGAGAAAAGCAGCATATGATGCTGATATAACATATGGTACTAATAATGAGATGGGTTTTGACTACCTTCGTGATAACATGGTGGTATATAAAAACCAAAAGGTTCAGCGTGGCCACAATTTTGCCATCGTTGATGAGGTGGACTCCATTCTTATTGATGAAGCCAGAACACCACTTATCATTTCAGGCAAAGGTGAAAAGTCCAGTGAGTTATACGAAAAGGCAAACACCTTTGCACGTACCCTTAAAAAAGAGGTTTTCAAAGAGATCGACTCCAAAGAGGATAAAGAAGATTATTACAAAGAGCATAATATTGGTTATACCGTTGACGAGAAAGCAAAGACAGCCACACTCACACCGGTGGGCGTAAAACTTGCAGAAGAGTATTTTGGCGTAGAAAACCTAACCGATATGGACAACCTAACTCTGCAACACCACATCAATCAGGCTATCAAGGCTAATGGCGTAATGAAGCGTGATATCGACTATGTTGTTAATGATGACGGTGTTGTTATCGTTGATGAATTTACAGGTCGTCTAATGTATGGCCGTCGCTATAATGAAGGTTTGCATCAGGCTATTGAAGCTAAAGAAGGCGTTACTGTCGAAAGCGAAAGCAAAACTCTCGCTACAATCACATTCCAGAATTACTTCCGTCTTTACAGCAAGTTGTCAGGTATGACAGGTACAGCAATGACAGAAGAAGGAGAATTCAGAGAGATTTATAGCCTCGATGTAGTTGAAATTCCAACCAACAAACCTATCCAAAGAATAGATTATCCTGACGCTATCTATAAGTCAGAAAACGGTAAATTCAATGCTGTTATTGAAGATATCGAGAAGTGTCACGAGAAAGGCCAGCCGGTTCTTGTGGGTACTATTTCCATTGAGAAATCAGAAGTTCTCAGTAAGATGCTCAAAAGAAGGGGAATTCAGCATAATGTTTTGAATGCTAAACAGCATGAGCGTGAAGCGGAGATAGTAGCACAGGCAGGTAAAAAGGGCGCTGTTACAATCGCTACTAACATGGCAGGTCGTGGTACTGATATTATTCTTGGCGGTAATGCTGAATTTATGGCAAAGTCTGAGATGCGCCGTATGCAGATTCCGGAGGAACTTATTGTAGAAGCTACCGGCTATGCAGAAACAGACGATCAAGAAATCATAGACGCCAGAAACACATATGCAGAACTTCATAAAAAATACAAAGAGCAGATTCAAGGCGAAGCTGACGAAGTTAGAGCAGCAGGTGGCTTGTTTATTATGGGTACAGAAAGACATGAGTCACGCCGTATAGACAACCAGCTCAGAGGACGTTCCGGACGTCAGGGAGACGTTGGCGCAAGCCGATTCTATCTTTCACTAGAAGATGACCTTATGCGTCTGTTTGGTGGTGAGCGTATTCAAGGTATGATGGATGCCCTCAAGGTAGAGGAGACCATGCCAATAGAAAATAAATTTGTTTCTAACCAGATAGAAAATTCACAGAAAAAGGTAGAAAGCAGAAACTTTGAAATCCGTAAAAATGTTCTCCAGTATGACGATGTTATGAACCGTCAGAGAGAGATTATTTACACTCAGCGTGATCAGGTTCTCGATGGAGAAGACCTCAGAGAGACTGTAAGAAAGATGATAAGCTCTGTTATAGAAAGTGCTGTTATGCTCTATCTGCCAGATAGTGAAATGAAAGACAGTTGGAATATGGATGCTCTTGCGGAGTATTGTATGGGATGGCTCATTACCGACAGAGAAGAGCTTCCAAAGACATATGCAGAGTTTGACAAGCTAGAGCGTGAAGATATTGTAGAAATGCTTCAGAAAAAGGCAGACTCAATATATGAAGAAAATGAAAACAGAGTTCCGGAAGAGCTTATGCGTGAATTAGAGCGTGTATTCTTGCTCAAAAATGTAGACTCCAACTGGATGGATCACATTGATAACATGGAAAACCTCAAGCAGGGTATCAGACTTCGTGCATTTGCACAGAGAGATCCTGTAGTAGAATACAGAAACGATGGCTCCGATATGTTTGATGAGATGATTGCTGTAATCAAAGAAAACACAGCAAAGCAGGTTCTCGCTAATCCGCAAAGGGTATTTGAACGTCTGGAACAGCAGAAGGAGATTATGAGAATCCAAGAGGAAAAAGCTAAGCAGGCTCAGGCAGCACATCAAGTGATATTGCCAAACAATCCTCAGCAAATCCCGGCACAAAAGCCACGTCTTAACGTAGAAAATTATATAAAGCGTGAGCAAGTAGCAAAGCCTACGGCAACCAGCGGTTCTGATGGTTCACAGCCAGCCAATAAAACTGTAATCAAAAAGGCTTCTCAAAAAGTGGGAAGAAATGATCCATGTCCATGTGGTAGTGGCAAAAAATATAAAAAGTGTTGTGGTTTGAATCAGGAGTGATTCTCTAAAGGGAAGGTAGTATAAGTGAGAGAAGAATATGATGTCATAATTGTCGGCACAGGTGTGGCAGGTCTTTATGGTGCATTAAGATTTACAGGAAAGAAAGCAAATGTGCTTTTAATAAGCAAGAGAGAGCTGGCTCTATCTAATAGCTCGCTTGCACAAGGCGGAGTTGCCTGTGTTCTTGACACTGTAAATGACAATTATCAATTGCATTTTAACGATACAATGATTGCCGGCAAGCAAAAAAACAACGAAGAAGCAGTTCGTGTGCTTGTAGAAGAAGGCCCATCAGATGTATTAAAGCTCAAAGAATATGGAGTTGAGTTTGATATTGCAACTGATGGTACCTTGGCAAAAACCCTTGAGGCAGGCCATTCACGCCACAGGATAGTTCATCATAAAGATAGCACCGGCAAGGCTATCGTAGATGCATTGATAGAAGAAGTTAAAAAACATAATAATATTACTATCGTAGAAAACACAACAGTTTATACCATAGAAAAAGCAACAAATGGCTTTGTATTGGGACTTATCAGTGATAATGGTGATAAGTTATCTATCAAAACTCATTATTGTATGTTATGCACAGGTGGTATCGGCAGAGTTTATAAATACACTACAAACTCTGCCATAGCTACCGGAGATGGCAATATGCTTGCTCATCATCTGGGAGCAGAGATAAAAAACCTTAGTTACATACAATTTCACCCTACAGCCTTTGCTGCTGAAGAGAATCGAGAGCGTTTCCTTATAAGCGAGGCTGTCAGAGGCGAGGGAGCCCATTTGCTTAATTGTGAAGGAAAAAGCTTTACAAAGAAATACGACGAACGTGGCGACCTTGCTCCAAGAGATGTGGTATCTAATGCTATCATAAGAGAAAGTTTATGCACCGAAAGTGAAAATTTCTATCTCGATATATCTCACAAAGATGAAAAATTTTTGAAAAACAGATTCCCAATGATATATGAAAAGTGTTTGCAGGAGGGGGTAGACATCACGAAGGACAAAATTCCTGTTTTCCCTTGTCAGCATTATCTCATGGGCGGTATTGACATCAATCTCAATGGCCAGACGTGCGTAGACAGGCTATATGCCGCGGGCGAGTGTTCGCATAGTGGTGTGCACGGTGCCAATCGTTTGGCGAGTAACTCTTTATTAGAGGCACTGGTTTTTTCACGTCGTGCTGCTGATGATATAATGAAGCGGATTGATGCTAATCGTGACGAAATGATAGAGAATGTTCCCACATTGCAACAAAATGGAACAAAAAAACTTCCCACAGGTGTGAGAACAGAAATCCGCAGTATAATGCAAAAGGTATGTTTTGTTTTGCCAAAGCCTGAGCTTCAAGAGGAAGCACTAAAGCGTGTAAGAGATATTATGGACATGCTTAACGACGTCGAGCTGGAGCTTACTCGTGATCTTATAGAAGCGAAGAGTTTGGCTTTTACTGCTTATACTGTAATAAATGAAAGTGTGAATAGAAACAATGATTAATATGCTATATGTTGATGAAATTATAAAAAAGGCATTGCTGGAGGATATTAACTATATTGATGTTACAACCGATAATTTAATTCCTGAAGATGCCCAGAATAAAGCTCAGTTGATTGCAAAAGCAGATGGTGTCTTGTGTGGTATTGATGTTGCGTTCAGAGTTTTTGAAACACTGCAAAGTGATATTACCCTTATTAAACATATTAACGATGGTGAAAGGGTAAAAAAAGGCGACATTATAGCCGATATATCGGGCAAAACTCGTGCTATTTTAAAGGCTGAGCGAACAGCACTAAATCTCTTACAACATATGAGTGGTATTGCAACCGCTACAAACAGATATGTTGAGATAGTAAAGGGAACAAGGGCTAATATAGTCGATACCAGAAAAACATTGCCCGGACTAAGAGCTATTCAAAAATACGCTGTTACTGTCGGTGGTGGTAAAAATCATAGATTTAATCTGAGTGATGCCGCAATGCTAAAGGACAATCACATTGACGCAGCAGGAGGAATTAAGCAAGCTGTTTATAGTCTTCGTGAAAAAATAGGTCATATGACGAAGATAGAGGTAGAGGTTCGTGATTTGGACGAGCTTAAGCAGGCTTTAGATGCTAAGTGTGATATCATTATGCTTGATAATATGTCACCTGAAATAATGAAGCGTGCTGTTGAAATCACGAATGGAAAATCTATTTTAGAAGCATCAGGTGGTATTACAGATGAAACCCTGAGAGCTGTCGCAGAAACAGGAGTAGATATAATATCAGTTGGTGCACTCACACATTCTGTAAAAGCCTTTGATATTAGTCTTAAAATTTATTGAGGTTAATAATTATTGTTAAAAAACACTCCGGATTTTTTCCGGAGTCGAATTTTACAGTTGAATTTCCAAAATTTTACTTATTATCTTGAAAACTTATAAATAATAATGTATTATAAGCGTGTACAAAGTGTGTTTGGAGTGCTAAAGTTCCGCTACACGATGTTTTATTATAGTGTGGGTAAGATTGGATTGGCTTTTTTGATGTTGCTTATGATGATACTCTTATTATTTGATATTTAAAATATCGTATAGAGAAGATTATTTAAGCATCATACGAATTAAGCCTTACGATGAATAATATTAGTTTTCCAACTGATAATATTGACAGACCATTATTTGCCCAAAGCAATATAATACGCAAATCTTACCTATGATTTTAAAAGAATTGGCTACACATTTTTATCAAAAAGGAGACAAATAAAATGAAAAGGATTATTGCATTATTGATTACTCTAAGCTTAGTATGTATGCTTGGCGCGTGTGGAGAGAAAGCCGGCAACTCATCGGTTGCATCAGATTCACAGCAGACTACTGTTTCTGAGCAGGCATCTACACCGGAAACTGACTCAACCGCTTCTGAAGGCGACAGCAGTTCCAGTGCCACACCTGCACAAACTTTGTTAGCAGATTTTAGAGAGAGAATGAATACTGCAACTGATGTAAACGCAGAAGAGCTTGCAAACGCATTGCTTGAGAACGAGGTTATTCAGTTTGCACCTGCTGTAATGCCTGTAGAACCTGGATTTTTAAATGGTTTTTCAAGTGAAATTTCAGGTTTTTCTGAGGGCGTTATGTTTGGACCAATGATAGGCACAATTCCATTTATTGGTTATATTTTTGTATTAGATGATGGCACCGATGTAGAGACATTTAAACAGCAGCTCAAAGATAATGCAGACCTGAGATGGAATATCTGCACACAGGCTGATGAGCTTGTATGTGATTCAGTTGGAAATGTAGTATTCTTTAATATGAGTCCATTGAGCTTTGAAGAATAATTTATAAATCTTAAGCAGGTGTGATACCTTTAGTATATACACCTGCTTTTGTTTTTTGGAGGAGTTTATTTGATATTTTCAAGTATACCTTTTTTATTCTATTTTCTTCCTATAACAGTTCTGCTATATTTTATTAGCCCCAAAAAGCTGAAAAATGCTGTAATTTTGCTTGCCAGTATGGTGTTTTATGCATGGGGAGAGCAAAAGCTTACGCTTCTCTTTGCAGGCTCGATATTATTAGGGTGGGTATTTGGACTGTTGATTGAAAAAGCGAACAAAACTAAGTTAAGAAAGGTGTTTTTATGCTTTTCTGTGCTGGTGAATTTGGGCCTTTTGGTGTATTTTAAATACACTGATTTCTTTATAATGAATTTTAATAAAGTGTTCGGTCTTTCAATCCCACTATTAAGATTAACATTGCCAATAGGTATTAGCTTCTATACGTTTCAGATAATGAGTTATACTATTGATGTTTATAGAGGTGATGTTCCCGCTCAGAAAAATCTGGTTAATTTTGCAGCATACGTTTCATCTTTTCCTCAGCTGATAGCAGGCCCTATTGTAAGATATTCTGACATAGCCAAACAGCTAGAGAATAGAACACATAGTGTAGATAAAATTACACAAGGTATCAAGCGTTTTCTGATAGGTCTAGGCAAAAAGGTTTTAATTGCTAATACAATAGGTGAGATATGCACTTTGTTTCGTGATTCAAATGATATTTCTATTCTCTATTATTGGATGTATGCTATATCGTTTACTTTGCAAATATATTTCGATTTTTCCGGATATAGCGATATGGCAATAGGTCTAGGCAAGATTTTTGGATTCGACTTCATAGAAAACTTCAATTATCCATATATTTCAGGCAGCATAACAGAATTTTGGAGACGTTGGCATATTTCGCTTGGTTCTTGGTTCAGAGATTATGTTTATATTCCTCTAGGTGGCAATCGCAGAGGAATATGCAGACAACTTTTTAACATTTTTGTAGTTTGGATGCTTACAGGCTTTTGGCATGGTGCAGCGTGGAATTTTATTTTATGGGGATTATTCTATGCTATATTGCTCACGGTCGAAAAGCTCGGATTCAAGAAATGGTTGTCAAAGCACAAAGTTGTAGGACATTTGTATGTAATACTAGCGGTTATTTTTGGATTTATTCTGTTTAATGCTAATGATTTGAGTCAGGTCGCCAGCGATATATCGGGTATGTTTGCTTTTGGCAGATTATCATTTGTTTCAAATGAATCATTATATTATCTCCGATCATATGCTGTGCTGTTTATCTTGGCAATCATAGGTGCTACTCCTATTCCTAAAAAGATAGTTGCATCAATTTCTAAGAGTAAAGCCGGAAGCACTATTTTTTCTGTGATAGAGCCGATTGCACTTGTTGCAATATTACTTTTAGTGACATCTTATCTTGTGGATGGTTCGTTCAACCCGTTCCTGTATTTTCGTTTTTAAGCGAGGTGTTGAGATGAGAATAAAAAACATAATCACTCTGATTTTAGTATCTTCAGTTATAGTAGGTTTTTCTTTAGCCCAAATAATAAAGTCGCCGGAGCAGTATTCTATGACAGAGCGTCGAGTTTTGGCGCAAAAACCGGAGCTTTCTGCAGAACAACTTATTTCAGGAAAGTTTATGTCACAGTTTGAGGAATACACCTTAGATCAATTTCCTATGCGTGATACCTTTCGTTCAATAAAGGCAAATGCATCACGAAGTATTTTTTTGCGTAAGGACAACAACGGCTTTTATTATGCCAAAGGTCATTTATCTAAACTAGAATATCCTCTAAACGATGTTAAGATAGCAAATTCGATTAGTAAAATAGATGAGATATACAAAAAGTATTTATCAAAAACTGATTGTAAGATGTATCTTTCTATAATTCCTGATAAAAACTACTTCCTTGCTCCGCTGTCTAATCATATCACTATGGATTATAATTCGCTTGAAAATGAAATATGCGAGAATATGGGTTATCTTGAATATATTGATATATTTGATAAGCTATCATTAGATGACTATTATCACACCGATCAACATTGGAAACAAGAAAACTTGAAAGAATTATCAGAATATCTTTTAACTTCAATGAATATGCCTGCAAATCAGACTTTTGAGGATAACTTGCTCGAGAAGCCTTTTTATGGCACATATTATGGTCAAGCATCACTCAACATTCAGCCTGATGAAATACACTATCTAACAAATGAAATTACAGATTCATGTGTTGTAACCAGTTATAGCACAGGCTTACCAAAGCAGAGTGTATTATATGATTTTGACAAAGCTAATGGCAAAGACCCATACGAAATGTTTCTTTCAGGATCTGAACCATTGCTTGTGATTGAAAATCCAGGCTCTGCTTCAAATAGAGAGCTGGTGATTTTCAGAGATTCTTTTGCTAGTAGTCTTACACCGCTGATGATATCTGATTATTCCAAAATTACTTTAATAGATCTACGATATATCCAAAGTTCAATACTTTATAATTTTGTGAATTTTTCAAACCAAGATGTATTGTTTTTATACAGCACATTAGTGCTTAATAACAATATCTCAATGTAAAACTAAATATAAAAAAACAAAAGCAGTGAAGTCTAATCTAATAGAAATTCACTGCTTTTTAATTATATAGTTAATAAGTATTCATTTAATCACATTGAACGAAAATAGCAGCGTTCAGTGCATTAGATCTAGATGTGTACCATCTAAATACATATCCATATTTGTCTGAGCGTTTAAGTCCTAGATATTTGCCTGTTATTGAATCTCGGATATGCACTGTACCATCAGTAGCAGCCGTAATGGTCAATGGATTCAATGGTTGATCAGTAAATAGGGTAGAGTAGTCATCTTTATTAGAACATATATACATTTTGTTATATGCGTTCTTTAGATAATACTTTCCTTCACCGTTTCCTTCCAAAGTATATGCACATTGTGATTCTGCAAGAGCATACCCATCGGTGCTATCATGCAAAAATTCAAGAGCAGATAAAGAATTATCTGGTGCATATCCACCTAGAGCATAAAAATTATTATCAGTTATCATCAGATATCCTAAAACAGTTAGATCTGATATATTAAATGAATCGCATTTAAAGAAAGAGTATCCACCGTTATAAGAGAATTCTGTATCAATTGTATCGCTGTCCGAAGTGTTGGTATCACTTTCTACATTCGTATCAGTATTTACCTCAGTATCTGTGGGTAATGTATCGGTAGTGCTATCACTGTCAGCGTTTGCGATTAAATGGTAATCTGATCTATAGGCTACCCTGAGCATTATCTTTGAGTCATATTGATATGGCACGCATATTAGGTCTATTGTAGATCCCAATTTCACATCAGCCGGCAAATCAGCCGGTCGGTAACAGTCTACAGATGAACTACCTTTTGAGACAGTTAATATGCCACTGCTATATGATGTTACTTTAACATTTTTTAATATAACTTTTGTAGAAAGATAGTCCGACAAATCTGAAATTTCAACTTCAACAGGTGGAATCTCTTTATTGTTAGTAGAAATAAGCTCCACTTTCTCAGGACTGCTTATTTGCAGACTAGAGAGATAAAGACTTGTTGTACCTGTTACATCTACAATAGAATTTAAAGGATATTTACCTGAAGCCGTTCCTTCTTTGTCAAATATCTGATAACTCACAACCTTACCATTGTTTATTTCTTCTAGTATGATTGTGTTATTACCATATACATATACTACCTGACCTCTAATTTTTACATATGCATCTTTGCCTAGCTTACGTGCCTGGGCAAGTGTAAGTGTTTCCAACTCTGTGTCAATGTTGTCGCTGGTTATAATGTCAGATTCATAACTTTCTGTATCTGATTCCGTACCGCTTTGAGTATCAGTATCATTTTCGTTATATGATTCTACAGGAAATGCATCGATAATCTTAGCAATATATTTTTGAACACAAGTTACATCAACAAGATTTATATCGCCGTATTTCTCATCTACATCCGCCATCATCAAGGCAGCAGGCTTTAGTTGAATGAGCTTTGCAATATGCTTTTGCATGATTACCACATCGCCCATAGCAATTTCGCCATTTAAATCAGCATCACCATATATGACAGATTCAGCAGACACACTGCCAATGTATAATGATGTCATCAGTAAGCAGACAGAAAGAAGCAAGGAGATTTTTTTCTTCATTTAGGATCGACATCCTTTCTCACATTGCATAATAAATCAATCAAAGGTTTTCCTTTATTTTATTAAGTAGGTTTTCTACCTCTGATGATAGTATTTTCAAAGAACCATCTTTAAATGGAGAATTCAATCCGGCTTCTTCTAAAAGATCGGTGAAAAGTTTTTCTCCGCCTTGTGACAAAAATCTAACATATCTCGCAAATGCATCGTCATAGTCTTTTTGAGATTCCATTAAGAAACCAAATGCAGCTGTTTGTGCCAAGCAATAATCAATGTAATAGAAAGGAGTCTCAAATATATGCATCTGATACTGCCAGCGTGTGCCTTTTTCGAGATAAGGAATACCTTCAGTAGAAAGATATGGTCTAAACTCAGCTTCCAGTTTGTTCCATGCTTCATTTCTATCAGCAGGAGTCATCTCCGGATTTTCATATACTATGTGTTGGAAGTAATCCACAATTGTGCCATAAGGTATAAATGAAAGTGCATCAAAAGCATGCATAAATTTATATTTGTTTGTTTTATCACCAAAAAACTTGTCAATATATTTCCATGCAAAAAACTCCATGCTCATAGAATGAGTTTCAGCAGTTTCCATGCCGCCAATGCCAAGCTCATGTACAAAACGGTTGTTTGATGTCATATAATCAGCAAATGCATGACCTGCCTCATGTGTCATAACGTCTATATCAGCGGAAGTACCGTTGAAGTTAGCAAGGATAAAAGGCTGTTTATATTTATCGAAGGATGTGCAGTATCCGCCACCCCATTTGTTTTCACGAGAAAGCACGTCGAAAGCTTCGTTTTCGAGCATCATATCAATAAACTTTCCGGTATCTTCGCTCATTTCGTGATACATCTCTTTTGCTGCATTAAATATGCCTTCTGTGTCTACGATTGGCTTTGGGTTTCCGCCTGGAATAATAATGTCGTTATCATAAAGCATAAATTTATCAATACCCATTGCTTTTGCGTTTTCTGTTTTAAGACGAGCTACAACAGGTACAATATCTTTTAGCACATTTTGACGGAATTTCTTTATCATTTCTTCATCATAGCAGAGTCTGCCCATTCTGTAATAGCCAAGCTCTACAAAGTTTTTATATCCCATTTTGCGAGCCATTTTATCACGGATTTTAACCAGGCGATCAAAGATATCATCTAGCTGATCTGACACCTTATCTAGTCCTCTGCCAAGTGCTTCGTAAGCTTCTTTTCTGGTATTGCGGTCACCATCTTGAAAATACTTTGTGAGAAGTGTTTTTGGCATTGTTTCGCCTCTGAACTCAAATGTAAGACCGGCCATCAGCTGTGAATACTCGCTAACTACTTTGTTTTCCTCAACCATCTCCTCTATGATTTCAGGTGACATAGATTTCTTTTCGATTTCATACTTCTTAAAGATTAGAGGAGATAGCTCCTTCTCAAGCTCACTTCTGAATTTACTATCAAGCAGTGCATTTGAGTATTCCAGCATGATATTTTGTACTTCTGGTATAATTTCATCATAATAGTCACGCTCTTTGATGTAAAACTCATCAGCAGTGTTTATAGTGTATCTCATATGAGCCAGAGAATACTCTGTGAATAAATCTGTAAATAAAGAATTATAATCATCGCGTGCCTTAAGCACATCTTCCACAGAAGCTGCATCTTTTACACGGTCTATAATAGCTTTGCTTTTTTCACGAACTTCTTCAATAGTAACTCTGTGATATTTAATTTCTGAAACTTTCATTCAAATCATCCTCTCAAATTTGTTATTTTGTAGATTATACCACCATTTATGCATATATTCAAGAATATAAAAAGTATAAAGCAAAATATTTATTTCAACTAAATTAATATCTTGTCAAAAAAATAGTTGCAATATAACAAAAAAAGTTGTAACATATTAGATAATAAATCAAAAAAAGGTGGTAATAATCATGAATATTATGGTGGAAACATCAGCACGTCACATTCACGTATCTCAAGAGGTACTTGAAATATTATACGGCAAAGATGCAAAGCTTACAAACAAAAAGGATCTCTCTCAGCCAGGTCAGTTTGCCTGTGTAGAAAAGGTAACTGTAGTAGGACCAAAGGGCGAGATGGCAATGTCTATCTTAGGTCCGGTAAGAAATGATACACAGGTTGAGATAGCTCTTACAGATGCAAGAAAGCTTGGTATTACAGCACTTGTTCGCGAGTCTGGTGATATTGAGGGTACAGCGGGTTGCAAACTTGTAGGTCCATGCGGTGAGTGCGAGATCGATAAAGGCGTTATCGCTGCAAAGAGACATATCCACCTCACACCTGCAGATGCAGAGGCTTTTGGAGTAGAGGATAAGCAGATCGTTTCTGTAGAAGTTGGCGGAGAAGGCAGAAAGCTCATTTTCAACGACGTTGTTGTAAGAGTAAGCGACAAATTTGCTGCTGCAATGCACATCGATACAGACGAATCTAATGCAGCCGGTATTGTAGGCACAGTATATGGCGTTATCGTAAAATGATTATAATATTATTCACAGGCTTCTTTGTTAATTGCAAGGATGCCTGTTTTTTTATAATTAGCAATTAAAATTTCACGAAACTATTGAAAAACACATCATTTTATATTAAAATATTAGTATCGCATAGGACATTTTTGTCGATTTTTGAAAGGAGCGATTAGTATGGGATTATTAAAAGCCGGCGTAGGAGCATTAGGCGGTGTTATGGCAGATCAGTGGAGAGAATTCTTCTATTGTGATTCACTTAGCTCAAATGTTCTTATGACAAAAGGTCAAAAGAGAACTTCACAGCGTTCTTCAAACACAAAGGGGAGCGACAATATTATCACAAATGGTTCAATCATTACTGTAGCCGATGGTCAGTGTATGATTATTGTAGACCAGGGTAAGGTTGTCGAGGTTTGTGCTGAGCCTGGTGAGTTTGTGTACGATTCTTCCACAGAACCTAGCATATTCTCTGGTAATCTTGGTGACAGCATCAAAGAGACTTTCAAAACAGTAGGTAAGCGTTTCACATTTGGTGGAGATACCGGTAAGGATCAGAGAGTCTATTATTTCAACACAAAGCAGATTATGGGTAACAAGTTTGGAACACCAAATCCATTTATGTTTGATGTTGTAAACAAAGAAGTTGGTATTCGCAGAACTGTTCAGGTAAGATGCAACGGTACTTATAC
Source organism: Clostridia bacterium (assembly GCA_029098305.1). Classification (GTDB taxonomy): domain Bacteria; phylum Bacillota; class Clostridia; order Oscillospirales; family Acutalibacteraceae; genus JAEEHZ01. The sequence continues at coordinate 36,579 of JAQXOB010000025.1, forward strand.
ATACAAGATTACTGATCCGCTTCTTTTCTACAAAGAGGTTTGCGGTAACGTAACTTCTGAGTTCACACGTGAAGAAATAGATAGTGCATTAAAAACAGAATTTATAGATGCATTACAACCTGCTTTTGCAATTCTAACAGAGCTTCAGCTCCGTCCATCTCAAATTCCTGCACATACCAAAGAGCTCAAAGATGCTATTAATACAACTCTTAAGAGTTCATGGTCAGAGAGCAGAGGTATCACAGTAGAGAATATTGCTCTTAACCCAATTACCCTCACCGAGGAAGATATGAAGAAGATCAACCAGCTTGAAGATGCTGCATCACTTGGTAGCAATCCATTTATGATGGCTGGTAGAATGGCTGATTCCACAGCAAATGCTATGGAGGCAGCTGCTTCTAATCCTAATGGTGCTATGAATGGCTTTATCGGTATGGGCATGGCTATGAACCAAGGCGGCATGGGTAATGGCTTTGGTGCTGCTCAGGGTTTCTATAATATGGGTGTTCAGCAGCAACAGCAACAAATGCAACAACAGCAGGCATCACCTGCACAGACTGATGGTTGGAAATGCTCATGTGGTGCAACGGCTACAGGTAAATTCTGCCTTAACTGCGGAGCCAAAAAGCCGGAACCACAGCAAGCTGATAGCTGGAAGTGTTCATGCGGTGCTGACGCAACGGGCAAGTTCTGCCCTAATTGTGGCTCTCAAAAACCACAGGCTGATGGCTGGACATGTAGCTGTGGCAGTGTAAATAAGGGAATGTTCTGCCCTAACTGTGGCTCAAAGAAACCTGCAGGAGCTCCACTTTATCGTTGTGATAAGTGTGGCTGGGAGCCTGCAGATCCACACAACCCTCCGAGGTTCTGCCCGGAATGTGGAGATCCATTTGACGAAAAAGACATAAAATAAGGAGAGATTCTTATGGGACTTTTCGATAAAAAGTTTTGTGATATTTGTGGTGAAAAGATTGGTCTTTTAGGAAATAGAAAGCTAGAGGATGGCAATCTCTGCAAAGACTGTGCATCAAAGCTTTCTCCATGGACTACCGACAGACGTCATTCTACCGTAGAAGAAATTAAAGGACATCTGGAATATAGAGAGCAAAACAAACAGATGCTTTCTTCTATTCGTCCTACTAAAATAATTGGTGATGATACTAAGGTCTATATAGATCAGGCAGCAGGAAAATTCTTTGTAACAAGATTTACCGATTGGAGAAGCAACAACCCTGATATTATTGATCTTTCTCAGGTTGTTTCATGCAATGTTAATATTGATGAAGACAAGCGTGAGATCTATATGACAAATTCCAGTGGTCAGAGAGTCAGCTACAATCCTAGAAGATACGAAGTATCCTATGATTTTGATGTTGAGATTCAGGTTAATTCACCATGGTTCTCTACCATTGAATTCCGTCTTAATGATCAAAAGCCGGATAGTCCATACACAGATCTTTATCGTGAATATGAGCGTCAGGCTAATGACCTTAAGTGTAGCCTTATGCCGGGAACATATGGCAATATGTATCCACAGGGGAATATGCAGGGCAATTTCCAACAAAATGGTTTCCAGCAGAATGGTTATCCAATGAACAATGGCTTTAACAACCAAAATCCAAATATGAACCCTGCAGGAGTTGGATTTGGAGCATTTGCTAACAATGGATATCAGCAAAATAACCCAATGCAACAACAGTCATATAATAATATGAATATGGGTGGCATTGGAAATCCAAATATGCAACAGTTTAATGGAAATATGCAACAAAATAACGGTTCATGGATTTGTCAAAGCTGTGGCACATCAAATTCATCTAACTTCTGTCAAGGTTGCGGTGCACAAAGAACCCAAACAACACCTGCGCAAGGCTTTATAGGATATCGCTGTGACAAATGTGGATGGGAGCCAACTGATATGAACAATATTCCAAGATTCTGTCCGGTATGTGGCGATCCATTTGATTCTAAAGACCTTAAGTAAAATGCTTTTGAGGTCATATAATATCTTGTCTGATACAAGATATCCGAAGTCATATGACACTTGATTATTATTTGCTGTCAGATTAAATTAATTTTTACCGATTTTTTTCAAAAAAATTGTAAATACAAGCGATATTATTGATTTTTTATATTGATTTTATTAAAAAGATATGATATATTAACACTGATGCAAAAAGATTTGCACAATATTTTTAGGAGGAATTTAAAATGAAAAGAAAAATTTTAGCAGCTCTCCTTGCTGCTATGATGGCAATTTCTACATGCGTTGTTTCTGGCTATGCAGATGACGAAGGCACAACTGTAGAAAAAGACAGCGAATCTATTGTAGTATTGTTCACAAATGACACACACTGTAATATCGACCCAAGCATTACAGTAGACTCTGAGGGCTATCCTGACGAAGCTCAGTTCGGTTTTGCCGGCGTTGCATCTTACAAGAAGTATATGCAGGGTCTTTATGACAATGTTATGCTTGTAGACGTTGGTGACGAAATTCAGGGTGGTGCTGTTGGTTCACTCTCAAAGGGCGAAGACATCATCAAAATCATGAATGCAGTTCCATACGATCTTGCAACTCTTGGTAACCATGAGTTTGACTATGGTATTCCAAGACTTCTTGAGTTGGCAGAGATGGCTAACTTTAATTACGTTTCATCTAACTTCATTAAGTTGGCTGAGGAGCCAAAAGACACAGAGCCAACTACAGAAACTGATACAACAACAGATACAGAGCCTACTACAGATGAAGAATCACTTCTCAGTGGCGATGTAAATGCTGACGATAAGGTTAACATGGAAGACGTTGTTGAGATTCAAAAGCATATAGCTAAGCTCATCACTCTTGAGGGTAAAGCCCTTGAAGCAGCAAATGTTTATGTTGATGAAGAAGTAAATATGCTTGATGTTACAACAATGCAGAAGTATATTGCAGAGCTCGTTGATGAGCTTCCTGTAGTTCCTGTAGAAGAGTCTACAGATACAGCATCTGAGGAAGACACAGCATCTGAAGAAGATACAGCTTCTGAAGAAGACACAGCATCTGAGGAAGATACAGCTTCTGAAGAAGACACAGCATCTGAAGAAGATACAGCATCTGAGGAAGACACAGCATCTGAGGAAGATACAGCATCTGAGGAAGATACAGCATCTGAGGAAGACACAGCATCTGAGGAAGACACAGCTTCTGAAGAGGATACAGCTTCCGAGGAAGAAGTTACTGGCGATAAGAATGTATTCGATGCATATGAGATCAGAGAGTTCGGTGACAAGAAGGTTGCTTTCATCGGAATCACAACTCCAGAAGCATTCACAAAGTCTTCACCAGCTTACTTTAAGGATGAAGCTCAGGAGAAATTTATCTATAGCTTCTGCCAGGGTAACGATGGTCAGGAACTTTATGACAACGTACAGACATCTGTTAACGCTGCAAAGGCAGAGGGTGCAGATTATGTTGTAGCACTTGCTCACCTTGGTGACGATGAGCAGAGCAAGCCTTGGACATCAGCTGAGGTTATTGCAAATACAACCGGTATTGATGCTGTTCTTGATGGTCACTCACACCATGAGTACACAACAGACTTAGAAGACAAAGATGGAGAGAAGGTTGTTCTTGCACAGACAGGTACAGCTCTTGAAAACATTGGTGAACTTATCATTAGTGCAGACGGCGAGTTCAAAGTAAACCTTGTAGCTGCTGTTGATTACACAGAGGATAGCGACGGCACAATCTTCAACATAGTTGATCCTGAAGTTGATTCAGTTGTTGCTGGTGTAAATGAGAGACTTGAAGAAACACTCAAGAGAGTAGTTGCAAAGTGTGACTACCCACTCACAATCGCTGATCTTGAAACAGGCGACAGAATTGTTAGAAATGCAGAAACAAATCTTGGTGACCTCTGTGCAGATGCATACAGAGATCTCACAGGTGCAGATATCGCATTTGTAAACGGTGGCGGTGTCCGTAAGACAATTGCTGCTGGCAATATTACATTTGAGGACATTATCAATGTTCATCCATTTGGTAACATGGCTTGCATGATCGAAGTTACAGGTCAGCAGATCGTTGATGCTCTTGAACTTGGTTCAATGACATGCCCAAGTGAGAACGGCGGATTCCTCCAGGTATCTGGTATCTCTTATACAATCGACACAACAGTTACTTCTGGTGTTAAACTCTCAGATGAAAAGGAATTCTTAGGCGTTGAGGGCGACAGAAGAGTTAAGGATGTTAAGGTTGGCGGCGAGGATATCGACCTCACAAAGACTTATACACTTGCTTCTCACAACTATATGCTCAAGGCCGGTGGCGACGGTTTCACAATGTTCAAGGGCTCAAATATCCTTCTTGATGAAATTAAGATCGATAACGAAGTATTGATCGACTACATCCAGAAGATCGTTGATGAAGATTTGAATATGCCAGACACATATAAGGATCCTTATGGTCAGGGCAGAATCACTATAATCTATCCAGAAGGCGAATAATTAATATTCTTTCGATGAATTTAGAATCCTTGCGACTTTAAGTCGCAAGGATTTTTCACTTTACTTGATATATGATAGATATGAATCATTATATAATAAAAAAAATAAGAGCATGTTTGCAATGATAATTATTCATCCAAGCATGCTCTTTTTATTATTATAATTTTTAATAGTGATTATATATTCATTACATTAGAAACAATATTGAAATATATAATCAATGATACAGTGTCTACGATGGTTGTAATAAACGGGCTAGCCATTACCGCTGGATCAAATCCGATTTTCTTTGCAATTATTGGTAGAGAACACCCAACCACTTTGGCAACAACAACGGACAGAGCCATTGTGCAAGCAACAATCAAAGCTATGACCACAGGCTGTTCTGCCGGTCTATCAATTAGTAGTATTTTGAAAAAAACTGTTACCGAGAGCGTTATACCACATAAAAAAGCTACTCTGATTTCTTTCCAAATTATTCCCAGTATATCTCTCATCTCTATTTCACCAAGCGACAAACCTCTGATGATTGTAACTGAGGCTTGTCCACCAGCATTTCCTCCGGTATCCATTAACATTGGGATAAATGATGATAATATGATGTATGCGCCAAGTGCATCTTCGTAGTGATGAATGATACTTCCGGTGAATGTAGCAGAGATCATGAGCAAGAGCAACCAAGGAATTCTCTTTTTCCAAGTTTCAAAAATACCTGTTTTGAGATATGGTTTATCAGTTGGAGTGATAGCTGCCATCATCTCGATATCCTCTGTGGCCTCATCTTGCAAGACATCCACAGCATCATCGATTGTTACTATTCCGATAAGCCTTTTTTCCTGATCAACCACCGGCAGAGCAAGAAAGTCATATTTTTCAAACGTCTTTGCCACAATTTCCTGATCCTCATGAGTATTCACATAGATGACATTTGTTTCCATTATATCATTTATAATGTCGTCGTTATCATGCATTAGCAAATCTTTAACAGTCACTACACCAATTAATTTTCTGTCCTTTTCGGTTACATAGCAGGTGTAGACAGTTTCTTTATCAATAGCTGTACGTCTAATGCGTGTGAAAGCCTCTTGAACAGTCATATCTCTTTTCAACGAAACATACTCGGTAGTCATAATGCTACCGGCACTATCCTTAGGATATTTTAAAATCTGGTTGATTTCAAGTCGCATTTCAGGTGTTGTATGATCTAATATTCTCCTGACGATATTAGCAGGCATTTCTTCAATCATATCAACGGTATCATCAAGATAAAGCTGATTGATAATTTCTTCAAGCTCAGTATCACTGAAAGCTTTTATCAGAACTTCTTGAATATCGGTGTCAAAATAGGCAAAAGTGTCACAAGCAAGCTCTTTCGGCAAAATTCTAAAAACGACAGGAAGCTTGTTTTCAGGAAGGTCCTCTAGCAGAGAGGCAATATCAGCAGCACACATATCTGACAAGATACTTCGCAAATTGTGATAGTCTCTTTTTTCTAAAAGTTGCAAAACTGTCTGCTCCATTTTAATCACCTCTCTGAGAATTATTTGCTCAAATTAGAACCTTATTTATTATATACCAAATTTTATTAAAATGCAAGAAATAATCATACTTGTTATATCCGCCATCAGGGCACAGGGGATAGTAGCACCGCTTCTTTTTATGCCTATAGCTCCATAATAGATTGCCACAGCATAGAAGGTAGTTTCCGTAGAACCTACTATCACAGATGCAGTTTTTCCGATTATGCTATCAGGGCCATATTGCGTTATCAAATCATTAAAAATAGCATTAGCTCCGCTTCCACTCACAGGTCTGATAAGGCATAGGGGCAAAATCTCTTTTGGTATAGAAACAAGGTTGCACACAGGAGATGATAACTCAGACAGAATATCCAGAAAACCACTTGATTTAAGCATATTTATGGCAATAACAAGCGCTATAATAGATGGTACTATACCAATGGTTGTTTTGATTCCCTTTTTTACTCCTACAACAAACGTATCGAGCAAAGGAACTTTTTTTACAAATCCAAATATTGTAATTACAGCAAAAAACAAAGGTACAATAAAACCACCGATAAATTGCAATTTATTTCACCCTTTTCTATCCGAATAAAGTAGTTTTATGCTTGTTAATCCTACAAACAAAGCACAAGCTGATGATATCCAAACAAATGGAAGGATATCCATTGGATCTGCACTGCCGGCAGCCCTTCTCAGTGCAGCCACAGTTGTTGGGAGTAACTGTATCGAAGCTGTGTTTAGCACGACAAAGGTTGCCATGCTTTTGCTTGCTGTATCACTAATTTTATCATGCTTGTGCATTAGTTTGATTGCTTCCAATCCAAATGGTGTAGCTGCGTTGCCCAGTCCCAGTAGATTTGCTGTAATGTTCATAGATATGGCACCGGTGATTGACTTATCATTTTTATATTCAGGAAAGAGTCTACTTATCACTGGCGATAGACAATAGGCAAGAAGATTTGTAAATCCGCTTTTTTGTGCAATTTCCATTATTCCACTCCATAAACAAATCATAGCTCCTATTGTTATTATTAAGCTCACTGATTCTGAAGCGCCGTCTATTATTCCTGTTGATAATTCTGCGGTATTCCCGGTTATCAATGACGCCACAAAACTTATAATTATAAAAATACCCCATAGTATATTAAGCATATCTAAATTCTCCTAAAAAGAAATAGTCATTTTTTGTCAAAAACACTTGTAATTGGCAATTTTATATTATATAATTTATTTGACGAAATTATAGGAGGGATAAAGCATGGTTTCTATAAAGAAAATTGGTACTATTGACAAGATGGGTAGAATTGTTATACCTGTGAGTATCAGAAAAGCTATTTCTGCCGACATTGGTGATCAGCTTGAGCTTTCATTGGAGAATGATATTTTGACAGTAAAAAAAGCTATATCCACCTGCGTGTTCTGCAATCAAGCAAATGATAATATGAAGCTTGTAAATGGTAAGTATATATGCGCTGATTGCCTTAATTCATTGAAAGATTAAATTACATAATAAGGCTGACAGCAAGCATATCTTTTAGTTTTTGATAAATACACGGCAGATCTTCTATAGGCAAAGGATTTTTTCCTTTGCCTATTTCTATTGT
>JAQXOB010000026.1 GCA_029098305.1 Clostridia bacterium
AAAACCGCTATGAGCCTCGCAAGCCTATCAGCGGTATTTTGAAGCGCAATCTGTTCGATATTAATAATCTCTCTGACTTTCTTAGTAATTTTATTGCTGTAATTTTGATTACAGAATTATTGCTAAATTAGATTGACGTGAACTAGTTGATGTAAAGTATTGACAAATATTAGTTTTTTATTTAAAATGAAAATGAATGAATAAAGGGGGCATTTTTATGAAAAATTCATTAAAAAAGATAATATCATTGCTTTTATGTGCTGTGATGATAGCAGGCACAGTGTGTTTGGTGCCGGCATCTGAGCTTAGTGCAAGTGCTATAGAGTTATTACCTAGAGGAGGTGTGCAGACAGGCGATATCAGTAAAGACTCTCATTCCAGCGTAAAATACAGCTACGACACCTCAACCAGAAAGCTCGTGATATACGGCGAGGGAGAGATGAAAGATTTTGAATTTTCTGCTCCATGGCTTGGAGCAAGAGTGGATAATTCATCTCCATACTCTCCTATATCAGTGGATGTACGTGTCGGTGTTGAGAATATAGGTAAAAATGCATTTGCTTACTGTGACCAACTTACGAACGTCTCCATGGCGTATACTGTTACTAAAATTGGCAGTGGTGCATTTTCTTGTTGTGAAAGTTTGAGTGAGATATTGTTGCATGATACGCTTGTGGAAATAGGTCAAGAAGCATTTAGCGGTAGCGGTCTTGTGAATGTAACAATTCCTGATAGTGTGAGAATTATTGGAGATTATGTATTCCAAGATTGCAAAAAATTGCAGAACGTAAGCATGGGCGATAATTTCCATGCTAATGAGATCAAGCATATGTTTAATAGGTGTGATTCAATCGAAACATTGACAGTTCCCGGTTGCATCAATACCATTGGAAGTTATTTTTGTGGCACAGCTTCTTCATTGAAAACTGTAATTATCGAAGATGGCGTAAAAGAAATTGAAGGATTCGCATTTAGAGATTGCAACAAACTTTCACTTGTGGTAATACCTGATTCCGTAACATATATATCTGATAGTGCTTTTGACAACAACTATTCTGGCAAGCCAACTATAATTCTTTCCGGAAAAGAAGGTGGCATAGCAGAGCAGTATGCTAAAGATCATGATGGTTTTACCTTTGTTTCACGCTATTATGATGATGAAATGTCTTTTAATATAAGCTACTATGATATGCATGGAGTGGAAATTACATCAATTCCTGCAAAATTTGGCGAAGACACCCCTTTGATTACTCCACCTGTGCATGATGGATATATATTCTGTGGATGGTATAATTCACAATTGTGTAACGGCAAAAGACTATATCCTGAACACAGTATAGTGAGCGGCTACAAGAGCTATTATGCTAAGTATGTGCATGATGGCACTAGACTCAGGATTGGATTTAATACGGATATTTTTTCCTATCCTAATTACGCATCAAATGCTTTTATTGCAGGAGCCTACTTTGATTGCCTGATGGACAATGCAGGCAGAGCGGATAAACGTATCCTCAAGAAGAAAGATATAAACGGACACACCGGTGGAGTTTGTTTTGGTTTGTCATCGTTAGTTATATTGTCTAAGCTAAATAAATTGGATCTTAAATACTTTAACACCTCATGCTTGGCAGATTTTGGTTATGAATGTTTAAATGGTATGCCAAATTATGTTTCTAACTCGAATTATGTTGATTTTAACACCGCACAGCTTGTAATGTATTACTATTTTGCACAGCATATAGGTTCTTCACGTAAAGCACGCAAAGCTTATAATGCTTACGAGTATGTAAATATAAGAAGTATGATTCGTAAAATAGTATCTACAAAAGAACCTCTTCTCCTTTGTCTTGATACTGAGGGTAAAGGCAAAGGTGGCCATGCTATTGTACTTTATGATTATAAGTACAATTCAGACGGCACCACGACAATATTTGCATGGGATCCTAATTGTCATATTCGCAGAGTAGAAATTATTGTTAACACAAACTGGACGAAAGCTAGTTTTTATGTTCGTGATGATGATGGTCAGCTTTATCCGATTTATAACGAAGATGGTGGAACATTTATCAAGTCTGTTCTGAGTGCAGGTAGCTCATTTGGAGAGACAGATGTAATTAGTTATATCAAGAGTCACGATGGATATTATGGTTACCACGGTGATGCAAATGGTGGAGAAGATGAAACATATTCAGACACCTACTTCACTGTAAACTATGATGATTTTACAATAGAAACATCAAATGGTAGAAAAGCAACTGTTGCTGACCGTGATTATGCTTCAGGCGATGCCGAGCTTATAGAATGGCTTGGAAGTGCAGATGATGATAATGTTACTAACAATCAGCTATACAGAGTGAATGGGTTGGCAGATGGCGAAACCTACACTATCAAGCCTGTTGCAGATTCAAGTATAAGCGAATATGTAACATTTTTTGAAAATGGCGAATACAGCTTATCAAGTGTCGAGGCAGAAGCACCTGTAACAATGGAGTTTGCTGATGATGGTTCCGTTGAGACCTCCGCTGAAAGCCCTGTAATGCAGACTGTATCAACAGTATTAGAGAATTCTACAACTAAGTGGTTTACAACAGAATTTGAAGCTAACACTACAGGCCTTATCGTTACTCCAACCGCAGATAATACCACAGTTGAGTCAAAGTCTGATTGCTCTATCAAAACAACCACAATGGATGAATACTGCGATGTAGAAAAGACTCTCACAGCCACTGCTAACACAGAATGGACTATCAGCGAGAATTCAGGAAATGTAAACTTTGCAGAAGAAGGAGCATCCGGATCTGAAAATGTGCAATTCCCATATAAGGCAAGATTTGTATCAAATTGTGTAACACAGTGTCAAGCACAAGTAAATCTCGCTTATGGTGATTTATTGCAAGAGCCAAGCGTAGTAAATCCCGGATACACAGTAGAGTGGTATGATAATGCTGATTTCAACGGCAATGCATGGAATTTTGCAACTGATACTATTACAGGTGATACAGTGCTGTATGCTAAGTGGACTAAAGATTCCAGTAGTTGGTGTACACTAACTTACTATTCAGATAATGTGCAATACACCACAAGAGATGTACTGAAAAACTCACTCTCAGTTAAATTAGCAGCTGCTCCGGAAAAGGACGGACATATCTTTACAGGTTGGTTCTCAGATGAGGCTTGTACAACACCGATAACAAGCAACACCTATTTTTCAAATAATTCAAAGCTATATGCAGGCTGGAAAAAGGTAGGAACTGTTGCGATAGATGCCAACGATACAAGTGCAGTGTATGGCAACAACGTTAGCTATGATTCATTTGGTCTTTCCGGTATTCAGATAAAGATTCTCGAATCCGACACAGATGCATATGGCAACGGCTTGCGTTTCTGCTTGACACTCGATAAACAGCTCTATACAGATCTTATCACTATGTATGGCGAAAACAACATAGTATTCGGTAACGTAGTAGCATTGAAAGATAACTTGAACGGTGTAGAGAGCATGACACTTAAAACACCGAATGTAATTGATTCTCCAAGTAAAAACATCTTCTATGATGGTGAAAACTATCAAGTGGCTACTACACTTATCCATCATATTCCAAAAGAGAATTATGCTACTAATATAGCAGCTCGTTCCTATATCAAATATACCGACTATAACGGTAATGAACAGGTATATTATTTCACAGAAACACAGTCAAGCAGTGTATGTGCAAAGGGATATTATACCAGTATCAAAACAGCTGCAGATTATATCTTGAAAAACGATGCACAAAGATATTCACAAAGTGCTATCAAATATTTGCAGTCTATTATTAATTCTTGATAGTATAAATCAAATAATTAAGGTATAAAAGCACAACTGCCACAGATGGATATTTACATTTGTGGCGGTTGCTTTTTGCTATATTATGATGAATTATTATATGTAATTTAAGATGGTAATTGTGATCATTAATGATAATAATACATATGGTTTGTACAACATTACAAATCTGATAATGTAGTTAATTCCCAAAGTAAGTTCCACAGTAGGAAAGGAGTAGAAGTTACCTTGGGAAATTGACGGAAATTAGTATGAGAAATAAGCTAAAATGAAAGAAAAAAGGTATAAAATCGGAAAAAGACGCAACTCAAATAAGCCT
>JAQXOB010000027.1 GCA_029098305.1 Clostridia bacterium
ATCGACCTTGCAATAATTATTATAACAGATTTGATAGCAGATTTCAACGGTTTTCTCGTGCTTTTCTTCACTCTCATTCCCCAAAAAATCCACCGAAAATAATGAAAAATTTTATCCCGTGTAAACCCTCAATTTTTGAATAGTTAGCAACACATATTCACCGAAAATATAAGATACCCTATGTAAGCCCCCAATAATTGGGCTATTCCGAAAATCACCGAAAACCCCGGCTATGATATTTTTATTTGTTCTCACTATTCACAATTACACATAAACTGGATAACGCATTAAATAATCTCAGACAGTCTATCTCCTCAATTTCATAAGCCGACCTTCCGTGTAGCAACCAATGACGATTTATGAAACTTGGCTCATCGTCATTAAAATTATTCTTTTCATACAATTTTCGTATGAATTTATTGTATGACACCCATAGGTATTTTTTCGTTATGTGCTTATTATCGTTTGCCATCTCATCCACTTTCGCTTGGCAAACCTTCATCATTCTTATATTTGTCTTATCTGACCAAAATGTTGATAAAATACCCTCAATAGCAGATACCAAAGAATCGGCACATATTGCATACTTTTTATTATCGTAAGCAAAACGGCATTCTTCTATCAACCTTTTCACACCATTACTAATAGGTGAAGCCAGTATGCCATCTACCATTTTGTTATAATGCTCATAGTCATTCTCGGTAAAAAACCAAAGGAGAAATTTGTCTATATCTGCAATTTCATCAGTATTTCCAATAATATTTACTGCATAAATTCCTAACTCTGTCGGCAAAGTCCAGCCACAAGTTTCTAATTTATCAACTACAGATGACAATGTTTTATCGTATTCTGATAAAATTTTTTCCGTTTCCTTATTTATATGCTCTTGCATTGCTGCCATAATTTTTTCTGCCTGTTCTTTTGTTATCGTCATTTCTATCTCTCCTTGTATTTGATTATACAACAAAACAATAATCTTTTCAATTTCGTATCAATATTAAATGTGCTCCAAATTCATTGTAAAGCCACAAAAAACATTGCTGGTATACCAGTCCTGATGAAAATAGCAAATAGAAACATCGTTATCTAAGACCGTTCTATGTTATTTGAAATCAGCAGCATTCGCTGCAATCATCTACAAAGCCATAGCGCATATATACATTATCTCTTATGGTTATGGCTTTGTATCTGATTACACATTTTTATATTTTCTTTTTTAAGGAAAATGCTCGGAACGCACCATAAATTGAGGACTTTTTGACTTTTTTACCACCCTCTGTGTGGCATAGAATATGTGTTGCTTCACCCGCTCAACCACTGTGTAAATATGTTACGCATTCTTTTGGATGGAATATAAATCGTTACCTTTTCTGTGCTGTCAGTAACCCGTATATTGCTTCTCCAGACCCATTGCAATATTGTTGACAGAGCAATCATATCTTGATTTATGGTTATTCCGTGTTGAGAAAAGAATTTAATAATTTCCGGATTTTCGTACCAATTGACCCCATACATTAAACAAGTTTTTTCCTGATACTCATTTGTTGCCCTGCAATTACAGGGAACAAAACTATTAGCATAACCTTTTCCGGATAACTCTTTGCGGCATACCTTGTAGCAAGTCCACATTGTTTTTTCTCCGCTGGCTTTCATAATGTTTCTGCGAAAATTATAGAAATTATTTTTAATCTTGACCCGTTCTGTTTTGTTATAGGCAGACTTGCACCAAGTAGCCGATAGCATATTTTCCTTCTGGCTAATATTTGTGTTTAAATTTCCCTCATAGACAGATAGCCTATTTCTGATGCTCGTTTTATCAGGAATATAATAATCTGTCAGCCGGTATTTTTCTTCTATGTACTTTACGCTTTTGACCTCATATGTCAGCCGGTACAAATCAAAATAGTATTTCATTATGCTACCGGGGAACAGATACGTTAATACATATACTTTTTCAAAAAGAGTGAATATATCGTGTGGGAAATGCCAACGAAAGAATTTTTCGTCAACTTTAAAGAGGCATTTGTTTTTGGCTAAAATGCGCACATCGTCAAATCGTGTGTCAAGTTCTGACCCTATCCACTCTATAAGTCCATCATCGTTTACTGTAATATCGTGATTTTTGAGTAGATATTTATAATCTTCTTTTCCGGTAAAATAAAATGGTTCTACAGCAGTCAATGTCTCATCCAGAATCAAGGTATATTTGTTTTCCGTCAGCGCAGCTTTGCATTTACTATCAAACCTTCTAAACAGTTCGTGTGTGCTGGCTATGTCCATTTGATTTGAGAGCAGTTTTGCAATATTTCCTATTTTGCCATTACCGTGGTTTTCAGGGCAATAAATATCACGAGATTTCACACTGTCTTTTATTCTTCTCGATTCGTCTAATAGAGGGGTAATATAGAGAAAATTCCGGTCTAATTCTGTATTTAACGTATCAATGACCCAAGAGGTTTTTCCGCTCCCCATAATGCTATCTACTACAATAATATTGTTGTTAATAATTATCCGCTCCTTTATGCATCGGAATTTTTGACTTGTTTCAAGTAATGTGCCGTGTTTTCTTTATACGTTGCCCATTCCAAATCATCAATGCTGTTTTTATTTCTGGCAATCCTTTTGTGATGAACAACAGGTTTGTTTTCCTTATTGGGAATTGATTCAGCAATAAGACGATGCACAGCCTCATCTTTAAATGTACCGTCTGCTTGCTTTAACTTTACATATCCATATTCAGTTTCAGATGCACCGTCTTTAAGTTCTTTTAATTTGTTTCCAGAGAACACACGATAAACTTTACCCTGTTTCAAGCCTTTGTAATATGGTTTTCCTCTGTTTTCTATCTTCATAAATCCCAATTTTCTAAAGATAGTTTGAAATTTAGGTGATAAGTCTTGATAATTTTTCATTTGTAACCTCTTTCTCCCGGTTATCCTGTCGGGGCAGCAGTTAATTTGATAAAAATAAAAACGGCTATACACAGTAAGAGCGTAAAACTCCAATCAGTGTATAGCCGTTAGTTAAGGCAAATTAAAGGCAGTTAGCATCACTTGTGCCAGTTCAAGTATAGATGCTAAAAGTATTATCGGAAAATATAATGCTGGGCTATGGTCACGCAGTTTCCTATTCTGCGTATAGACCAAACAACTATTCAATTTGCATTATATTATATCACGCTGATTGTTGTTTGTCAAGCATTATTTTTTGTGTTTTGCCTCATTTACAATCGCCATACCGCTTGTGATTTGTGTAAAAGTAGTAAATGAGTTACTACAATATGACTCAATACATTAAAAATCAGGGCGGTTTATAAACTCTTTTATTCTCTTGCATAGGCTTACCTCTCTTTTCAACCTACAAAGAGAACAAAAAATGCACCCATTGTTTTCTATAGGTGCAATCTGTTTTACCTATAGAATCAGCCTTTAGCACCTTACCGGTTCGGCAGGTTGCTGGACGGTCAACGGGGCTGTCCCTCTCGTCACTCTTTATAGGTATATATTAAATTGAATTTCTAATTTATTGTACCAAAATAAACTACAATGCCAAAAGTATTAAAAACTGTTGACAAAGCTTCCTCTTTGCGTTATAATGAAAGTATCAAATTTAACTATAGTCTTTTATAATACTACTGGAGGAATTAAAATGTGCAAACTGTACGGCTATGCCCGTGTATCAACTCAATCACAGCGGCTATTGCGGCAAACCCGTAGCATTGAAGAATATGCAGGTGATAGGAAAATTGAAAGAATCTACAAAGAAAAGTTTACCGGAACAAAACTTGACCGTCCGGAATTTAAGCGGCTACTTAAAGCTGTAAAGCCCGGAGACACTATAATCTTTGATAGTGTATCTCGAATGAGCCGTACAGCAGAGGAAGGTTATCAACTGTATATGCAGCTAATGGCTGAAGGCATCGAACTTGTATTTATCAATGAGCCGCATATCAGTACTGCGTATTATAAGAAAATGCAAGCAAAGAAAATCAGTATTGCTACCAGCGGTAAAGCCTCGGTTGATAAGTTGATTCAAACTGTACTGGACGCTATCACCGAATTTCAGAACGATGAAACACGGGAGAAAATCAGAGTTGCGTTTGAGCAGTCACAAAAAGAAGTGGATGACCTCCATACAAGGATTGCAGCGGGAATTAAAGCCACAAAAGCCAACAATGCAACATTGCCGGAAGCTGAACGCAAGCAAATAGGCAGAATCAGCGGTCAAAAGGTAGAAACCAAAAAGGCAAAAGAAGCAAAGGGCAAAATACGCAAGATGTCAAAGGATTTTAACGGGAATATGACCGATAAAGAAATTTTGGAAATTCTCAATATCTCCCGCAATTCCTATTACAAGTACAAACGGGAAATGCAACTGGAATCAGTTTAATAACGTATCTATAGCAGGTGGTTAATGCTGCCTGCTATTTTTGCATCCGTGCATCGGGGGATAATTTACATTTGCTTTTCGTTTTTTTCTGTGTTCCAAGATGGGAATGTGCTTTTCTTCACTCTGATTGTTTCAAAAATTCCCAATAGTCGATTTTAACCAGCGGTTGATTGCCAATTCTGTTTGCCGCCTGAAATGCTACTCGACCGACAAATCCTACATAGTTTATGGTTGCATCTTGATTGAGTGCGATAATATCGCTTGTGTGTTTTTGTGTCGGATTTGTTCCATCAGTAAATGTAAATCCTTCCTTTTCTGCATCTTGCAAAAAACGCTTGCAAATATCCTCGTTTGTCAGATATACATAGATTCTACCGGTGTGGGATGACAGTAGGGTTTTGAGCATAGATAAACCTCCCTTCTGGTTATTGACCATAAAAAGAAGGAGAAACGAAAAATCACACCCATCGTTTCCGGTGGATGTGATAGCATTTCAAAATATCTCACACCATCGGTCAGACTTTAGCACCTTACCTATAGGCAGGTTGCTGGGCGGTCAACGGGTCTGTCCCTAACGCCACTCTTTATGGTTATAGGTTTATTATAGTCAGTTTCTATTGATTTGTCAATATTTTTTGAGATATTACCATTTGTGTTTGCAGTTTTTGCATTGATACTGTTTGCCTATCTTTGAAGAAGCAAGCCCAACAGTCGCTATAGACACAGTTCGATTTAATGTACTTATACGCTCGGTGTTATGGCTTCCGCATATAGGACAAGTAGGATGTTTAGCCGCATTTTAAGCGACTTGTGCTTGTCCCTGTGCTGCTATTACTTTCAATCTTTTATCTAAATTCTTTTCATAATCTTCTATATTGCGTTTTGCTATTTCCAAATCGCTTATCGCTGTATTCTTTTCTTGTATTCCAGAAATCAAAAAAATGATGCTTGCAAAGCTGGCAATTCCAAACAAAATAATAAATACTCCTAAACTACCGTGACTGCTCAAGCACCAGCACATAATGGTAAGGGGTAAGGTGATAATTAAGCCAATAGCTGAATTCCTTATTTCTTTTGAGGATTTTTCTATCTGCGTTTCCAATTGGAAAATAGTCTCTTTTTGCCTCTTTTCTGCTGTGTCTTTTTTACGTTGTTCTTCCTTTTCCTTTATTCTTTTCATAGTCTTTTCATTGGAAATCCGCTGTTCTTCCGCTTTGACCTTATCAAAGTATTCCTTGATTGCAAATCCACATTCTGGGCAACTAACTGCCGTATCAGATACATTTGATTTTCCACACTCAGGGCAATTTACTAATGCCATAAAAACACCTCATTACGATTTATATATTTTACTTCTTTTTGTTCCTATTAAAAACGAATAACAGGATTGCGGTTATCAGTCCTGCAACAACTGCAATTCCACATCCAACCTGATATGTAATTGCCTCATATCCTCCCATTGGAGAGGGTATCTTAAATATAAAATTTACAGACAAAAAGTAAAAAACGATGCTTACAAAAACTGCAATCAAGATATTAGAAATGGTTTTCTTCATATGTTCCCCTACAAATCAATATGTTTTATCACTTAGCTACCATCGAAAATAGATATATTTTTTATATTATAACGCAAAGAGCGGATTTTGTCAACGCTTTAAGAATATTCACATAACGCCTATTGTAACGGCAAATACTTTACAATAAGTGTTGGAGGAAAACACAATGATTAAAGGATTGCCTGAGAAACTACAAAAACTTCGTTCAAAAAATGGATTATCGCAGAAGCAAGTTGCTGATAGAATAGGTGTTTCTCCGTCCATTGTTAGCGGATATGAAACTGGAGAACGAACACCAAGTACAGATGTTTTGCTTTCGCTATCTTACCTTTATAATTGCAGCACTGATTATTTGCTCGGAAAACAAAACATCGAACCTGATGTGACATTAAATACAGCAGGCTTAACCGATAAGCAAATACAAGCACTTATCACATTGATTGAATCCATTAAAAGTGAGTAAATGCACTATCCTAATGAAAAGGTAGTGCATTTTTTCATTTTTTCATTTTTCATTTAACAAGAACTATGATTGCATCTGCTGTTTCTTCTTTGGCGTGTTTTCTTATGTATGGTATTATCGCTTCAATATTCTTCTTTTTTACTCCGGTAAGCCTTCTGATGTCCGACCAATAGAAAGGTTCATTCTTTGACTTTAGTTTATTATAAGCCCAAACAATACGCCTTGCCCAGTTTTCTTCATAGGTTTCATTATACTGTTCCATAATTGCTCTGCATTTCGGCATAACTTCAAGTCTATGCTTTGGCAACTCTAATTCCCTGTATATCATCTTTTCAGATACTCTTTCAGGTCTGCCTGTTTCGCTGGCTGAACCGTCATATATTGACTTTGCAACTTGTTCCAATATGGGAGCTGTTTCAGCATCATACACC
>JAQXOB010000028.1 GCA_029098305.1 Clostridia bacterium
TATAAAGCAAGACGATCCCATAACAAAACCTAATTCATTAGTAGCAGATTTTGACTTTATTTTACCTACCATAGAAATGTCCATGAAAAACAAGCAAATACAGCCTGTATTTATATAATTACGCTTAAAACTAGCATTTCTTCAAGTCTATTATATATATCGTTAAAATCACTAAGCGGCAGAGGATTTTTTCCTTTGCCTATTTCTATTGTAAAGGCTGGTTTGTTATAGTTTTGTATAAACCAATCTTTAAATCCGCCGCCAACAGCTAATCCTTCAGGCTCTCCCAAAGCATATCCGCTCATTTCGCTAAGCTTTTTTGCCATTCTTCTGCTACATTCCGGTGTATTGTCACCATATGACCAGTATATTTCTTCCCCTTGACTATGGAATGCAATGCTATATCTAAACCTTTTTTTGTCGCAATAGTTCATTATTGCCTGTGTTTCAGGCTCACTGGCTGGTGCTGTTCCACCATACCTTGTATTAGATGGGAAGAATATCCCGTTTTTACGTTCTAGCTTATGTAGTTCATCCCACCCAGCCGGAAAATTATGATTAATATCTACTCCTGCGCCATTTGCTTGCCAAATTCCCTTGTTAATGTTACGCATTATTAATCCCTTAAATTTGCTACAACTTTTCGCTCCATTTATGGCAATTTCAACACCATCAGGATTTAGACAAGGAACAAAGGTGATACCTGATTTTCTCAAATACCATGCATAAGAATGATTTCTATCAAATTTACATCCTCTCACGATCTTTTCACAAAGACTTTCTGCATAAAGAAGCAGCAGATTAGTCGTTATCCATTCACTACCATGCACTCCGCCAAGCATAAGCACTTGGTTTAGAGGGTTTCCAATCGATATAAATGCTATTTCTCGATTGCAATGACTCTTTCCAATTGTACCAACTGTAGTGAATGGATATTTATTTTTTATTTTTGATATTTTCTCCATTTGAAAATAATAATCAGCAGGTATAAGCTCTATTGATGCCACAAAACCACCATCCCCTTTTTTATAAAGCATATTCAGATTATTTAACTTTTATTAAAGAAAAAGTGTTTTGTTTTTTACAATAATATTTTTCAGGAATAATCACAAAAAAATGCAAATATATTTTAACTATGAATAAAACTATTTTGAAAGGAGGAGTATAGGGCATTTTAGACTTGTGCCTTCTTAAACTATGGCTTATTCAGATGTAGAACTTATTGCAAGACTTATTCAATGTGAAGCAGGAGGTGAGGGAGACAATGGCATGAGGGCTGTCGCAAGCGTTATTATGAATCGTGTAAATATTACATATGGCGAGTATAGCAGACTAAATGGTTCTATAAGAGCTGTAGTGTTTCAGCCAAGACAGTTTGAGTGTGTTAGCGAAAGACCGGGTAATCTCCAAAATATATATAATATGCGTCCAGAGCAAATACACTACGACATAGCAGAATGGGCAATAGCAGGCAACAGACTCACAAATTTAGGATTTGCTCTGTGGTTTTACAATCCATTTAG
Organism: Clostridia bacterium; assembly: GCA_029098305.1. Classification (GTDB taxonomy): domain Bacteria; phylum Bacillota; class Clostridia; order Oscillospirales; family Acutalibacteraceae; genus JAEEHZ01. The sequence goes on from JAQXOB010000028.1 coordinate 1,524, forward strand.
TTCTACATGTCGTCCAAATTTTCCATCCAATGTGGGTGAATTTATAATCCGTATAGGCAAGCACTGCTTTTATAATCCTACTGAAGCCTATGCAAATACATAATGAAGAGAGGTTATATTATGGCAAATTGTGATGACAAATGTCAGCAATTTACAGTAAACACAAACTATAGTCAGAACCCTTATATTACTCAGGCTACATCTCAAAAGAGCTTTACTACTCCGAAACAACAAACATTTGATTCTCCTGATATGGAAGGCTCAATTCAGAGAATAATGGCAGGAAATATTGGTGAATATGTTGTTATTGAGTTTTTGATAGGAACAGAACAAATGGTGAGAAAGCAAGGTGTGCTATACTCTGTAGGCACAAGCTATATTACACTTTATGATGATATTAATAATTATTTCATTTTATGTGATATTTTCTCGATAAAGTTTGTTTATTTCTTCTTCCCGGGACAAAGACCATCAAGAAATTATAATGTATTGAGCACAAGTAACGGTACAGGTGCCAGATCCAATATGAGTAGATAAAAATTAGTCGTGAGGTTACTATTGAAACCTCACGACCATTTTTATATTATATTAAAATTCCCTCGGATGTAGTTTGGTAGTACATTCTACATCCGAGGGGAAATTTACTTTTTGTGTATTAAAAATTATATATTACTTTGATGAATTATCTGATGCTTCAGAATCAGAGTCACCAGGAAATTCAGGGTAGTTTGCTATGATAGTGGCAAGATTAGGTTCTGCTACAGACTTAGCATCAATCTCAGAAGCATACAGCAACACAATATTTCCTTTTTTAGAAACTACAGCTTTGTATGTTGAGCCGTAAATAGTAACCTCGCCTTTGTCCTTTGCCTGTGCAAAGTAATCTGATTTGGTGTCATCGGGATAAGAATATATCTCAATATTGCCGAATTTATCAGTTGAAAATCTATATCCTTCGGTTGCGTCTATTCTGTCAGCTTCTATTGTTACGCCCTTGCCATTGTTTGTAATGTATTTATTCTCCACAAGGTAATCATAAAGTTCAGAATAACTTTCGGATTTCAGCTCTGGCTTATCGGCTGGTATCTCAGTGAGCATATTATTTGTAGAGCATGCTGCAAGGTTCATAATAGTTATCACAGATATCAAAATCATTAATATTTTCTTCATTTATAATAATCCTTTCAAACATAATAGGTGTATTATAAACCAAAAAAAATATTATTTCAATACTTTTCACTTAATAAAAGCATTGTTGATCTTCAAAAGTGCATTATTTTTGGCTATCACATTGCCATATTCGCTAAATCTCGCGTTTGTGATGCTATCAGGGTAGTATTTTTCTGAAAAGAGTTCAATTATTTTTTCGGTTTCCTGTGAGCAGTCTTCTACAAATAGATAATATACTCCGTCACATTCAAACACAGAGTTTGCTCCAATTTTTATATCAGACTTTGAAAAGCTCTGGGCAAGTGTTATTATATCCTCGAAATCATCAAAACGATATATAAAGTTTTTCTTTTTTCTCACAGTGTATCTTTTTGAGCGCCTGTTAAGAAAAGACACTATAATAAAGCAACCCTTATCATATGGCATAGCTTCAATTTTTACTCTTTTTCCTGAGGGCTTTATATCTGCCTCTAACATTGCCACCGATAAAATAGCTTTGAGTGTCTCCTTAAATTCCGGATTGCTAAGCGTCATTTTTTCCTCATTAAGCTCCAGTTTTTCTATGTCATATTTACCAAGGGATATGAGAAGCTTGCTTTCATCAATTTTTTCGATTAGCATAATGTGATATATCAGTAATCTAGATTCATACTGATATTTGCCTCCTCTCGAAGTTGTTTCTTTAAACGAACTTGAAGCTTCTTTTTACCTGCATAGAGATTAATAAAGCTTCTATGTAATCCACGTTTATAATATTATATTAAGATATTAAGTCCATTGTTCGCAAGTAAATATTTTTGGATGTAATAAGTTACAAAAAATATATAATAACATATGTAAATGGGGATTTATGATAGCAAACATTCTTTTTAAGTTCTTTAAGGTTAATCTAGTAAATATTCTATTTTTGCTGTAAAAAATGTTTAGTTGAATTTTTTTATCAAATGTTTTTTGTGAGTAAAAAGTAACAACAAATACTTGTAATAATGCTTTGTTTGCTGTATAATTATCAGTAATAAAATAAAAGTTTGTAGAATATATAAGCTTGAAATTGAGGTATGGACGTATGGGCGAAAAAAAGAATCAATTAAAAATAGGTATTATATTAAATTATTTAAATCTGGGTCTAGGTAATTTAATTCCTGTATTTTACACACCTATAATGCTTTCATTGCTTGGACAGAGTGAATACGGATTATACAAGCTTGCAAGTAATGTTACTAGCTATTTGTCTCTCATTTCATTAGGAATGGGAGCGGCAATAACCAGATATCTTATAAAATCAAGAGAAGAAGAAGGAAAAGAAGCTGAACAGAGGATGCTTGGTCTATTTTCCATGATATTTAGAGTCATTGCATTAATAGTATTTATTGTGGGTTCTGTATTGACTACAATATTAGGTGTATGGTATGGCGATTCTCTATCGTCGGACGAATTAGTTAAGATGAAAATATTAGTTTTCATCTTAGTGTGCAATATGGCGTTAAGCTTTATGATGACCCCACAGGTGTCTGCTGTTACAGCACATGAAAAATTTATCTTTTTGCAGCTGATGAACATAGCAACGACTTGTATAATGCCTATCATTAATTTAATTGTACTGTTTCTTGGATTTGCATCTATTGGCATGACAATATCCAGTCTTGCAATAAATTTGATTATACGCATATGTTATCTTTTGTATATGAGAAAAGTATTAGAGCTTAAGGCTGACTACAGAGGTGTTCCTAAAGGAGTTCTAAAAGAGATTCTAGGTTTTTCTTTTTGGATTTTTCTTGCAAATGTTGTTAATCAATTGTATAACACAACAGATACTGTTATGATTGGTACAATACCGGAGCTTGCTACAGTTGGAGTTGCTGTTTATAATATTGGTGGTGTTTTTAATAACATTGTTTTTAGCTTGTCACAGGGAATATCATCCTTATTATCGCCTAGAATTAGCAAAATGGTTTTTGATGGTACAGATAGTAGCGAATTAACAAATTTCGCGATAAAAACTGGAAGATTGCAGTGCTACATTATATCTCTGCTTATCACAGGGTTTATATCATTTGGTCAACCATTCATAGATTTTTATGTAGGTGATGGATATAAAGATTCTTATTGGATAGCTTTGTTTTTGATGCTTCCAACTATGATACCTCTTGTTCAGAGTGCTTGTTTAAGTACGTTGATTGCACAAAACAAGCATAGATTTAGATCTATTGTTTATTTGTTTATTGCCATTGCAAATATTATTGGTACATGGTTTATGATGAAAGTGATGGGAATAGTTGGAGCAGCATTAGTTACAGGTATTGCAATAACATTGGGTCAAGGATTTGTGATGAACTGGTACTATCATAAAAAGACAGTATTAAATATGTTTAAATTCTGGAAAGAGGTAGGAAAAATTTACATAATCCCCATCATACTGTGCGCAATAACACTTTTTATATCACGATATGTTGATTTTTATAATATAATTGCGTTGATTGTTGGAATTGTGGTTTATACGATGGTATATTGTATCTTAAACTGGTTTATTGTTATGAATGATTATGAGAAAAACTTGTTTAAATCACCTGTTCTTAATTTAATTAATAAGATAAAAAGAAAAGTTTAATTGAAAATTTTTAAAAAAATAAAGTTTATAGAAAGAAGACGAAATTATGCATCCAGTCAAGTCTATAATAGCCAGAAAGCAAGCATATATGGCGAAAAATTTTTCTAAAACCAAACATGGCAGAAGACTATCTAAACTTAAGGACAAGCACAAAGGGCAAAAATGTTTTATCATAGGAAATGGTCCAAGTCTGACAGTTGCTGATTTAGAGGTTTTGCAAAAAAACTCTATTCCTACATTTGGTGTAAATAGAATATTTAATATATTCTCTCAGACAGATTGGAGACCTACATACTATATTTGTGAAGACATCCTTATCCTAAAAGGCATAGAAGAACAAATTAATGCTATGCATAACACTGAGAAATTCATACCAATTAATTTGCATTGGTATGAGGGAGTTAGTATAGAAGATGCTAATTATTTTTATATGGATTATAATACCATTGATAAAGAGCATTTTAATTTATCGCTGGATGTTCCAAATAAAGTCAGATGTAGAGGCACTGTGACCACATCTTGTATACAATTGGCTATACATATGGGTTTCACCGAAATTTATCTTATTGGCGTTGATAATAATTATTCAAAGATGGTAGATCAATATGGTAATGTTATTGAGGATAAATCAGTAAAAGACTATTTTGTTGATAATTATGATGATGACATAAAAGAACAAGTTGTGCATAATTTAAGCGCAACAAATAAAGCCTTTTTTAATGCTGCACAATTGTGCAATAAGATGAAAACATTTAAAATATATAATGCAACCAGAGGTGGCAAATTAGAGTTTTTTGAGAGAGTAGATTTTGATACGCTATTTAAATAATATCGAGGGTGATTGATATGAAAGTTGTTGGAGTAATTCCATCCAGATATGGTTCTACACGTCTGCCTGGTAAACCACTTAAGGATATTTTGGGATATCCTATGTTGTGGTGGGTATATAATCGTGTAAATAAAATCACAAAACTAAATGAAATATATGTAGCTACAGATGATGAAAGAATAAAGAATGTGTGCGATGAATATCATATTCCTGTTGTCATGACTTCATCCACTCACAAGACAGCGGCTAATAGGTTACATGAGGTCTCCCAAGTAATTGATGCAGATTTTTATGTGCAAATTAATGGTGATGAACCACTAATAGATATAAATGCTGTTGAAGCATGTATACCTGACGATATTCCTCAAGAGCGTGAATTTGGAACAAATATTATCACTAAAATTGATAATACGGCACAGCTTATGGATACTTCAAATATAAAAGTTGTCTATGATGATAATATGAATGCCAAATATATGTCGAGAACTCCTATACCATTTCCGTTTAAGTCGATTGACTTTGATTATTACAAGCATGTTGGTATAATAGGGTATAATAAAAAAATGTTAGATTTTTATGCAAATTCAACTCCTGGTAAATTTGAAACAATTGAGGGAATAGATACACTCAGATTTATCGATTATGATAAACAGCTAAAATTTATCGCTGTAGACAGCTGTCATAGTTTATCTGTCGACACTCAGAAAGATCTTGAAATGGTTATTGAAATACTAAAAAGGGGGCAATAGCTTTATGAACTATGATCTAAAACTGTTAGATTGCACGCTTAGGGACGGCGGCTACGTTAATAATTGGAATTGGGGGTTTGAAAAAGCACGTCAAATTATTAATCTGTTGGTGAAGTCAAATGTAGATATCGTAGAGGTAGGATTTCTGCGAAATGTAGATAACTATAACCCTCACGTGACTGTGTGCAATCGTATTGAAGAATTAAATAAATTGTTGCCAACAAATCATGGTAACACCATGTTTTCTGCCATGGCAATGCGTAGTAATTATGATATATCAAAGCTAAGGGACTATTCCGGCAATGGAATAGAAATGATAAGAATAACAGCACATGATTATGATATAAAAGATGGTATGGATTTTGCCAGGGAGGTAAAGTCAAAAGGCTATAAACTCAGTATAAATCCTATCAATATCATGGGATATTCTGACAATGAGATATTATGGATTTTAGATCAGGTTAATCAGATTCAGCCATATCAGTTCTCGATCGTTGATACTTTTGGAAGCATGAAAAGAAGAGATCTGGATAGAATTGTGAGTATTGCAGATAACAATTTGGATAGCAATATCAGATTGGCACTTCACTTGCACGAAAATATGTCTATGGGATTTCACTTGGCACAAAATTTTGTAGATAAACATTTAAACAGACCTGTGTCTGTAGATGCAAGCTTGATGGGAATGGGACGTATTCCTGGAAATCTTCCTATAGAGCTAATAGCTGATTATCTAAATGATTATACAGAAAGTAACTATGATATTGATCATATGATGGATGCTATACAGGATTATATTTCACCATTAAAAGGTAACACAGAATGGGGGTACACGCCGGCGTATTTTTTATCTGCAAGATATAATTTGCATAGAAACTATGCTGAATATTATTTAAATAAAGGTGATTTGACAAATAGAGATATAAATCATATTCTCTCAAGATTTGACAATTCAAAAAAGACAGCCTTTGACTCAAAGTATGCTGATAGTGTCTATGAGAAATATAAAAATAACATTATAGATGATTCAGAGGATAGAAAAAATCTTAGTACATCACTAAGAGGAAAAAAAATTGTGGTTATTGCACCTGGTTCGTCCATTGTTCAATATCACGATACAATCGGAGAGTATGCTAACCAGGAAGATGTCATAACGTTTTCTGTTAATTTTATACCAACTGACTATAGTTTGAATTATGCATTTTTTAGTAATAACAAACGCTTCGACAGCATAACAGAATTTTCATGTAAAACAATAGTAACATCTAATTTGAAAAATAATAATGCAGACTACGTGATCAACTATAATACCTTGTCAGGTGCCTTTGATCAGGGTTGCAATAGTCTGATAATGCTTCTAAAATTACTGAAAGATATGGATGTGGAAAAGGTTTACTTGGCTGGTGCCGATGGATACTCTATGGATGGACAAGACTATTACAGTGACTCATTGAGAAGCTATTCAGTGCATGATAATTCTTTTAATTTAGCTGTATCTGAGGCTATTAAGAAGATTGATATAAATCTTTCTTTCATAACACCATCTGGCTATAGTAGATAATTTTTTATTGATAATAGATTACATAAGGAGAGTGTACAATAATGAGTGATAAGGAAATAAATATTGCGGTTGCTTTTAATGATAAGTTTTGTATGCCTGCGAGTGTTATGCTACACTCACTATTTAAAAACAGCGGAGAGAGAAAAATCAGCTTGTTTCTGATGTATAACTCTCTTTCGAAGGAAAACAGAGCAAAAATACAAAAGCAAGTGACATCTTACGGTGGCAGATATAATGACATATGCATTGATTTAACTACGTTTAAAGACGCCTCACTTGCCAATAATCCTTTATATTCTGTAGAGATATATTATCGCATATTGTTGCCTTATATCACTGAGTTGGATCGGATTTTGTGGTTAGATGCTGATATTATAGTCAATGGTGACATTGCGGAATTGTACGACATTGATCTAGGAGCGGACTATATGGCTGCATGCATTGATGTTGGAGAAAAAGATGGCAGAAGAAATGAAATAAAGGGTATATTAGGAATACAAGATCAGACTTATTTTAACACAGGTGTTCTTTTGATGGATTGTGCTAAAATCCGCAATAATATTTCTCAAGATGAGTTTTTTAATGCTATTGATAAATATTCTGATCATCTTGTATGTCCTGATCAGGATGTTATTAATCATGTTCTAGGAAACAAGACCTTAATTATAGACGAAAAATATAACTATCAGGGTCACATGACTCAAAGGGTAGAAGATACATTTATCACACACTTTATATATAAAAAGCCATGGAATATAGATTATTATGGATTTTGTGATGATGTATTCTGGAAATATGCTCAGGATATTGGTTATTTGGACGAATATAAGAATTACATAAAAGCAAGAAAATCTATTGAAAAGAAAAATCTGCGAGCAGAAAGGTTTGCTGCAATTAAGAGAAAGATTTTTAAGAGATAAATATTATGGTTGATATAATTAAATATTTAGTTATTGATGTTGATGGTACCATGACAGATGCCGGTATCTATTATGATGAGCACGGAAACGAAACGAAAAAGTTTTGTACAAAGGATGCAGCTGGTCTCTTTGCTGCCCGTCAAGTGGGAATAAAAATAATTGTGTTGACAGGTAGACAATGTAAAGCAACAGAACGTCGCATGAACGAACTAAAAGTCGATTTTCTGTTCCAAAACATCAAGGATAAAAAGACATTCCTAGAACAGTTTATGAGGGATAATATGATAACTAAGGACGAAATGGGTTATATAGGTGATGACCTCAATGACTTATCACCTATGGAACTAGCGGGATTTGTTGGATGTCCGCTCGATAGTTGTCAAGAGATTATCAGCATTTCCGATTATCAAAGCAACTTAAAAGGTGGTAATGGAGCTGTAAGAGATGTTATAGAACATTATCTGCGTGGTAAAGGCTTGTGGGATATTGCAGTGCAAAATGTGTACGGTATAGGTACTTAATATTTGTTGAATCTAAATAAATCAGTGAGTTCTATTTAAGGTAGTTCTCACTGATTTTTTGTAACTATTATATTGATCTAATTACAGTTTCTGCATCATATCAAATTGATTTTATAGAAAAGTTTTTTATGTTAATGTAAAAATCTACGATATATACAAGATTATTTACCTTTAATTCATGATAAATATGACATAAACTATAAAAACAAAAAAAGTCAAGCAAAAGTCGGTTTTTTACCGAAATTAGCTTGACATTTGACAAAATATAGTGTAAAATAATAAACTGTCTAATATTGAACACGTGTGCAGTTTTGCACTTCCAACAATCACGATATTAACATAAACAAATTGCTTTGTCAATAGCGTTTTTTGGCATTATAGCAGATATGTCCTTTGGCAAACAGGTTTGATTATATCGGTATTGTTTGCGTGTTTGATACGCAGAGGAAAGCTGTAAATAAATGAATGGAGTGAATGCTAAGTGGTTAATGTGAAACCGGTAAAGGTTGGTAAAACAACAAGAATGAGTTTCTCCAAAATTGACGAAGTTATTGATATGCCTAATCTCATTGAGATTCAGAAAAAATCATATCAATGGTTCCTTGAAGAAGGTCTGAAAGATGTATTTAATGATGTTTCAGGCATTACTGACTATTCAGGCAACCTAATTTTGGACTTTGTTGATTATACACTCGATGTTGACCATCCTAATTACACTGTAGCAGAATGCAAAGAAAGAGATGCTACATTTGCCGCACCTTTAAGAGTGAGCGCAAGACTCATTAATAAAGAAACAGGCGAGATTAAAGAGTCGAATGTTTTTATGGGTGATTTCCCGCTTATGACCGCAAGCGGTACTTTTGTTATCAATGGTGCCGAGCGTGTAATCGTATCACAGCTTGTAAGAAGCCCTGGTGTTTATTACAAGATGGAGTATGACAAAACAGGTAAAAAGCTGTTCAGCTCTACTGTTATTCCAAACAGAGGCGCATGGCTTGAATATGAAAATGACGTAAACGACGTATTTTATGTTCGTATAGATAAAAATCGCAAGATCCCGGTAACAGTATTCATTCGTTCACTTGGTTTGGGCACTGATGCAGAGATACTCGAATATTTCGGTGATGATGCCAGAATGATGGCTACAATCGAGAAGGATAATTGTAAAAACACCGAAGAGGCAATGCTTGAATTATTTAGAAAGCTACGCCCAACCGAACCTCCAACAATCGAGAGCGCTCAGGCTCATATTGATACATTATTCTATGATACTCGTCGCTATGATATGTCAAGAGTTGGTAGATATAAATATAATGCAAAACTAAACCTTTCTTCAAGACTAGCAGGCTGTAAGCTTGCAGCACCTATTGCAAACCCACGCACAGGTGAGCTTGTTTGTGAAGAGGGCGAGGTAATCACCAAGACTAAGGCTCTAGAGCTTGAAAACATGGGTATTACTTCTGCTTATGTTCAGCTTGAAGATAAGGTGGTTAAAATAATATCCAATGGTATGGTTGATATTGGATGTTATGTAGACTTTGATGCTGAGGCAGAATGTGGAATCAACGAGAAAGTACGCTTTAGCGTTCTTTGTGAGATTCTTGACGAAGCATCAAGCACAGAAGAGCTCAAAGAACTAATCAGAAATCGTAAGAGCGACCTTATACCTAACATAATTACAACTGACGATATCTTCGCGACTATCAACTATATGAACAATCTTGCAGAAGGTATCGGTGTTACAGACGATATTGACCACTTGGGCAACAGACGTATAAGATGCGTTGGTGAGCTTCTTCAAAACCAGTTTAGAATTGGTTTCTCACGTCTTGAGAGAGTTATTCGTGAGCGTATGACATTGAACGCTCAGGATCTTGACAAGCTTGCTCCAAACACACTTATCAATATCCGTCCTGTTACAGCAGCAATCAAAGAATTCTTGGGTTCTTCACCACTTTCTCAGTTTATGGATCAGAATAATCCATTGGCAGAGCTTACACACAAGCGTCGTCTTTCTGCGCTTGGTCCTGGCGGTCTTTCTCGTGATCGTGCAGGATTCGAGGTTCGTGACGTTCACTATACACACTATGGTCGTATGTGTCCTATCGAGACTCCTGAAGGACCTAACATCGGACTTATCTCTTATCTTGCTACATTTGCTAAGATAAATGATTATGGTTTTATAGAAGCACCATTCCGTAAGATTGACAAAGAAACCGGCATCGTAACTGATGAGGTTATATACATGACAGCTGATGAAGAAGATGAATATATCGTAGCACAGGCTAATGAGCCACTTGACGAAAACGGAAGATTTATCAACGCAAAGATAAACGGTAGATATCGTGATGAATTCGTAGAAGTAGAAAACTCCAGAGCAGACTTCATGGATGTATCACCTAAGATGGTTGTATCTGTTGCTACAGCTATGATCCCATTCCTTGAAAATGATGACGCAAACCGTGCATTGATGGGATCTAACATGCAGCGTCAGGCTGTTCCGCTACTCGTTACAGAGTCACCGATCGTAGGCACCGGTATGGAATATAAGGCTGGTGTAGACTCCGGTGTTTGCTTGCTTAGTGAAGAAGATGGCGTTGTTCTCAGCGCTAGTGCAGATAAAATTAAAATTCAGTACGATTCCGGCAGAGTTCAGGAGTTCATTGTAACAAAGTTTGCCCGTTCCAACCAGGGTACATGTATCAATCAAATTCCTGTCGTTTCCACAGGCGAGAGGGTAGTTAAGAATCAGGTTATCTCAGACGGACCTGCCACAAGTAATGGTGAAATCAGCCTTGGTAAAAATGCCCTTATAGGCTTTATGACTTGGGAAGGTTATAACTATGAGGATGCTGTTCTTATTAGTGAAAAAATAGTACGTGAAGATGTTTACACATCTATTCATATAGAAGAATATGAGCTTGAATCAAGAGATACAAAGCTCGGACCGGAAGAAATCACAAGAGATATTCCTAATGTCGGCGACGATATGCTCAAAAACCTCGATGAAACAGGTATTATCAGAATCGGTGCCGAGGTTAGAACAGGTGATATTCTCGTTGGTAAGGTTACACCAAAGGGTGAAACCGAATTAACATCAGAAGAGCGCTTGCTGAGAGCTATCTTCGGTGAAAAGGCAAGAGAAGTAAGAGATACATCACTCAGAGTACCTCATGGTGAATGTGGTATTGTTGTTGACGTAAAGGTGTTTACCCGTGAAAACTGTGATGAACTTCAGCCTGGTGTCAATAAGGTTGTTCGTTGCTATCTTGCACAAAAGCGTAAAATCTCTGTCGGAGATAAGATGGCTGGTCGTCATGGTAACAAGGGTGTTGTTTCCAGAATACTCCCTGTTGAGGATATGCCATTCTTGCCGGACGGTACTCCGCTTGATATCGTTCTTAACCCTCTCGGTGTTCCATCACGTATGAACATCGGTCAGGTACTCGAGGTTCACCTCGGATATGCAGCTAAGGCACTTGGCTGGAAGATTATGACTCCTGTCTTTGACGGAGCCCACGAACAAGATATATTCGCACTCTTCAACGACCTTGTAGAGAGCGAAAAGCAAAAGGTTGAGGCTAGAGGCGAAGAATTTGATGAGAAGAAGATAGGCATTTCAAAGAACGGCAAAATCTGGCTCAAAGATGGCCGAACAGGTGAATACTTTGACAACCCTGTTACAGTTGGATATATGTACTATCTCAAGCTGCACCACCTTGTTGATGATAAGATTCATGCACGTTCCACAGGTCCATATTCACTCGTAACACAGCAGCCTTTGGGTGGTAAAGCACAGTTTGGCGGACAGCGTTTCGGAGAAATGGAAGTTTGGGCACTTGAGGCTTATGGTGCTGCTTATACATTGCAGGAAATCCTCACAGTTAAATCTGACGACGTTGTAGGACGTGTTAAGGCATATGAAGCTATCGTAAAGGGACAGAATATCCCAACTCCGGGTATACCAGAGGCATTTAAAGTTCTCATCAAAGAGCTTCAGTCACTTGCTCTTGATGTTAAGGTTCTTGACAGAGAGGGTGAAGAGATCGACCTCAAGCAAAGCTTTGATGAAGACGAGTCTTATATTGATGATGGTATTGGCATTGAGGAACCTATCTTTGATGAGCAAACGGTTGTTACCAAGGGAGATATGGATAGCTATCTGTTAGATGAAAGCCAATCAGAGGACGATGATAATTATTTTGACGAGTCGAGTCTATATGATGACGATTCCGATGATGATTCGTTTAATGACATTGACGAATAATATACGGAAATATTATTGAAAGGAATGGTCTGTAATGGAATTTAATGTATTTGACTCAATAAAAATAGGCATAGCATCACCAGACAGAATCAGAGAATGGTCTTATGGTGAAGTAAAAAAGCCTGAAACCATAAATTACCGTACACTAAAGCCAGAACGTGATGGTTTATATTGTGAACGCATTTTCGGTCCTCAAAAGGACTGGGAATGCCATTGCGGTAAATACAAAAGAATAAGATTTAAAGGAAAAATATGCGAACGCTGCGGTGTTGAAGTTACCAGAGCGAAGGAACGTCGTGAGCGTATGGGACATATTGAGCTTGCCGCTCCTGTGTCTCACATATGGTATTTTAAGGGAATACCATCAAGAATAGGTCTTATGCTTGATATTTCTCCTAGAATGCTCGAAAAAGTTCTCTATTTTGGTGCATATGTTGTAACTGACCCAGGTGATGCATCCAGAGAAATTCAAAAATATGATTTCTTAACAGAAAAAGAATACAGAGATCTTGTAGAAAAATATGATGATGGCTTTAAGGCATCTATGGGTGCCGAGGCTATCAAAGAGTTGCTTCAAGAAATTGATCTTGAAGAGCTTTCAGAGTCTCTCAAGGCTGAGCTTGAAGATGCTTCAGGTCAGAAGAAAGTGCGCATAATGAAGCGTCTAGAGGTTGTAGAAGCTTTTAGAATTAGTGGAAACCGTCCTGAATGGATGATACTTGATGTTGTTCCTGTTATTCCACCGGATATCCGTCCTATGGTACAGCTCGATGGTGGTAGATTTGCAACAAGCGATTTGAACGATCTCTATCGTCGTGTTATCAACAGAAACAATCGTCTTGCACGTTTGCTTGAGCTTCAAGCTCCAGATATCATTATTAGAAACGAAAAGCGCATGCTCCAAGAGGCTGTAGATGCTCTTATTGACAATGGTAGAAGAGGCAGACCTGTTACCGGTCCTAACAATAGAGCACTCAAATCTTTGTCTGATATGCTTAAGGGTAAGCAGGGACGTTTCCGTCAGAACTTGCTTGGTAAACGTGTTGACTACTCCGGACGTTCTGTTATCGTTGTTGGTCCAGAGCTTAAGATGTATCAGTGTGGTTTGCCAAAAGAAATGGCACTTGAGCTGTTTAAGCCATTTGTAATGAAACGTCTTGTAGAAACAAAGGCTGTTCAGAATATAAAGGCTGCCAGAAAAGCGGTAGATCGTTCTAAGCCAGAGGTTTGGGATGCACTTGAGGTTGTTATTAAGGGTCATCCGGTTCTCCTTAACCGTGCTCCTACACTTCACAGACTTGGTATTCAGGCATTTGAACCTGTACTTGTTGAGGGTCGTGCACTCAAACTGCATCCACTTGTTTGTACAGCTTATAATGCAGACTTTGACGGTGACCAAATGGCTGTTCACGTTCCGCTTTCTGCAGAAGCACAGGCAGAAGCAAGATTCCTTATGCTTGCTGCCGGTAACTTGCTCAAACCATCTGATGGTAAACCAGTGGCAGTTCCTACACAGGATATGATTCTTGGTTCTTATTATCTCACACTTGATAAGGACAATCAGCCTGGCGAAGGCAAGATTTTCCGTGATGTAGACGAAGCTATTATGGCTTATGAGAACAAGATCATCAATCTCCACAGTAAAATTAAGGTTAGACGTGAGATTGAGGAAAACGGCGTGAAGACACAGGGTATCATAGATACTACAGTTGGTATTATCATATTCAACCGTGCTATTCCTCAAGATTTGGGCTTTGTAGATAGATCAAAGCCTGAAAACAAATTCAGATTTGAAATTGAGTTCCTCGTTGGCAAGAAACAACTTGGAAAAATTATTGATAAATGTATTAAAAAGCATGGCACAGAAATTACATCTCAGGTTCTTGATGCAATTAAAGCACAGGGTTATAAATACTCCACAAGAGGTGCTATCACTGTTGCTGTTTGTGATGCAGAGATTCCACCTGCAAAGAAAGAACTCATAGCTGATGCAGAGAAGCAGGTAGATAAGGTAGCAAACTTCTACAAAAAAGGTCTTATCTCTAATGATGAACGCTACAAGAAGGTTCTCGAAATTTGGGATAAGTGCACAAACGATGTTACAAAGGCACTTCAAGGCAATCTCGACCAATACAACCCTATCTTTATGATGGCAGACTCCGGTGCTCGTGGTAGCATGAGCCAGATTCGTCAGCTCGCAGGTATGCGTGGTCTTATTGCAAATACATCAGGTAAAACAATTGAAATTCCCATCAGAGCTAACTATCGTGAAGGTCTTAACATTTTGGAATACTTTATTTCTTCTCGTGGTGCGCGTAAGGGTCTTGCTGATACAGCTCTAAGAACAGCTGACTCCGGTTACCTCACACGTCGTCTTGTTGACGTATCACAAGATGTTATTATCCGTGAGGACGATTGTGGTACTACAGATGGACTTGAGGTATTTGACATTTGTGACGGCAGACAAGTTATCGAAGGTCTCAGCGAGCGTCTACAAGGCAGATATCTCTGTGAAGACTTTGTTGATGAGTCTACAGGTGAGGTTCTAGTTTCTAAGGATGTAATGATGACTGATGATGATGCAGAGAAGATTGTAAATGCAGGCGTTAAGAAGATAAAAATTCGTTCTATTCTTAATTGTTGCAGTAAGCATGGTATTTGTAAGAAGTGCTACGGATCAAACCTTGCAAATGGTATGCCTGTTACAATCGGTGAGGCAGTTGGTATTATCGCTGCACAGTCCATCGGTGAACCTGGTACACAGCTTACCATGCGTACATTCCATACTGGTGGTGTTGCTAGTGCAGAAGATATTACTCAAGGTCTTCCAAGAGTTGAAGAACTCTTCGAAGGCAGAAAGCCAAAGCATCTTGCTATAGTAAGTGAAATTAGTGGTAAATTACGTTATGAAGAGATCAAGGGCAACCGCCATGCTGTAATCTTCAATAGAGAAACAGGAGAGGAGAGGAGTTATCTCATTCCTTTCGGTTCACGCACAAAGAACGAGGATGGAACAGAAATTAAGGCTGGAGATCTCATCACAGAGGGCTCAGTAAATCCACACGATATTCTCGCTATTCTTGGCGGCGATGCTGTTCAGAATTACCTTATCGAAGAAGTACAGCGTGTTTATAGAATGCAGGGTGTTGATATCAATGATAAGCACATTGAGGTTATCGTTCGTCAGATGATGCGTAAGGTTCGCATTGAAGACAACGGAAGCACACTTCTACTTCCAGGCACACTTGCTGATAAGGGCGATGTTCAAACAGCTAACGAAGAAATACGCAAGAGAATTGAAGCAGGTGAAGAAGGCTTGCAGGAAGCTACCTATACACAGGCACTTCTTGGTATCACAAAAGCCTCAATAGCAACAGATTCGTTCCTCAGTGCTGCTTCGTTCCAAGAGACAACCCGTGTTCTAACAGATGCTGCTATCAAGGGTAAGAAAGACCCACTGTTTGGTCTTAAAGAAAATGTTATTATCGGTAAGCTTGTTCCAGCCGGTACTGGTATGCATCGTTATAACGAGATTGATGTTAGATCAAAGGAAGTTGAAAAAGAGGTTCTTCCTATCGATAGTGCAGATGTAATCTGATAACAATTTTTGAATATATAATAAAAACAGTCGAAAGCGAAAAACTTTCGGCTGTTTTTTTAGGTGTAGATACAAATCAAAGGCACACAACCTAGAACAATAGTGGTTATGTGCCTTATCTATTTAATATAAAAATTAATGACAATTAAACTTAAAAGTATCTTTGATACCTGCCCATTTTTGGTCTTTATCACTTAAGGTTAGCGGTGTACCATCTGCCAGCTTATATCCTGAAGCATCAGCACATCCATTATATTCACCTATGACATCTGGCCATTCTATTGCAATTTCAGGATCGTTCCACGCTATGCCACCCTCGTCGCCGGGATGATAAAAGTCGGTAACCTTATAGCAAAATTCTGCTGTTTCACTTAGTACAAGAAATCCATGTGCGAAACCCTCAGAAATATAAAATTGCTTTTTATTTTCTGCTGATAAAATTACACCATACCATTGACCATATGTCGGGCTGTTTGCACGTAGGTCTACAGCAACATCAAATACCTCACCGCTTACGACTCTTACAAGCTTACCCTGAGGAAACTCTTTCTGGAAATGAAGCCCACGCAACACGCCCTTTTTTGACATTGATTGATTATCTTGTACAAATACCATGTCTAGGCCATGCTCATGCATATCATTTTGGTTGTATGTTTCCATAAAGTAGCCTCTGCTGTCACCATATACAGCAGGCTCTATGATGAATAAACCATTAATAGGGGCTGGTGTAACCTTTATCTGTGACATTATTATCATTCCTTTTAAATATATTTAAGTATATTTGTGATATCATAAACTTTGTGATATTTATATATCAATTGATTTCAGATATCTTGTTAGCGCATCTTTCCAGTCGGGTAGAGGAGAGAACCCACACTCTGCCAGTTTTCTTTTATCTAGTCGACTGTTATGCGGGCGTTTAGCCTTGCTTAGTCCATATTCTTCTGTAGAAACAGGTATTACCTTAGTTTTTAGACCATATTGTTTGTAAATCTCACAACAAAAATCATACCAGCTGATATATCCGCCCTCATTGGTAGCGTGATAATAGCCATACTTATCTGTTTCGCTCATGTCTACCAACAGTCTTGCTAAATCAAATGTATATGTAGGAGTGCCTATCTGGTCATTTATTACACGAACAGTGTCATGATTTTTTCCTACATTTATCATTGTTCGCACAAAGTTTTTTCCATTGATTCCGAACACCCAAGCTATGCGTACAATAAAATATTTTTGTAATGTACTGCTAACAGCAATTTCTCCATCTAATTTTGTTTGACCATATACATTTAGTGGACTATAGCTTTTGCAGTCGGGTTCCAAAGGCTTTTCTCCTTCGCCATTGAAAACATAATCTGTGCTTATATATATCATTTTACAATCAAGTTTTTTGCAAACATCGGCTATATTTTGTGTACCCTCAACATTGACAGCACGCACTAGGTTTAAGTTTGATTCATCTTCAGCGGCATCTACCGCTGTCCATGCTGCACAGTGTATCACAACATCAGGACAAACAGATGATATAACCTCATCTACGGATTTTTTATCTGTAATATCGAGTGAAATATATGATACATTGTCTATATCAGGGTCATTTATTATGCCGGAGTATGAGGGCGTAATGTCACTTGCAATGACTTCATAGTTGCATCTGATAAGTTCTTTTACAACGTCATATCCAAGCTGACCGTTTACGCCGGTTACAAAGAATTTCATACAGTTAGACCTCCTTACGAGATCCATATATTTTTTCATAATAATTTTGATATTCTCCTGAAATAATGGTTTCCCACCATTCTCTGTTTTCGAGATACCAATTTATAGTCTTTTTTATACCCTCTGCAAACATAGTTTCCGGCAGCCATCCAAGCTCTTCGTGAATCTTTGTAGGGTCAATAGCATAACGCATATCATGACCTTTGCGGTCTGTTACATAAGTAATCAGACTTTCTGGTTTGCCTAGTTCTTTGCAAATTAACTTAACAATGTCAATGTTCTTCATTTCGTTGTGGCCACCGATATTATATACTTCTCCAACTCTTCCGGAGTGTAAAATAAGGTCGATTGCTTTACAGTGATCTTCAACATATAGCCAGTCACGAACATTTATTCCCTCTCCATAAACAGGCAAAGGCTTATCATTTAAAGCATTAGCAATCATAAGAGGTATAAGTTTCTCCGGGAAGTGATATGGTCCATAGTTGTTTGAACAACGACTAATGGTAACAGGTAGTCCATAAGTACGATGATATGCAAGTACCAGTAAGTCAGCTGCAGCCTTCGATGATGAGTATGGGCTACTTGTGTGTATAGGTGTACTTTCTGTGAAGAAAAGATCAGGACGATCTAAAGGTAAGTCACCATAAACCTCATCTGTGGAAACTTGATGATATCTTGAAATACCATACTTTCTGCAAGCATCCATAAGAGTTGCTGTGCCTAAGATATTTGTTTGGAGGAAAATTCCCGGATCTTCAATAGAACGGTCAACATGGCTTTCTGCTGCAAAGTTAACTACAACATCCGGCTTTTCCTCTTCAAACAAATTATAAACCTTTTCTCTATCACATATATCTGCTTTGACAAATCTAAAATTAGGATTATCCATAACAGATTTCAAAGTAGACAGATTACCTGCATAGGTCAGCTTGTCCAAACATACTATGCGATAATCCGGATGTTTTTTCATCATGTAAAAAATAAAGTTACTTCCTATAAATCCGGCACCGCCAGTTACTATAATTGTCATTTTAAATACCCCACTTAATTCAAATTTTCCAAATATTTGCCATCTAATACGTCTTTAAGGTATTGGCCGTATTGGTTCTTTTTCAAAACTTCATACACAGCAAGAAGATCATCTTTGGAAATCCAACCGTTAAGATAAGCGATTTCTTCCAAACATGCTATTTTTCTGTGTTGATGTGTTTCCACGGTTTTTACAAAATTAGTTGCTTCAACTAGGCTTTCGTGTGTTCCTGTGTCTAACCATGTAAAGCCTTGACCAAGCAGTTCTACATTTAAATCTCCTTGCTCCAGATAGATACGGTTGAGATCTGTTATTTCCAGCTCACCTCTTGCTGATGGCTTTAAATCTTCTGCATATTTTACAACACGATTGTCATAGAAATACAAGCCGGTTACACAGTAGTTGCTTTTAGGTTTTGATGGTTTTTCTTCAATAGAAATTGCACGTCCATCTTTATCAAACTCAACAATACCAAATCGTTCCGGATCGTCTACATAGTAACCAAAGACTGTAGCACCTTTTCCGGTTTCGGCATTCTTAACAGCCTGACGAAGTCTTTTATTAAGTCCATGACCTGCAAAGATATTGTCACCTAATACCATGGCTACTGTGTCATCGCCTATAAAATCTTTACCGATAATGAAAGCCTGTGCCAATCCGTCCGGCGATGGTTGTACAGCATATGTAAGTTGAACACCAAATTGATGTCCATCTCCTAGCAGATCCTTAAATCGGGGTGTGTCCTGTGGGGTAGAAATAATAAGGATATCACGCATTCCTGCGTTCATAAGAACAGACATAGGATAATATATCATTGGCTTATCATAAATTGGTAAAAGTTGTTTTGAGGTTACCTTTGTAAGTGGATATAATCTTGTGCCAGATCCTCCGGCTAATATAATACCTTTCATTTTTTCCTCCCATGGTAAAATAATAATATAAGTTCTATTGATTTTTAGAACATAATTTCCATAATTCTATGTTTCTTGTTTGAAGTGCCTTTTCTGTCTTTTTGAGCGCATATGGTAGCTTATATGTTTTGTTATCATAATACTCGTCATAAAGATCACAAGCAAGCACAAACATAGCCTCTATTACATTGTTATCCATTCCGGATATAGTAGGATAATAATAGGCACTAAGATGCTTTAACAGCATGGTATAAAAGCGAGCACCGTGATCAAGATCAAGCTTACGGCATTGATCGAGAATATGCACAAGCATCCAATATCTGTCAATGCATTTTGGATTTTTTTGATTGGTCTGGGTATGAGAAAAATTATTTTCATACCAACGATATTGGTAGCATACTTTTGGCACATATACAAATTTTTTACATTGTGTAAATATCAGAGCATGAATAATAGTATCTTCATACCAATATCCCGGTAAAAATCTAACATTGTTCCATAGCTCACGTTTATAAACCTTACACCATGGTAATCCGGCATAATTTAGAATTTTTGCTTCTTTATCGTAATTTTTTAAGTTGTATTCAGGATAAATATTTGGGATAGTCTGAATTATTTTTCCTTCTTTTTCCTTTACGAGGTTGTGACCACACATGGCTATATCAGCATCTTGTTCATATGCAGCCTTCATCAATGTCTGCACCAAATCTGGTTCTACTACGTCATCACAATCGATAAACATCAGGTAACGACCCTTAGCCTCATTAATACCGGTATTTCTTGCTCCGGCAATACCCTGATTTTTCTGAAAAATAGCTCTTACTCGGTGATCTCTTTCTGAAAATTCACGTACAATATCTTGAGCTCCGTCTGTAGAACCATCATCTACTAAGATTACCTCATATTTATACTGAGTATTTTGATTTAAAATAGAAGAAATATTTTCACCAATGAGATTTACATAATTATAAATTGGTATCACTATAGAAAGATCAAGATTAGAATTTATAGGTGGATTAATTGGTTCAGCTACTCTTCCTTGATCAGGAGAAACAGTATAAAGTAGTTTTAAAGCTTCATCGTGTATTATATTCACGTTTGATTGATTAATCCTGCTAGATTTAAGGCTAAAGTTTAACATTCTCATTCCATATGCAAGTTGTGATAGTTTAGCACTTATGAATTTGTTATGAGTTAGTTTTAAAAAGCGAAAATAATAGCCATAAACCATTAATCTACACCTCTCGACTTTTTTATATAATTTAGATTATTATAACATTTTTTGAGAAATAGTCAAGAAAAACATTAATTATGTATTGCAGTGTCAAATGGCAATTAGTATATGAGAATATGTTGAGAGTCATTTGTTTTATTTTAATTACATAAATCTAAAAAACAGGGTACAAAATGGAATTTTATTTAATTTCAAAGACAATATTTTGCACTAAAAAAAGCACTACAAGCTGTGATATCATTTGTAGCGCTTTTTACTGTTAAATACAATTTATGTATCCACTTTTGTGGACAATTCCTTTAAGTGAAAAGTCATTATTTTCAATAGAATTTAATAAATCGGCGATCTCTTCAGTTACAACCTCACCAGATACTATAAAAGGTATTCCCGGAGGATAGAGATATAATGTTTCGCTCGAAATACGTCCAATAGCGTCATTATAGGTGAAGCTTCTTGCAATTTTTGTGCTAGCTTTATATGGAGAAAGAGCTTGGCTGGTTCTAGGATAACTGATTGATAAACTCTTATTTTCGTTATCCAAGGAAGTCATGTTATCGATTTCTCTTAAAGCATCAAGCAGTTTTTGATATCCGATATCGCTATCAGCGATAGATGTCATTGCTATAGCGTACTTCAGTGATGACATTTCTAACTCACATTTGTATTTTTCTCTAAGTAACGACATTACTTTATCACCGGAAAGGTGTTTGTGACAAATTATAAGCTTAGAATTATCATAGTCAAACACGCCTTTGGTTTTGCTGTCGAAAAGATAAATATTTTTTAAACTATTAATTTGCTCACGTAAATTTGTTAGTTTGGAATAATAACTCTTAACAACATCGTTTTTATCTGCTGATGCCATATAGTTTATGCTTTCAAAAGCAGAGCTCATCAGTATATAAGATGGACTGGATGTCTGGAATGTCTGCAAAAAAAACTCCAGCTTATGATTATCGACATATTCAGATTTTACGTGCAATATAGCAGTTTGAGTGAGCGCAGGTAGAGTTTTGTGCAGACTTTGAATAACAATGTCGGCACCATAACCCAACGCAGACTTTGGAAAACAATCCCCAAAAGAGAAGTGAGCTCCATGTGCTTCATCTACGATCAGTGGAATACCATACAGGTGGCAGATATGGGAGATTTTTTTGATATCAGAAACAATACCTTCATAGGTAGGTGAAGTGATCACCACAGCTTTTATATCTTGCTCTTTCTCTAATGTTTTTTCAATCTCATCACAATTAATCGAAAGACAAATTCCCGTCATTTCATCAATCTCAGGATAAATATATATAGGCTCTAGCATCTTAAGAAAAACAGCATTATAAACTGATTTGTGGCAGTTTCTTGCTATAAGAATCTTATCCATTGGCCCACAGCAAGAGCTTATAGCACTCAAAATACCACCTGTAGAACCATTTATCATCACATATGACCTATCGCTACCATACAACTGCGAAATATGAAGCAAATTATCTTTTATTATCTCTGCAGGATGATGCAGATTGTCGAAAGAGTCTATCTCGGTGATGTCAATAGAATAAGATTTATCAAAAAGTTTAAGCTCTCTCTTATGACCGGGCATATGAAAGGGATACACATCTTCCTTTATATACCTTTTCAGCTTTTTATATAGATGTTCCATCTTGATCAGCTGCCTGTGCTACTTTCATCATTATAGCTTGTTCTATTCTTTTTTTGTGCAGTTCGCATCCGAGCTTATAAACACCATTTATACTGCCGGTGGAATGATATGCGTTGGCAGCACATCCACCACTGCAATAAAACCTTGCAAAACATTCGTCACATTCCTTGTGTGCATAAATATTGCAAGTCTTAAACTCATCACGAATAGGATTATCATTTATTCCATCAAAAATATTGCCCATCAGGAACTTTTTATCTCCTGTAAACTGATGACATGGATACAAGTCGCCCTCCGGTGTTACGGCCATATACTCTGTACCAACGCCACAGCCTGATACACGCTTTACAATGCATGGACCGCCCTCTAGGTCTATCATATAGTGATAGAAAGTAAATCCCTTGCCTTCTTTTTCACGCTTGAGCATTTCTTTTGCAAGTATCTCGTATTGCTCAAGAAGTATAGGCAGATCTTCCTCTTTGAGAGCATATGGCTCTTTAGGATCTGCCACAACAGGCTCCAAGGAGAGTTGTTCAAAGCCAAGGTCTGCTATATGCAAAATATCATTTGCGAAGTCAGTGTTATAGTGAGTGTATGTTCCTCTTATGTAGTAGTCCTGCTGATTACGGCTTTCGGCAGCCTTCAAAAACTTAGGAAGTATCAAATCATAGCTTCCTTTACCATTCAAAGTGTTTCTCATTCTATCATTGATTTCTTTTCTTCCGTCAAGGCTCAAAACGACATTAGACATCTCTTTGTTGCAGTATTCAATTACATCGTCAGTTAGCAAAACACCGTTTGTGGTAATTGTAAACCTAAAATTTTTGTTGTGGATTTTTTCCTGCTCTCTGCCATATGCTACAAGCTGTTTTACAACCTCAAAGTTCATCAATGGCTCGCCACCGAAAAAGTCTACTTCAAGGTTTTTTCTTGTGCCGGAATTTTCTATTAAGAAGTCAAGAGCTCTTTTTCCTACTTCAAAGCTCATCAGACCACAATCGCCTTTATATCTGCCTTCATCGGCAAAGCAATATTTGCATGACAGATTACAATCATGAGCTACGTGTAGACAGAGTGCTTTTATAACAGATTGACGTTTTTTAAAGTCAAAAGAAATTTCTTTATATTTATCTTCTGTGTATAGCTTTCCCTGAGCTTTTAGCTCTTCTATATCTTCAAAAACATTTTCGATATCCTGTTCGGTCACATCAGGCATATGACTATACTTATCTAAAATTATTGATTTAATTTCATCTTGGCTTTTTTTATCATACATATCTATGATGTCATATGCGACCTCGTCAACACTGTGAACACAGCCACTGTTTACATCAAGTACGATGTTATATCCGTTGCTTTTATATAAGTGAAGCATTTTTTTACCTTTCTCAAAAGAAAATCGCTGCAATTCCTTGTGGCTGCAACGATTTCTTAATAATTATTTGAATTATTTATTGTTTTTGCACTGCTCACATTGCTGATTTGCTACACTGCAAGATGTTTTGCTTGCTGACTGGCAAGATGTCTGACATTCGCCACAACCGCCGTTCTTAGCAGACTCAGCAAGATTTCTTGAATTTAAAGTTTTAATTCTCTCCATGGAAGTATCTCCTTTCTTAATAAGAATTCACAAGTAAAATTATATCAGAAAAATAATTTTTGTCAATACCGTTTGATAGGGTAGAGGTTATTACATTTAATATGCTTTACCCCAGTAAACCAAATGCTTGGCTTTTTTGCCACAGCACACGCAGGTGTCGCTGATGTTATCTTGTGCGAAAGGCATACAGCGTGAGCCAACTCCTGTGAGCTCTTTAACCTTATCTTCACATTCTTCTTCGCCACACCACATTGCCTTTACAAAGCCATCACCGTTTTCTTCAAGAGCTTTTGTAATTTCATCCATAGATTTACATGCATAGGTATGCTTTTCTCTGTTTTCAAGAGCCTTTTGGTAGATGCCATCATGCACTTCTTGAAGCTTGAGTGCAACTGCTGATTCAAGCTCATCTAATGATATTACAGTTTTTTCACGGTTATGTCTTGTTACAAGCACACATTGATTGTTTTCTATATCCTTAGGGCCTATTTCTATTCTTATAGGCACGCCTTTCATCTCATATTCACTGAATTTCCATCCAGGGCTATTGTCACTATCATCCAGCTTAACTCTAACAGTACCGCTCAGTCTTTCTTTAAGAGCAGCGGCAGCATCTAGAACGCCTTCTTTGTGCATTGCGATTGGCACAATAACTGCTTGTATAGGAGCAATTGCAGGTGGCAGAACAAGTCCACTATCGTCACCATGAGTCATAATTATAGCACCAATAAGTCTTGTTGTAACGCCCCAAGATGTCTGAAAAGGATAGGCTTGTTTGTTTTCTTTATTAGTGTATGTAATATCAAAGGCCTTTGCAAAGCCATCACCAAAATAGTGGCTGGTGCCTGCCTGCAATGCCTTGCCATCATGCATAAGTGCCTCTATAGCATAGGTAGCTTCAGCTCCGGCGAACTTATCACTCTCGGTCTTTTTGCCCTTTACAACAGGCATAGCAAGTTCATTTTCACAGAAATCAGCGTAAACATTAAGCATTCTTTCTGTTTCAACAATAGCCTCTTCAGCAGTAGCGTGTATTGTGTGACCCTCTTGCCACAGAAATTCACGTGAACGCAGGAAAGGTCTTGTGGTTTTCTCCCAACGCACAACATTAACCCATTGATTATAGAGTTTTGGCAAGTCTCTGTGTGAGTGGATTATATTTGCATAATGCTCACAGAATAATGTCTCTGATGTCGGTCTAACGCAAAGTCTGTCTTCCAGCTTTTCGCTACCGCCATGTGTAACCCATGCCACCTCCGGTGCAAATCCCTCCACGTGGTCTTTTTCCTTTTGTAGCAGGCTTTCAGGAATAAACATAGGCATACATACATTTTCATGTCCTGTTTCTTTAAACTTGCTATCTAGTATTCTTTGAATATTCTCCCAGATTGCATAGCCATAAGGTCTTATAACCATGCATCCCTTTATGCTTGTATATTCTATAAGCTCTGCTTTTTTAACGATATCGGTATACCATTTTGCAAAGTCTTCATCCATTGAAGTTATGGCTGTTACAAGCTTGTCTTTGTTAGCCATGATAAATCTCTCCTCATAAAAATAATTAATACCCTGATATTATACGTCTTATCTCAAATTGTGTCAATATTTTCATTTGCTTCCTTAATAAAAGAAATTCTTATATTGCCATCTTTTGTTCCTGACTTGAGATAACCTGTCAATTTATTTTCAAAAAATGTGAATTTTTCAAAATCTCCAAAACCCTCTGGATTTGTTATTATAAGGTTATACACATCGTCTTCTGTGTCAAAAGAGTAGCTTCCATTATATATAGTTGTATCGGTGGTGTTGTCGTTGATAGATAAGAAGTTCTCATCTATTCTTATCGTGTAAGTTTCTCCACCGGTCCATAATCCGACCAGTTCTTCCATTTTTTGATTTGTCAAATGTTCCAAATCGTTCGTGTGACCATGTTTTGCTTTATCCTTGATGATTTTAGCTACTGCTATCACAATTATGACAGTTACCAAAAAGATCATAATCACAGCAATGGGCAAGGTGTAATTTTCAAAACTTTTCATAATAATATCACCCCTATACAAAACTAATATAATTATAAACCACGCACAACAAACTTTCAATATTTTTCTAAAACGAATATCCGTGTAATGTGTGTTTTTTTAGGATAAATTTGTTGTAAGATACATTGCATAAAAAACAATATGCTATTTTGTTGATTTTTACAAGGATATTACTTCCTGTTTGATATCTAATGCTCATAAAAATGTTATTTTTAATAAAAATATAAAAATATTTTCTAATTCATTTGACATTTTTATTACTTTCTATTATAATAATAGCGTTAAATTCGCATTTTGTGATGTAATAGACTAATAAAAGATAGGATGTGTTCTTACATGGAATTAAAAGACATTTTATGCAAGGTTGACCATACTTTGCTCACTCAGACCGCTACATGGGATGACATTAAGGCTATCTGTGATGACGGCGTTAAATATGGTACAGCATCAGTTTGCATACCGGCATCTTATGTGAAGCAGGCAAGCGAGTATCTTGGTGATAAGCTTGCTGTGTGCACAGTAATCGGCTTTCCTAATGGATACAGCACTACTGCTGTTAAGTGTATGGAAGCAGAAGATGCTATCAAAAACGGTGCAAAAGAGATAGACATGGTTATCAACATCGGTTGGCTTAAGGATAAGAGATATGATGATCTTCTAAATGAAATATCCGCTATCAAAAAGTCATGCGGTGATAAGATTCTTAAGGTTATCATCGAGACTTGCTTGCTAACAGATGAAGAGAAAATTAAGATGTGCGAGATCGTTAGCAAATCCGGTGCAGATTTTATCAAAACCTCAACTGGTTTTTCTACATCAGGCGCTACAAAAGAAGATGTTGCACTATTTGCAAAGCATGTTGAGCCACACGTTGCAATAAAAGCAGCAGGCGGCATTGCATCATTGCAGGATGCAGAAGATTTCATAAATCTTGGTGCTACAAGACTTGGAACAAGTCGAATTGTAAAAATAGTTAAAAATGAAGAGGCTACAGGATATTAATCGCCTCATATTAAATTATAAATTATAAAAAATATTAATAATAAGGAGTGACTGACAATGGCAGTACCAACACCACATATTTCAGCAAAATTAGGAGATTTCGCTAAGACTGTGCTTATGCCCGGCGATCCTCTCAGAGCAAAATTTATAGCAGAAACATTTCTTGAGAATCCTGTTCTTGTAAACAACGTAAGAGGAGTTCAAGGATATACAGGCACATATAAGGGCGTAAGAGTTTCAGTTATGGCAAGCGGTATGGGTCAACCATCCATAGGTATCTATAGCTATGAGCTTTTCAATTTCTATGATGTAGAAAACATCATCAGAGTAGGCTCAGCAGGTGCAGTTAGTGAAGACCTCGACCTCTTTGATGTAGTAGCAGGCATGGGTGCTTGCACAAACGGCAACTTTGCAGTGCAATATGATATCCAAGGCACACTTGCTCCTATAGCAAGCTACAAGTTGCTTAGAACAGCAGATGATTGCGCAAGAGAGCTTGGTGTAGAGTTGAAGGTTGGTAACATCTTCTCATCTGATACATTCTATGGCGAATCTGCTGACTTGAATATAAAGCTTAAGAATATGGGAGTTCTTGCTCTTGAGATGGAAGCAGCAGCTCTATATCTCACAGCTGCTCAGGCCGGCAAGAATGCTTTGGCAATCTGCACTATCTCCGATGTTCCTATGAAGGGCAAAGAGACCACAAGCGAAGAGCGTCAGAATGCTTTCACAAAGATGATGGAAATCGCTTTGGAAACAGCAGTTAAACTTGACAAAGAGTAATTTTTTAAAGGAAGGTAAAATTTACAATGAGCTTTAAAAGAGCGTTCTTAATAGTATTAGACAGCTGTGGCTGTGGCGAGTTGCCCGATGCTGCCGATTATGGCGACAAAGGAGCTAACACCTTAAAATCTATTTCAACATCGAGCAAATTTGATATTCATACATTAAAAAAGCTTGGTATGTTTAATATTGACGGAGTGGACTATCTCGAAGGAGATGATAACCACACAGCTACTGTATGCCGTTTTATGGAGGCTTCTAAGGGTAAGGATACCACAATAGGCCACTGGGAAATAAGCGGTATCATTTCTCCTAAACCACTTCCAACATATCCTGATGGTTTCCCACAGGATATTCTCGATAAATTCAGTGAGGCTACAGGCAGGGGCGTGCTTTGCAATAAGCCATATTCCGGCACAGAGGTAATAAAGGACTATGGAGAGCAGCATATGAAAACAGGCGACTTGATAGTTTACACAAGTGCCGATAGCGTTTTCCAGATAGCTGCACACGAGGAAATAGTGCCTATAGAGCAACTCTATGAATATTGCAGAATTGCAAGAAATATTCTTGTAGGAGAGCATGGCGTTGGCAGAGTTATTGCAAGACCATTTATAGGTGAACCCGGCAACTTCTCACGTACATCAAATAGACATGACTTTTCTATCGAGCCACCACACAACACTATCCTTGATGATATGAAGAGTGCGGGTCTTGATGTTATTGCAATTGGCAAGATTTTTGATATATTTGCAGGCAAGGGTATTACAGAGAAGACTTATACCACAAGCAATGCAGATGGTATGGTTAAAACTCTTGAATATGTTGATAAGGATTTCACAGGTCTTTGCTTCACAAATCTTGTTGACTTTGATATGCAGTTTGGTCACAGAAACAATGTAGATGGTTATGCAAATGCTCTTACAGAATTTGACCGCTGGTTGCCAAGTTTTATGGAGCGTATGCGTGATGATGATGTGCTTATGATCACAGCAGACCATGGATGCGATCCTGGCTACACCTGTAGCACTGACCACTCAAGAGAGCATATTCCTTTTATAATGTATGGAAAGAATATTAAGGCTGTAAATCTTGGCACAAGAAAAACTTATTCTGATATAGGCAAGACTATAGCTGATATGTTTAATGTAAAAACAGAGATTTCAGGCGAAAGCTTCCTTGACGAAGTAGTGAAATAATTATAAAAAATGAATGTTTAGGCTGTCGCATTAGTGACAGCCTGCATTTAACTGATAAAACGAGGGGAGATAATCAAAATGACACAATTAGAATTAATTGCTCTGGCAAAAGAAGCTGCAAAGCACGCATATACTCCATATTCACACTTCACAGTTGGTGCAGCATTGCTCACAAAAGAGGGCAAGGTTTATCTTGGATGTAATATCGAAAATGCTTCTTACTCTCCAACAAACTGTGCAGAGAGAACAGCTTTCTTTAAAGCTATCTTTGAGGGCGAGCGCAATTTTGAAGCTATCGCAATAGTAGGTGGACTCAATGGCGATTTTAAGAACTATTCTCCACCATGTGGTGTATGCAGACAGGTTATCAGAGAGTTTTGTGATGATGATTTCAGAATCATTCTCGGAAAAAACGATGACGAGTTTATCGATGAGCCACTAAAGGCATTTTTACCATATGGATTTGCTCCGTCAAATCTTGAAAAATAAAAATCGATTAGCAAAATGAACAAATACGGTTGCTTGAATTTGACTAAAACATACATTTTTTTCATCAAAACTATATTTTTTATAAAAAAGCTTGATTAAGCAATGTGTTTGTGATACAATTTAGCTGTAGTCGAGAAATCGAACTATAAAATTATTTTTTTCTCAGGAGGAAGAAAAACAATGAAAAAGATCTTAGCAATTATGCTGTCTTTAGGTCTAATATTTGGTTGCGCAGCTTGCGGTGAGAAAACCGACAACGAAAGCAAGACAGACACAACAAGTACAGCAAGCACATCTAATGCAGGCGACACAGAAACATCAGCTGATTTTAAAGTAGCTCTTGTTACTGATGTTGGATCATTGGATGACGAGTCATTCAACCAGGCTACATGGGAAGGTGTTAAAACTTTCTGCGACGCAAACGGAGTAGATTATACATACTTCCAGCCACAGGAAGACAGCACAGAAGAGAGAGAAACAAAGATTGCAGAAGCTATTGCAGCAGGCTACAACGTAATCGTTATGCCTGGTTTCCTCTTTGGTGAAGCACTTTCTACTGCACAGTATGATTATCCGAATGTTAAGTTCATCGCTGTTGACGTTTCCGAAGGTAACGTTACAGATGGTGTTCTCGAGAGCAACGCACACTGCATCGTGTTCAGCGAAGAGCAGGCAGGTTATCTCGCAGGTTATGCAGCAGTTAAAGACGGCTTTACAAAGCTCGGCTTCCTCGGCGGCATGGCAGTTCCAGCAGTTATCAGATATGGCTATGGCTTTGTTCAGGGCGCAGACGCAGCAGCTGAAGAGCTCGGCACAGACATAGGAATTAAGTACACATACGGCGGCCAGTTCTACGGTGATGCTACAATCACAGCTAAGATGGAAGGCTGGTACTCTGAGGGTACAGAAGCTGTATTCGCATGCGGTGGCGGTATCTACACATCTGCTCTTGAGGCAGCTGTAAACCACAATGCACACGTTATCGGTGTTGACGTTGACCAAAGCTCTTTGGGCGCAGATTACATCAACGGTGACAATGATAAGACAAAGCTTGGTTACAACCCATTCTTAACATCAGCTTACAAGGGTCTTGCAAACTCTGTTTCTACAACACTTGGTCTTGTTAAAGATGGTCAGTGGGATACAGTTGGTGGCAAGTTCTCCACACTCGGTCTTACAGAGGGTGACTATGTTGGTCTCCCAACAAAAGAGAGTGCTTGGAACTTCAGAACATTCACAGTTGAAGAGTATGAAGCAAAGAAAGCTGAAATCATGAACGGTACAGTTACAGTTTCTGACGAGGCTTCTGAGGATGTTCATCCTACAGTTGGTTCACACACAACTGTTGATTACATTGGCTAATTTTTAAATATTAGATACTAATGTAAATCTAAAGCTAACATATCTATAAAGAGAAAAGAGGATTTTTTCTCTTTTCTCTTTATTTAGTTTTGCTTCCAATTAAGAGAAATAATTTTGTTCGATCTCAGTTCAAATTAAATGCAAAGGAAATGTGATATTATGAATAATGATTACATTATAGAGATGTTAAACATTACCAAAGAATTTCCCGGCATTAAAGCAAATGATAATGTAACATTACAGCTTAAAAAAGGTGAAATTCATGCCTTGCTCGGTGAAAACGGTGCAGGCAAATCTACACTTATGAGTATTCTTTTCGGTCTATATCAGCCTACATCCGGTATGATCAAAAAGAATGGTGTAGAAGTTAAAATTAACAATCCTAACGACGCTAATGCGTTGAATATAGGAATGGTGCATCAGCACTTCAAGCTCGTTGAGTGCTTTACTGTTCTTGAAAACATCATTTTAGGCGTTGAGCCTACAAGTGGTCCTTTCTTGAGCACAAAGGATGCACGTAAAAAAGTTCTCGACTTAAGTGAAAAATATGGTCTCAGCGTTAATCCTGACGCTTTGATTTCAGATATAACTGTTGGTATGCAACAAAGAACAGAAATTCTCAAGATGCTCTACAGAGACAATGAAATTCTTATTTTTGACGAACCAACAGCAGTTCTTACACCACAAGAAATTGACGAATTGATGAAGATTATGAAAAACCTTGCAAAAGAAGGTAAATCAATTCTCTTCATTACACACAAACTTAATGAAATAATGGAAGTTTCCGACAGATGCTCAATCCTTAGAAAAGGTAAGTATATGGGTACTGTTGATATTGCAAACA
The DNA here is from genome assembly GCA_029098305.1 of Clostridia bacterium. Classification (GTDB taxonomy): domain Bacteria; phylum Bacillota; class Clostridia; order Oscillospirales; family Acutalibacteraceae; genus JAEEHZ01. The sequence goes on from JAQXOB010000028.1 coordinate 33,619, forward strand.
CCACTAAAGAAGAGCTTTCCAAACTCATGGTTGGCCGTGATGTTAAATTTGCAGTTGATAAAGATGAACCAAATCCAAAGGAAACTGTTCTAAAAGTTTCTGGTATGACTGTACCAAGTAAGGTTCACAAAAATAATGCTGTTAAGGATGTTTCCTTCAATGTTCGTGCAGGCGAAATCGTATGTATTGCCGGTATTGATGGAAATGGTCAGACAGAATTTGTTCATGCCTTAACAGGTCTTGAAAAAATGTCTGCAGGTAAGATTGAGTTTAAGGGTCAGGATATCACAAAGTCCTCGATCAGAGATCGTTCTAAGAACGGTATGAGCCATATCCCTGAAGACAGACATAAGCATGGTCTTGTACTTGATTATACTTTGGAGCAAAACATGGTTCTTCAGCGTTACTGGCAACCGGAGTTCCAGAGTGCAGGTTTCATAAAAAAAGGTCCTGTTCGTGAGTATTCCGAGAAACTAATCGAGCAATACGATGTTAGAAGTGGTCAAGGACCTTTGACAGTAGTAAGAAGTATGTCTGGTGGTAACCAGCAAAAGGCTATTATTGCCAGAGAAATAGATAAGGATCCGGATTTGCTTGTTGCTGTTCAGCCTACAAGAGGTCTTGATGTAGGTGCTATTGAGTACATACACAAACAGCTTGTTGCACAGCGTGATAAAGGAAAGGCTGTATTGCTTGTTTCACTCGAGCTTGACGAGGTTATGAACGTAAGTGATAGAATCCTCGTTATGTATGAGGGTGAGCTTGTTGGTCAGCTTGATCCTAAGAAGATAACAGTTCAAGAGCTTGGCCTTTATATGGCTGGCGCAAAACGTGACAAAGTTCCGGCGGAGGTGTAAAATATTATGGCAAAAAATAATTTAGCATCACCAAGCATTCCTAAGAAGGTTGTAACCGGAAAGGGTGGCTTCATCGCTGCTACAAATTCAATCCTTTCTTCATTTGTTTGTATTATTATTGGTTTGCTTGTTGGATTTATAATTTTGTTGTGCATTAATCCGGAGCATTGTCTTGAAGGGTTTATGACAATACTTTCTGGTGGTTTTAATAACATCAGCATACACGCAAGAAATATAAGCAAAGAGATTTCAGAAGCAGCACCTCTCGTTATGACTGGTCTTTCTGTTGCTTTTGCTTACAAAACCGGTTTGTTTAATATCGGTGCAGCCGGACAGTACACTGTTGGCGCACTTGGTGCTATCTATTGTGCACTTGTTCTTCAACTTCCATGGTATGTATGTATTCTTGCAGCTATGGTATGTGGTGCAATTTGGGGTGCAATACCAGGACTTCTTAAGGCATTCTTTAATGTTAACGAAGTTATCACTTCAATCATGTTCAACTGGATTGCCCTTTATGGAGTAAACGAGATTGTTAAGAAGTTCGCTATTACCAATGCTGATGGTTCTATAACAAGAATGTATGAATCAGCAAAGAACAAGACTTATGCTATTGCAACAAAAGCTCCTGGTTCACGTATTCCTGATCTTGGACTTTCAGATATTTTCTCAAAGTCAACTACAATAGCAATTTTCCTTGCAATCGTTGTAGCAATTATTATTTATATAATTATTAATAAAACAACATTTGGTTACGAGCTAAAGGCTTGTGGACATAACAAAAACGCTGCAAAATATGCTGGTATTAACGAGAGAAGAAGCATTGTTCTTTCAATGGTTATCGCCGGTGCATTAGCAGGATTGGGTGCAGCTCTCTATTACCTCTCAGGTGTAGGTGAGTGGAATCCAAATGACTCCACAGCTTGTCCTGCAATCGGATTTAATGGTATTTCTGTTGCACTTCTTGCAGTATGTAATCCTATCGGTTGTATCTTCTCAGCATTGCTCATTTCTCATATTACTGTTGGTGGTAGTTGCTTGCCTACAGCATATTATCAGCCGGAAATTGCTGATATCATCATCGGTGTTATCATTTATCTCTGCGCATTTGCAATGCTCTTCAAAATGTTCATTGGCAAATTTGTTAAAGACAGATCCGGTGCTAATGCAAACGCAGAACCAAAAGCATCTGTTGCTAGTACATCAAAAAAGGAGGAGAGTAAATAATGTTATTACTTATTAAATATACATTGCTTTATGGTATCGTTTTGATGCTTGTTGCATTAGGCGGTATGTTTTCAGAACGAAGCGGTGTTATCAACCTTGCACTTGAAGGTATCATGTCTATCGGTGCATTGGCTGGTGTTTTAACACTTTGCTTCCTCCCAGAGGGTATGGCTCCTGGTTTGATTGTACTTTTCTCTATCTTGTCAAGTGCACTTGCTGGTGTTATTTATTCATTATTGCTTGGCTTCTCGGCGATAACGTTGAAAGCCGATCAGACTATCGGTGGTACTGCTCTTAATATGATGGCTACAGCTCTTGCTGTTGTTATCGTTAAAGTTGTAAACGGTACAGCTTCTGCAAAGCTTAATTACAGTAACACAGCTTTTATCTTCGACTTTGATTTAGGTAATGGCAACAAACTTACTTTGAATATTTTCCTTTTCATAGGACTTGCTATTCTTGTTCTTGCTGCTTTGTTCCTTTATAAGACAAAGTGGGGTCTCAGACTTCGTTCTTGCGGCGAACATCCACAAGCAGCTGACTCAGTTGGTATCAATGTTTACCAGTGGAGATACATAGGTGTTATGTTCTCAGGTCTTTTGGGCGGAATTGGTGGCTTTGCTTATGTAATTCCTTCTGTTTCTACATGGAACTTTGAAGTTGGTGTTACAGGCTTCGGCTTCCTTGCTCTCGCAGTTATGATCTTTGGTCAGTGGAAACCAATCAATATTTTTGGTGCTGCTATGTTTTTTGCTGTGTTTAAATCACTTGCAAACATCGCAGACTCCACATTCCTCGCAAGTCTTGGTCTCTCAAAGAACATTTACGATATGATGCCATTCATCGCATCTATGATTATTCTTGTATTGTTCTCTAAGAACTCCAGAGCTCCAAAGGCAGAGGGTATCCCTTACGATAAGGGCACAAGATAATAGGTAACTCTTTTGAGGAAACGTGATTCCTGTTGCGTTTCCTCAAATTAATTAAAGGATAATTTATAACAAATACAGTTATGAGGTGATTTTACAAATGAGAATGTACGATATTATTCAAAATAAACGTGATGGTGGCGTTATGAGTGATGAAGAAATTCAGTTCTTCGTTGACGGTGTAACTAGTGGTGATATCCCTGATTATCAAATAACAGCACTTTTAATGGCAATTTATTTTCAGGGCATGAATGAGCACGAAACATCAGCTCTTACACTCGCTATGGCAAAATCAGGCGATATGATTGACCTCAGTGGCATAAAAGGCGTTACAGTTGACAAACATAGCACAGGCGGTGTAGGCGATAAGACTACACTTATCATTGCTCCTATCGTATCTGCTTTGGGTGGAAAGCTTGCCAAAATGTCCGGTAGAGGTCTTGGTCACACAGGCGGCACAGTTGATAAATTCGAGTCTTTTGCCGGATTTAATACAGAGTTGCCACCAGAGCAGTTTATAAATCAGGTTAATGATATTGGCATATGTGTTGTTGGTCAATCTGGTAACCTTGCTCCATGTGATAAAAAACTTTATGCTTTGCGTGATGTTACTGCTACAGTTAATAGTGTTCCACTTATTGCTTCCAGTATCATGAGCAAAAAGATAGCTGCTGGCTCAAGTTCTATCGTGCTTGATGTAAAAACAGGCAGTGGCGCTTTTATGAAGACACTTGAAGACAGCAAGCTATTAGCAAAAAAAATGGTTGATATAGGTTATTCTGTTGGCAGAAAGACAGCTGCTTTGATTACAAATATGGATATACCACTTGGTCACGCTATTGGTAATGCACTTGAGGTTAAAGAAGCTATAGAAACACTTAAAGGAAATGGCCCTAAGGATCTCACAGAAGTATGTGTTGCACTTGCTTCCAATATGACAATGCTCGTAACAGACAAGAGTATTGAAGAGTGCGAGAAGATGGTACTGGGTGCTATAGCAGATGGTTCTGCACTTAAAAAGCTTCATGATATGGTTGCTGCACAAGGAGGAGACGCAAACATGGTTGATCATCCTGAGTTGCTTCCTCTCTCAAATCATATTGAAAATGTTCTTGCTCCATGTGATGGTTATATTAAGCATATGGATGCAGAAAAAATCGGTATTGCTAGCGTTATTTTAGGCGCTGGCAGAGAGAAAAAAGGCGAAGCTATTGATTACAGCGCAGGTATTATCCTGAAAGCTAAGACTGGAGATCTCGTTAAGAAAGGCGATGTTATTGCTGAATTCCATACAAATCTCCCAGAGAAGATGAAATCTGCAGAGGAACTCTTCTTAAGTGCTATCGAGTATTCTGATGAAGCTATAGATGCTCCGGTGCTGGTTTACGATATTATTTCAAAGCCAAGCAAATAACAATATATTTTTACTCTATATATTATCAAAAAACTCCTTACGATGATCTAATAACATCGTAAGGAGTTTTAATAATGTTCTAAAAATTGGGTTTTAGATGGAGCGTAAAAATGGGGAGAGGATAAGTCAAATAAACGTCCTCAATTAATCAGCTCGATCAAAAAAAAGTGTGTTTGTAGGATTTATATCAAACAAAATGAATATTAGTTGCTTCCCTGTCTCTGAGATGCCTTGATGCTTTGACGTGTTTTTCTCAACTCATTTACATTAGCTGTAAGCATTTCGTCAGCTCTTTTCATAATCTCATCCACATAGTCGTTAGCAGCTCTGCGCACTTCCTTTGACTTTAGCTTTGCATCAGCAAGTACTTGATCAGCACTAGCCTTTGCATTGCGCATAACTTCGCTTTCATTGATCATATTCTTTCTGCGTTCTTCAGCTTGACGTATTTTCTTATCAGCTTCTCTATGAGCCTCTTCTAAAATTTCAGATCTTTCTGCCACGATCTTCTTTGCTTGCTTTAGCTCTGAAGGGAGAGTTGCGCTCAATTCACCCAGCAATTCAAGCAATTGGTTTTGATCTACAACCACTTTTCCACCCATTAATGGTAACGAGCGTGAATTTTTTAATAGGTCTTCTATTTGCTCAATTATTTCTTCTGTTTTCATTGAAATTTAACCTCCTATTTTATCCTTTAAATAATTTTTCTGATATTTTGTTCTTAACGGTTTCTGGAACAAATCCGGTGATATCTCCACCCAACTCAGCCACTTGCCTTACCATACCGGAGCTAAGATACATATATTCGCTACTAGAGGTCAAAAAAATAGTTTCTACCTCTGGATTAAGGTGTTTATTTGTAAGTGTCATCTGAAATTCATACTCAAAATCAGACATAGCTCTCAAACCTCTTACAACTGTTGTAGCTCCTTTTTTATTTACATAATCAGCCAACAAACCATCAAAAGAATCGATTTCAATATTTTTTATATCTGTTAGAGACTCACTGATAAGCTCTATTCGTTCGTCAATGCTGAAGAAAGGTTTTTTGGTCGAGTTTTTTAATACTGCTACAATAACCTTGTCAAACATTTTTGATGCTCTGCTAATTATGTCTATATGCCCAAGTGTTATAGGATCAAAACTTCCTGGATAGATTACAGTACTCAAATCTGAAAAGCTCCTTTCAGCTATTAATCAATGCACATATAAGTAGTAACCTTTATTTTACCGTATTTTTTGACATTTTTCAGTGCAAAATCACCCACCTGATCAGGAAGATCCTCATGCAATGAGCTCTCGCATATTATTATACCGGACTTTCTCATTACATCTGCCAGCATAGGAAGAGCCTGCTGAAGCAATCCATCGGCATAGGGCGGATCAACAAAAGCAATATCGACCTTGTCCTTTATATCTTGATTTTGCAAAAAAGCTTTATAGTCACTTTTAATTATTATGGCACGATCACTTAATGATGTAGCTTTTAGATTACTTTTTACCACTGAGATACTCTTGCTGTTGGCATCAACAAAATAAGCCTTAAGAGCTCCTCTGCTGAGTGCTTCAATTCCAACTTGCCCCGAACCTGCAAAGAGATCGAGAAATGTGCAATTTTCGAGATAAAATTGTATACTGCTAAACACAGCTTCCTTAACTTTATCTGTTGTAGGACGTACAATATCATTGCCATCGAGTGTCTTTAATGGTATACCTCTAGCGGTGCCTGTTATCACACGCATAATATCACCTACTACCACAGTATTATCCCATAAAACAAGATTAAAGTCAATTATATTTTGCTAATGTCTTCATTTTTCTACATAATGATATATTTTTCTCGTTAATAAATGATTTTTTTGAATGATAATAATAACGGACATAGTTGTCAATATTTCTTTATATTTAATAATATGTATAAGGAAGTAAAAAAACATTTTCAAAAGCTATTAAATATTTAAAATGTATCAGAATAAAATATCTTCATTTTGTCAAATATAATATTGCCGGCAGAAGTAAACTAATTCGGAGAGTGAAAGATGTGAGTGTAAAACGTGGTGATATATATTATGCGGATCTTAGTCCGGTTGTAGGATCAGAGCAAGGAGGAGTAAGACCTGTTTTGATAGTGCAAAATGACGTAGGGAATAAATTTAGCCCAACCGTGATAGCTGCAGCAATTACAAGTCAGCAAACAAAGGCAAATTTGCCTACTCATATACAATTGCGGTCACAAGGGAGTGGACTTTTAAAAGATAGCGTAGTATTACTCGAGCAGATTAGAACTATAGATAAGCGCAGACTCAAAGAAAAGATGGGAACTCTTGATGAGGATTCTATGGAAAAGGTGAACGAAGCCATTTCTATTAGCTTTGGTTTGGGTGGTCAGTTGCTTGGATAGGAGTTTACATACGCCTAATCAAGCGACAATAAGAATAAACAAAAAATGCTCTCTATCGACGAATACTCGATAGAGAGCTAAATTTTTATATATTCCGTTTAATAACGGTTTTAAATAGATATATTAAAATTTGGTTAAAGTCACGATGAATATCGCCTAAACTTCTCATAGTAGCATCCTCATAGATGATACCGATAAGTTTTTATTCTAACAGACCACATCGTGTTAAGTTTTTTTAAAAAATATTTCTTTCTGAAACAGCTTTAACCAACCATCATAAGTTCTTTTCACAGTAGATTGCGAGTGTTTATAGGCATCTTATTTTTGCTTGCTCTTTAGCTTGTTGTGAACCATTTTATCATATGAACTGCATGGGGTGTTTAGATCGCATTTCACAACATCATGATGAGGTGATTGCTCGTCTGCCGGAGGCAACTTCATATAGTCACCAAATGCTATCTTGAGATACTCGTCATACCCCTTTGGTATAGGCATTTGATATCCCTCAAACTCTTCAAAAACAACATCTTCAAATATTCTCTTAGGATACTCGTTTTGCATATAGTGAGGACCGGCGCAGAGCTCGGTAATATAGTCGCAGTCAGCCAAATTGTATTTGGTCATCTTTTTTTCAGCCAGTCGCCATATTTTGTTTCGCATACGTTTTGATGGTACAATGCCTAATAACACTTTGCTACCAAATGCAAGAATTTTTCCGTGATTTACAGGCACAGTCTGGGCTCTGTATAATGAGTAAATCATTGCCCAAAATTTTTGAGATTTTCTCTTGATTCCCGTAGGGCAGGCATCAAGCGGAAAAACATCCATCACCAAACCGTGAGGAATGTCAAGCTCTGCCTGATAATCTTTTACGCAAGTAGCACTTTTGTCTACCACGGTCGCAAAGATGTTTCCTGTAAACATATCATCTGAAGTTTCTAATACTACAAAGCGATCTTCTTTTTCAGTTTGTTTCCATATACGCAAAAATTTCTCGTAATCTTTACGCATCATAAAAACATCTATATCATCATCCCATGGTATAAAGCCTTTGTTTCTCAGAGATCCAATACAGCATCCACCGCAAAAGCAGAATTGAAGCCCATGTTTTTCGCAAAAATTTTTAAAATAAACTAGAGTTTCAAGCTCTTTTAGTTGCAAATCTCGTAGCTCTTCGGGAGTGAAGATATATTTTGTTAAATTATCCATTTTATCACCGCAAATCATATTACCATAAAAATGCAATGTCTACAATGTTTTTTTGCATTTTTAGTGTTTTTCAGTCTTATTTTTAAAAGCAGGCATTTTTATTAGTCCAATTAATGTGCCAATGCCATATGATATATGAAGCATTATAAAAATTATAGGCAAAGCCACAAATGTGCTGTTTCTTTTTTTAGATGTGATAGTCGCTGTGATTGTAATCATCAAGATGAAAAGAAGATATACAGCACTAAGCATAGCAAGCGGTAGTTTTATTCCGAATACAAATAGAATGATTGCCACTATAAGTGCTAAAACAAAGCACAACGGCACAAAATGAAACAGAGAAAAACATTGTGGACACACAGCCGTTGTAAGTCCTATCCAATATCCGTTTTTATACTTCTGTGAAACAATTTTTCCTAAAGTACTTCTAACTTTCTGTTCAGAATAAATATCAGGACTAAAGCAGAGTTTATATCCATTTTGTCGCAAACGATACGTAAATTCGTTATCTTCTGTACGTCCTAATCTTTCATCATAAACACCGCATTTCTCAAATACTTCACGCATCACAGCAATGTGAAATAGGGAAGAGGTGTATGTTTTTTCATTGTGATTGCGTCTGTATGATGCAAACGAGCTACCAAACATAGATTCTTCGGCAGTTAGTAGGGTGTTTTGCATATGAGTGTCATCTTGCGTTATGCAAGGTCGATATCCTCCGCAAACCTTTTCTCCGTTTTCCATACATTCTACAATCTTACTCAGAAAATCATATCGGATACCGGAATGAGCATCTACACGCACATAGATATCACCCGTAAAGCCTTTTATAGCTTCGTTACAGCCCACAGCCAGATTATTTTTCTTAATCCTGATTAGTTTAGAACTGTAAAATTGATTATTTTCCAGGAAATTACTCATAAGCTTTGCTGTACCGTCAGTAGAGCCATTGTCGATAAGTATTATTTCTGTTTTTTCTTTGGGATAATTCTGTTTCAAAATATCGTCAAAAAGTTCCGGAAGGCACTTTTCCTCATTATATGCCACAATGCATAGTGAAATTATCAAGTTGTTCATCCCTTGTCTCTTTTTTGCCTTTTTAAAAATAGTATTATAGTGAGTATAAGCACAGCGCACAACGCACCCGAATAATCAAGCCATATATCGCTTACCTGTCCGCTTCTGCCTATAGTAAATAGCTGTATAGTCTCATCAATAAGTGGAACAATAACTGTCAGATAGCATGTAGGCAGTATTGCTTTTTTAACATTGCAAAAATATGAATCAAATGTAAGCTCTGAGAATATACCTAGTACAAAAAATTCAAAGAAGTGAGCGAATTTTCTTACAATATGATCTGTGAGAAGGATATTCAAATTCAGCTTTTCAAAAATAATCTGTAAAAATCCTCTTACACTGTCGCTCTCTTCTGATGAAATAGATGCAGGCATCGACGAATGTATAAAAATAGCACAAATAGCCAGCGTCGTTAACACAGAGTATATGATAGATTTTTTAGTTATTTTTATTGTTTGATAGTGTTTCATATAATGTATAAATTACAGCTCTATAGACATAGTAGCCTTCGCATTTAACTCATTGCCGGCCGTGTTTCCACTCAAAAATTCATAATAAGCCTGTGAACCCACCATAGCGGCATTGTCACCACATAAGGACTTTTCAGGCATATATAGCTCATATCCCAGCTTTTTGCATTTATCTGTAAGTTCTTTTCTCAAAAGTCTGTTTGCAGACACACCGCCTGCTATTATCAGCCTAGTGCTTCCTGTATCTTTGGCCGCCTTGATAAAGTTTTCTACAAGGCAGCCCACAACAGCTTTTCTAAAGCTAGCGCTTAAGTCATTTATCGGTAATTCTTCGCCCTTTTGCGATGCATTGTGTATCAAATTGATAACGGCTGTTTTTAATCCCGAAAAGCTAAAATCATATTCACTTCCATTTACACGAGGATGTGGAAGAGCAAAAGAATCAGGATTGCCACTCTCGGCGGCTATATCAAGATGTATTCCTCCCGGATATGGCATACCCATTGTTCGGGCAGCTTTATCAAAGGCTTCTCCGGCAGCATCATCACGAGTTTTTCCGATTATTGTCATTTTGGTGTAGTCATCTACTTTAACTATATGGCTATGTCCTCCGGATACCACAAGACACAAAAAAGGTGGCTTTAACTCAGGATTTGATATATAATTGGCAGCTATATGTGAGCGTAGGTGATGAGTTGGAATCAACGGTTTATTTTTTGCTATAGCGAGTCCTTTTGCAAAATTTACACCCACAAGCAATGCTCCTATAAGTCCTGGCGCATGTGTCACACCGATAGCATCAATATCATCTAATGTACATTCTGCTTTTTCAAGTGCTTCGCTTACAACACCGCAAATAGCCTCTGCATGACGCCTAGATGCTATTTCAGGAACAACACCGCCATATAGCTTGTGTTCTTCCACCTGTGTGGCAATAATATTTGAGATAACCTTTCTTCCGTCTTCGACCACAGCGGCAGCGGTTTCATCACAAGAACTTTCAATTGCTAATATCTTCATTATTTACCTCTTAAAATACTTTGTCATTATATTTGCGTTTTCTTTTGGATCTGAGTAAAAGTTTTTTCGTTGACCTATTAGCTCAAACCCTTCAGATGCATATAGATTGATCGCAGGAAAATTTGATTCTCTCACCTCAAGTGATAAAAAGGAAAAATTATTACCGTAGCAATAATCTACGAAACTTTTCACAATTATCCTGCCTACTCCCATATGCCTAAATTCCGGAAAAACCGCAATATCATTTATATATGCTTCGTCGAGCACTATGTTCATGCTCCCATATCCCAACACATTGTCATTATCATTGGTAACAACAATCATGATAATACTTTCATTTTCTATTTCTTCTTCAATGGTTTTCTGTGACCTTGGATGAGAAAAACATATTTCTTCAAGATGTGCGATATCATTACTATGTTTATAAGTAGCTTTTTTTATAGAAAAATTCAACACTTTTTCCTCCATAAAACGCTATATAAAATGTATTATACACTCTATTTTACAAAAAGTAAATAATTGCATAGCCTTTTTCAAAACTATTCTTTTATCCATACCAAATAAATAATACATTATTTAATATTATACTTCGTATTATCAATAATCGTTTAGACTATTACACAATTCCTCAAAGGCTTTTTCCTTTTCATATGATTCAAAAGAAAACTCCTGATATTTGGATCTGTCTCCCTTCCAATATAAAAATAAGTCTTTAGATTCACCACCGGAGTTAATATTTTCGCTTCTCTTTGTTAATATTCCACCGTTTAAGCAGTCAAAAAACGCTCTCCAATCTTCAGATGACAGTTCTACTGTGACAGAATCAGTGATATGTTCCTCTGATAAGGGCCAAGCCTTGCCTTCTCGTTTTTCATAATGGTATATATACTTCTCGTCATCAACAGAAAAGTGATATCTATAAAAACTAGGTGGATAGCTTGAGCTTGAGCTTGTGTAATAAAACTCTGTAATATCAGCTATCTTCACATCTTTTCCAACAATCATTTTCCTGTTTCCTTCAATACAAAATATAAGAGATAACACTATTCCTACCAAAATAAACGTGGTTATAGCACATATCATTATAGCTTTAAATTTATTTTTAAATACGATACAAATCAATACGTTTTTAGCTTTGTTTTTTAATTTAAGGCTTAATAGCATTTTATTTTCCTCCGTTTTTTATGACGAGATTACTCATTTGATATCTGTTCTTCCATTTCGATATTAGGCACTGTGTATATGTTATCTACAGCATAATATATTCTTGTGTCAAAATCGTTTCCTGTTCCGCTTGAAAATGGAGATTCGTTTGTTGTGAAGCATATGTAAGAGCAATCCGTTCCGTTTAACCTCATAAAGTAAACATACTCAAAATCAGTTTCATATGAGTCTAAGTTTTCATACACCGTGAACATATCGTTCTGAGCTATAATTTCTTCTGATTTGTACTTGTCTTTAAATTTTGCCGGCACAATTTCAGCAGTGTACCAGTTTATGTTGTTAAATTCCATAATAACGCAGTTTCCGGATACTGAAAATTTGGGTGCTCTTAGAAATGGTATATATCCATCAAAGGAGATTCGAGTTACGGTTCCATCTTCATTTTCACGCGATACCATTTTGCCGGTGTTTTTTCTCACGGCAGCATCGGTATCTTGCGTATCGGTTAAAACTGGTGTTTCCTGTTCTTCAGTATAAAAGTTCTCGGTACATCCGGTAAGCGGAATTATCCCCATGCTTATTACCAAAATAAATATTAAAAACACTTTAAATATATTTTTTTTCATGACATTTTACTCCTATTCGACAGCCTGTTGCCATTGATATTATTAGCATATAATTTATTATAAAAAGATAGCATACTTCAAGCTTTTACGTCAAAATTATACCATATGATAATTTAAAAATCTACCATTTAATAAACTATTTAATATAATTGAATATGTTTTTTGTAAATGATATTACTTGCAATTTATTTGTATATTTGTATGTGTATAATTGCAATTAGCGTATGTTTGCATTATAATAAGGCTACAGTGTAATGCATTTTATACTAGAGATTATAAATGCTCTCTAAAAAATATTTTATATCCCTTTTAGTTTGAATCATATTAATAAATAGGAGTATAACTATGATTATCGACACGCATATGTACATTGGTTCCTCGTTGGATTTTGATATGACAGAAGAACAAATTCTATATTCCATGAAACGATATAACATTGATTTTGCACTTGTTTCCAACACAGAGGGAGTAGAATTTGATCATATGGGATTTGCAATTCCAAGTAGACATCAAAAGAGCCAGTATGATATAAACAAAAGAGCAATCGACTTTTCCAAGAGTTATCCCGATAAGATAGGTACATTACTGTGGATTAAAATGCATAATGAGTATCCTGATGAGTGTTTTTTGAGATTGATTGAACAAAACAGAGCCTTTATATATGGTATAAAATTACATCCTTTTCATTCAAGAGTTGCACCTGATGATAGCAGAATGGAAGAATGGTATGATGTTTGTAGAAAAAACAATTTTCCAGTGGTATCTCATACAGGAGGATGCGAAGAGGCGATGTCAATTCATATGTACAATGCTGCAAAGTTGCATCCTGATATTAATTTTGTGATGGTTCATATGGATCTTGGCACAGATAATGAAGAAGCCATAAACTTCATCAGCAAACAGCCAAATCTATACGGCGACACAACATGGGTTAGCATAGAAAGCACAATTAAAGCAATTAAAAGATGCGGTAGCGAAAAGATACTTTTCGGCTCGGATAACCCCATTGATGGTAAAGACACATTTCTTCACAACAAAACAGGGGATAGGTCGCTGTATCAGCAATATTTTAATGAGTTGAAAAATCTGATAGACAATGATGACTATGAGAATATAATGTATAAAAACGCACAGAGATTGTTTATGCCTTAAGAATAAAAACTTATAGAAATTAAATGAAATTTATCTGTTAATATCTTACAAGGAGGATGAAAAGGTATGTTTGAATGGATAATGGGTAATATAGGAACAATATGTGTTTGTTTAGTTTTAGCGACTGCTGTGGTGGCAATCCTAATAAATATTATTAGGAATAAAAAGAAAGGAAAGTCTGCATGTGGCTGTAATTGTAATGGTTGCGCAATATCTGACTGTTGCCATAAGGATAAATAATGTTGCCTTTATGCTTTTTAAAAAGAACAGTCTGAGTTAGAGAATCGAATGATTTTACGATAGAAAAATAAATTTAAAAATTGGAAAATTTGTTATGGTACAATTGATGGGTGACAAATAAAAAAAGAAAATTCAACTCAAATATGGTATGATGTTAATAACGACAAAAACACATACAAAAAGGAGTTGAACTTTCTATGATAAGTTTAACATCACAAGCACGTTTTCGTCAACGGGTAATAAGATATTCAGAAAGAAATGGCGTAACAAAAGCATCAAACAGATTCAGAATAAGTAGAAATGC
>JAQXOB010000029.1 GCA_029098305.1 Clostridia bacterium
GCCAGATCAATCAAGGTCACGCCACCAATGGTGGTGGCTAAATACAGCAAAAATTCAGCTTTTTGTCTCTGGCTCAAAAAAACAAAATTGGAACATCATATTTTTTTGAGAAAAGTGTCACCTATCATTGACGACTTTACAGACTTTACAAGATAATATTAGCGTTTGCTTGCAATTATTTTACTAATATGTTATCATATATAAGTATATTTATTTAAAAATTTTGAAAGGATGAATTATCAATGGCGGGTAAAGAAAAGGAAGTAGTTGAAAACACAAGGGAAAAAGCTCTTGAAACAGCTATTGCACAAATAGAAAAAAGATATGGCAAAGGAGCCGTAATGCGTCTTGGACAAAATGAAGCTATGAAAGTAGATTCTATTCCTACAGGCTCACTCACACTTGATGTTGCACTGGGAATAGGCGGCTTGCCAAGAGGAAGAATTATCGAAATTTATGGACCTGAATCCTCCGGTAAAACCACACTTTCGCTACACTGCATTGCAGAGGCTCAAAAAAAAGGTGGTACTGCTGCATTTATTGATGTCGAGCATGCTCTTGATCCTGTGTATGCTAATAATCTTGGTGTAGATGTTGATTCGCTTATCGTGTCACAACCGGACACCGGCGAAGATGCTCTCGAAATAGCAGAAATGCTTATTCGCTCAGGCAGTGTAGATATCATTGTAATAGACTCTGTGGCAGCTCTCGTGCCAAAGGCAGAAATTGAGGGTGATATGGGTAGTGCACACGTAGGCTTGCAGGCTAGACTTATGTCACAAGCACTCAGAAAGCTCACAGGCGCACTCTCCAAGTCAAACTGTGCTGCTATATTTATCAATCAGCTTAGAGAAAAGGTTGGAGTTATGTTTGGTAACCCAGAGGTTACTCCCGGTGGTAGAGCACTTAAGTTCTATTCATCTGTGAGAATAGATGTACGCAAAGTGGAAGTAATAAAAAATGGCTCTATCCCTGTAGGAGCTCATACAAGAGCAAAGGTTGTTAAAAATAAGATGGCACCACCATTTAAAGAGGCAGAATTTGATATCATGTATGGAAAGGGTATATCAAGAATGGGTGAACTGCTTGATATAGCTATCGAGCTTGATATCGTCGAGAAGAGCGGATCATGGTTCTCATATGAGAGTCAGCGACTTGGTCAGGGTAAAGAGAACGTGAAAGACTTACTCACAAACGACGCAGAGCTTGCAGAAAAGATAGAAGCCCAAGTTATGGCTAATATAGATAAGCTCTCAAGTATAGTATTAAAGGGTAAAAAGGGATCAAAAGGCAAATCAGCAAAGTCAGACAATCAAAATGATGACGCCGATACGTCAGTTGATAATCCAGTACCCGCAGAACCAAGAAGAGCAAACATAGATATACTCGTGGATGATGAGTAATGGTTATAACTGCTGTTGAACCACGAAAAAAACACCTATGTGCTATCTATATTGATGGTGAATTTGCCTTTAATCTAGATAGAGCTGTCACCGAAGAACATAATCTGAATGTTGGCACAGCTTTGAATGATGAAGAGATTCATTCACTGCTTAATGAATCGGATTTTAGGCGTGCCAAAGAAAAAGCAATGTGGCTAATTTCTTTCAGAGATTATAGCCGAAAAGAGCTGGAAGACAAGCTTTTGAAGGATTATTCTGAGGATTCTGTGCAAAAGTGCCTTGATCGTCTTGAAGAAATTCACCTGCTGGATGATGAGCGTTTTGCCATGCGCTATGCCAAAGATCTTTTTGAGATAAAAAAGCTGTCTGTTTCTAATGTTAAATACAAGCTTATGGAAAAAGGAATAGACAAATATCTCATTGAAGACATCATAGATGATATAGAGCCTGACGAAAACGAGCAGATTTCACAGCTTTTGAACACAAAATACTTTAGAAGTATGTTTGACGAAAAAGGCAGAAAAAGAACTATAGCCGCATTGCAAAGAATTGGCTACAAATGGAGCGTTATTCGCTCTGCGATTGACGCTTTTGATGAAGAAAATGAATATCCTGATTGTGAGGATGATATATATGACTAGAATAGGTATGATAAGCCTTGGATGTGCAAAAAACAGGGTAGATGCCGAAATGCTCTTACATACCTTAAAAGAAGCCGGACACCAGATTGTTTCAGAGCCGGAGAGCGCTGATATCGTGATCGTGAACACCTGCGGATTTATCGAGGATGCAAAAAAAGAAAGTATAGATGAAATAATCGAGCTAGGCAACCTCAAAAAAGAAGGAAAAATAAAGGGTATAATCGTCACAGGATGTCTAGCAGAAAGATATCGTGACGAGATACTCAAAGAAATGTATGAAGTGGATGCTGTGGTGGGTATCGGCGCCAACGCAAAGATTGCAAGTGTTGTGGATCAAGTGCTTAAAAAGAAACGTACATCGCTATATGACGAAAAAACAAATCTACCGCTATGCGGTGGCAGGGTGCAAAGCACACCTCATTATTATGCATATCTAAAAATCGCCGAGGGTTGCGATAACAAGTGTGCGTATTGTGCTATCCCGTTAATCAGAGGCCCGTTCAGAAGCAAGCCTATGAATGACATACTGGAAGAAGCACGCACACTCGCCCAAAACGGCGTAACAGAGCTTATGGTTATAGCTCAAGACACCACAAAATATGGTGCTGACTTTAAGGACGGAACTTCTCTTGCTATCCTACTAAAAGAGCTGTGCAAAATAGATGGAATCAGATGGATACGCCTGCTGTATTGCTATCCTGACAGAATCACAGACGAGCTTTTAGATGTGATAGCAGGCGAAGAAAAAGTGCTAAAATATATCGACCTTCCACTGCAACATTGCAACAAAGATGTGCTTAGGTCTATGAACAGAAACGGTGACAAAGAATCGCTATGCGCACTCATTTCGAATATTCGTAAAAAAGTTCCGGGTGTGGTACTTAGAACTACACTTATTGCCGGTTTTCCCGGTGAAAGTGAAGAAGCTTTTGAAGAACTGTGCGAATTTGTTAATGAGGCTAAGTTTGAGCGATTGGGTTGCTTTTCTTATTCACGTGAGGAGGACACTCCGGCTTATGACATGGATGGTCAGCTGGATGAAGAAACAAAGCGTAGTCGCTGTGATATCATCATGCAACAGCAACAGATTATCATGGAACGATATAACGACACATTGCTAAACAGAGATGTTGAAGTGCTGTGTGAAGGTTATGACGAAATTGCAGAATGTTATATAGGCAGAACTAAAGCAGACTCACCTGATGTAGACGGAAATATATTTTTCTTTTCAGATAAAAATCCTAAACCGGGTGACTATCTAACAGTAAAAATTAAAGAATACATAGGCTGTGATCCCGTAGGAGAACAGCTCTGAGATAAGAAGTGAGAGGTAATAATGAATCTACCGAATAAGTTGACTATTTTAAGAATTGTATTACTTCCATTTATGGTGGTAGCGCTACTGTGGCAGGGTCTTCCCCATCGCTTTTTGATATCGGGTCTGATTTTTGGAATAGCATCATTCACAGATATGCTCGATGGTAAAATTGCCAGAAAATACAATTTGATCACCGACTTTGGAAAATTTGCTGATCCACTTGCAGATAAAATACTTGTTGTTTCAGCCTTTTGCTGTTTTATTGATCTCAAGCTGATGAGCTGTATCCCTGTTATACTGATATTGTTTCGTGAGTTCGCAGTCACGTCTATTAGATTAATAGCAGTTGGAAATGGCAAGGTTATCGCCGCTAATATGTGGGGCAAGGCAAAAACAGTAAGCCAGATGGTTGCAATTATATTTGTTTTTCTGGCACAATATTTTCTTGAGCTATGTAGCATGGGAATCCTCCCGTTTGCCGTGAGTGACAAACTCAATGCGACTATATATGTTCTCGATAATTCTCTAATTTGGATTTCTGCTGTACTCACAATAATTTCAGGAATTATTTATATCAAAGACAATATACATTTTATAGAAACCAAATAATATATTTGTCAATTATTCCAAAATAGATAATTTAAGGTGATATACACTATATGTTTAGAAAATTAAGAGACGAGCTCACCTCATTGATGGAGCGTGATCCCGCCGCCAAGAGCAAGGCTGAGATTTTTTTCCTATATTCAGGATATAAGGCAGTTCGTTCCTATAGAAGATCACATTGGTTCTTTGTGCATGGTATGCCGTTTATTGCAAGGTTTATCTCGCAGAGGACTAAACATAAAACCGGTATCGAAATACACCCTGGCGCAAAAATAGGAAAAGCTCTTTTCATCGACCATGGTATGGGTGTCGTGATAGGCGAAACAACTGAAATCGGTGATTATTGCACCATATATCAAAATGTCACGCTGGGTGGTACCGGAAAAGATCAAGGAAAGCGTCATCCTACAATCGGCAACAATGTGCTGATAGGCGCAGGCGCTAAGATACTAGGGCCTATAAAAGTAGGCGATAATGCACGTATTGCGGCCGGTGCCGTGGTGCTTGATGAAGTGCCGGATAATGCAACCGCTGTGGGCGTGCCTGCCAAGGTTGTGAGGATCAATGGCATCAAGCCTTCAAGTCTAGATCAAATCCACGTGGGTGACCCTGTGGCACAGCGCATGGCAATGATTGATCAAAAAATTAACGAGTTGAGCAATAAAGTTTCTCGATTACACGCTCACGATAAGCATTAATGCTTTTTTAATATTTAATTAGGCAAGGAATGATTGCAAAATGAAAATTTATAACACATTAACAAGAAAAAAAGAAGAACTAAAAACAATCGAACCGGGCGTGGTAAGAATATACGCCTGCGGACCTACTGTTTACAACTATATTCACATCGGCAATTCAAGACCGGCATGTGTTTTTGATGTTTTAAGACGTTATTTAGAATATATCGGTTACAATGTAAAATTTGTGCAGAACTTCACTGATATTGATGATAAAATAATTAAGAAAGCAAACGAAGAAGGCACAGATTACCTCACTATAGCAGAAAGATATATCGCAGAATATAAAAAGGATGCTGAGGGATTAAACATTCGTGAAGCAACTGTGCATCCACGAGCAACCGAGAATATGAATGAAATAATAAACATTATATCTGACCTTGAGGCAAAGGGCTATGCCTATAAAGCAGAGAACGGCGATGTATACTTTAGAACACTGAATTTTGATAAATATGGCAAGCTATCTCATCAGCCTCTTGAGGAGCTAGAGGCAGGAGCCAGAATATCTGTAGGCGAGCTAAAGGAAAATCCGATGGATTTTGCTGTGTGGAAAGCCGCAAAGTCTGGCGAACCAATGTGGGAATCTCCGTGGAGCATGGGAAGACCGGGATGGCATATAGAATGTTCGGCAATGGCAAGAAAATATCTCGGCACCACAATAGATATTCATTGTGGTGGTCAAGACCTTATATTCCCTCACCATGAGAACGAGATAGCACAAAGTGAATGTTGCAACGGTGTTGATTTTGCAAATTACTGGATGCATAATGGTTATATTAATGTTGATAATAGAAAAATGTCTAAGTCACTCAACAACTTCTTCACTGTGCGTGATGTAGCAAAGACTTATGGTTATGATACTATCAGATACCTCATGCTGGCATCTCATTATCGTAGCCCTATCAACTATAGCACCGATATTATGGAACAATGTAAATCCGCACTTGAAAGACTTCGCAACTGCAGAAGTAACCTGCAATTTATCATAGACAATGCAACAGCGGAACTTACAGATGCTGAAAAGGCTCGTATTAATGAAATGAACAGCTACAGGAAAAAATTTAAAGAGGCTATGGACGATGACCTCAACACTGCAAATGCTATTTCCGTGATATTTGATATTGCAAGAGATATCAATACCTCTGTAAATGACACATCATCAAAGGAATTTGCACAAGGATGTGCAGATCTTTTTGATGAGCTGTGCGATGTGCTAGGTATTGTGGTAATAGAGAAAAAACAAAGCTTGGCAGAAGAAGTGGAAAAGCTGATAGAACAGCGCACACAAGCTAGAAAAAACAAGGACTTTGCAACAGCTGATATGATAAGAGACAAGCTAAAAGAAATGAACATCGTCCTTGAGGATACTCCTATGGGTGTTAAATGGCATCAGATTTGATAAAAAAGAGGTTTTTATATGTCGTTTGTTCATCTGCACCTCCATAGCGAATATAGCCTGCTGGATGGTGCATGTCGCATTAAAGATATCATAAAAAGAACTAAGGAACTCAACCAAGGCGCCGTGGCAATAACTGATCACGGCGTTATGTATGGTGCTGTCGATTTTTATAAGGCAGCTAAAGATGAAGGTATTAAGCCAATTATTGGCTGTGAAGTGTATGTTGCGTCTGGCTCTATGTATGATAAAAATGTATCTGACAGAGAGAACAATCACTTGATTCTTCTCTGCAAAAACGAGCAAGGCTATAAAAACCTGATATATATGGTATCTAAGGCATGGACAGAAGGATTTTACTATAAACCAAGAATTGATGAACAGCTTCTGAAAGAGCATTGTGAAGGATTGGTGTGTCTCTCTGCGTGTCTTGCCGGAAAAATACCTACACTTATTTCTAATGGTAAATATGATGAAGCAAAGAGCAAGGCGATTTACTATGATTCTTTGTTTGGCAGAGGTAATTTTTATCTTGAAATTCAAAATCACGGTATAGAACTGCAAAAGCAGGTAAACGAAGGACTTATCAGAATTTCAAAAGAAACAGGCATACCTCTTGTCGCTACTAACGACTGCCACTATATTTCTAAAGATGATAGTAAGGTTCACGAAATTCTGCTTTGTATCCAAACCAACCACAAAATAACCGATGAAAACAAAATGGAATTTGAGACCTCTGAGTTTTATATAAAATCAGAGGAAGAAATGCGTGATGCGTTCCCTGGATTGGGCGATGAACCTTTTAAAAATACAGCTAAAATAGCTGAAATGTGCAATTTCGATTTTGAATTTGGCAATACGAAGCTACCTAGATTTGATGTACCAAATGGTATGGACCACTATGAGTTTTTCCGTAATAAATGCTATGAAGGTCTATATAAATACTATGGTGCTTCACCGGATAAGGCAATTATCGATCGTCTCGAATATGAGCTTGGCGTTATCAAAAAGATGGGCTTTGTTGATTACTATCTCATTGTGCAAGATTTTGTGAACTATGCAAAAAGCAAAAAGATACCTGTAGGTCCCGGCAGAGGTTCAGGTGCCGGAAGTATCGCCGCTTATTGCATTGGAATCACCGGTATTGATCCGATTAAATATGATCTGTATTTTGAGCGTTTTCTTAATCCGGAAAGAATCAGTATGCCCGATTTTGATATAGACTTCTGCAAAGAGAGACGTCAAGAGGTTATAGACTACGTGGTAGAGAAATATGGAGCAGACCATGTTTCTCAGATTGCGGCATTTGGTACAATGGCGGCTAGAGGCGCCATAAGAGATGTGGGCAGAGTGCTTGATATTCCCTATGGCGTAGTGGACTCTGTGGCTAAGATGGTGCCATTTGAGTTATCTGTAACTCTGGAAAAAGCTCTTACAAGCTCAAAGGAGCTTCGCACAAGATATGACACAGACCCTCAGATACACGAGCTTATCGACATAGCGATGAAAATAGAGGGTATGCCACGTCACACTACAACACACGCAGCAGGCGTGGTTATCACAGATAAACCCGTGCATGAGTATGTGCCATTATCAAAAAATGATGAAGCTGTGGTAACACAGTTTGAAAAAACAAATATAGAAAAACTAGGTCTCTTAAAAATGGACTTTTTGGGGCTTAGAAACCTCACATTACTAAACAAAACTATCGAACTGATAAAAAAATCTAATCCTGATTTCTCAGAAGAAGATATTGATAAGAGTGATAAAGCTGTTTTTGATATGTTTTCAAAAGGGCTTACAGAAGGTGTATTTCAGTTTGAGTCGCCCGGAATGAAGGTTGTGCTTGCGCAGATGAAGCCACAATCTATAGAAGATTTGGTGGCACTTACCTCGCTGTATCGTCCCGGCCCTATGGACTCTATTCCAACATATATCAAAAACAGACACAACCCTGATAAAATTGTATATAAACATCCACTGCTCGAGCAGATTTTAAAGGTAACATATGGATGTATAGTGTATCAGGAGCAGGTAATGCAAATCTTTCGAACATTGGCGGGATATTCCTTAGGACGAGCTGATGTAGTGCGTCGTGCTATGAGCAAAAAAGATAAATCCACCATGGAGCATGAAAAGGAAGTCTTTATTTATGGTCTTACTGACGAAAATGGCAATCTGCTGGTAGACGGATGCCTAAGACGTGGCGTAGATGAAAAAACTGCTCTATCTATTTTCGGCGAAATGGAAAGCTTTGCAAGCTACGCTTTTAACAAATCTCATGCAGCCGCATATGCCAATATTTCTTATGAAACGGCATGGTATAAGTGCCATTATACTAAGGAATTTATGTCGGCACTGCTCACAAGCGTTTTGGATAACACCGATAAGCTGATAAAATATATAGACGAATGTAAGCGATTGGGCATCAAGGTTTTGCCACCACACGTGAACAAAAGTGACTTAGGCTTCACTGTCACTGATGATGGTATACGTTTTGGACTTCTTGCAATCAAAAATCTCGGAGTGGGCAATATCAGAGATATTATCTCTGAAAGAGGTTTGATGCCATACGAAAGTTTTTATGACTTTTGCAAGAGAATGACAGGCAAAAGCATAAATATAAGAGGTCTTGAAAGCATTATAAAATGTGGCGCTTTAGATGACTTGGGTGCAACCCGAAAGCAGATGATTTTCTCTGCTAAAGACATAATGGAACAGCTGGAGGAAGAAAGAAAAACAAACGCTGAGGGACAGTTAAACATCTTCGACCTATGCAACGATGAAGATAAAATATCAGCTCAGCCCACACTTCCTAATGTGGGAGAATATATAAAAAGCGATCTGCTGGCTATGGAAAAGGATATTACAGGAATGTACCTCACAGGGCATCCTATGCTCGAATACGAGAAGTACATCACTTCATCAAAGCTAGACCTGATAGCAGATATAAAGGAACACGACTCACCATCAAGAAGATATACAGATGGAGCAAGCGTGAGAATAGCTGCCATACTTGGAGGCGTGAATATAAGACAAACAAGAAACGGCGCTACAATGGCTATTGTTCAGCTTGAAGATATGACCGCAAATATAGAAATGATTGTCTTTGCAAAAACCTTTGATGTGTGCAAAAATTTACTGATCGAAGGCAATATCGTCAATATTGTGGCAACAGTTAGCGTGCAGGAGGATAATGTCAAGCTGATATGTAACAAGGTGTTCAAGATTGATGAAAACGCTTTGAAAGAAAACACTGTTACACATAATGACTATCGCCTAAAAAACACTGACTATAGCAATATAAAACGACTTTACCTGAGATTTTCTTCGCATGATTGCAAGGAAAAAGATGAAGCCGGTCTCGTGCTTTCTGTGTTTGAGGGTGGCAATACACCTGTGTCATATTATTATGAATACACAAAGCAATATGAGCATCTGCCAAAACAGAACGCCGTAGACCTTAACAATATTATGGTAGATGAGTTAAAAAGAAGAATTGGCAATGATAATGTCGTATTAAAATAAATAATTGTATTTGAGGGTGAACACCACAATGTTTGATAAGCTGGATATTTTTGTAAAAAAATATGATGAGCTTCAAAATAAGCTTTTTGATCCGCAGGTAGTGTCCGATCAAGAGCTATACAGGCAGACGATGAAAGAGTTTTCTCAGATAGAGCCTGTTGTTTTGAAATATAATGAGTATAAAAATACTAAAGACGAAATAGAAGAAGAAAGAGAGCTGCTGCATGATGGCAGCTGTGACGCTGATTTTAAAGAAATTTTACGTGCAGAGCTTTCTGAAAATGAAGAAAAATTGGAAAGTCTCTCAAATGAGTTAAAGCTTATGCTACTGCCCAAAGACCCAAACGATGACAAAAATGTTATCATAGAGATCAGAGGCGGAGCCGGCGGTGAAGAAGCCGCTTTGTTCTCATATGTGCTATATAGAATGTATAGTATGTATGCGGAAAAAAAGGGCTGGAAAACCGAGCTTATTAATGCTAACGAAACAGAGCTGGGCGGATTTAAAGAAGTAAGCTTTATGATAAACGGTGACAGTGCTTTTTCAAAAATGAAATACGAAAGCGGTGTGCATAGAGTGCAACGTGTGCCTGAAACCGAATCAGGTGGCAGAATACACACATCTACCGTCACAGTGGCTGTTTTGCCTGAGGCTAGCGATGTGGATATCGTGATCAACCCAGCCGATCTACAAATCGACACCTACAGATCAAGCGGTGCCGGCGGTCAGCATATCAACAAGACAGAATCTGCTATTCGCATCACGCATATACCAACCGGCGTAGTGGTGGAATGTCAGGACGAGAGAAGCCAGTATAAAAATAAAGACAAAGCTATGAAAGTGCTTAAATCACGTCTGCTTGATGCAGAAAGGCAAAAACAAACTGATGCTGTGGCAGAAGAAAGACGATCACAAGTAGGCACAGGCGATCGAAGCGAAAGAATAAGAACATACAACTATCCTCAAGGACGTGTGACTGATCATAGAATCGGATTGACTCTATATAGAATAGATGATATCCTCAACGGTGAGCTTGATTTGGTGATAGAACCGCTTATCACAGCCGACAGAACGGAAAAATTGAAAGAAAGTGTTAATTAATGAAAACCCTTTTTCTTACAGAAAAAGAAATAGATACAGCCGCCGAAATTATAAAAAAAGGTGGACTTGTGGCCATGCCGACCGAAACAGTATATGGTCTTGCGGCTGACGCTACTAATGGCAGTGCTGTGAAAAAGATATATTCCGCCAAAGGCAGACCTTCAGACAATCCTCTGATTGTGCACGTGTCTTCAGTGGAAGAGATATATCCGCTTGTGACAAGCTTCCCTGAAAATGCAAAAAAGCTTATAGAAACATTTTGTCCCGGTCCGCTTACAATAGTTTTTCCTAAGTCTGATGTGATACCACCGGAAATAAGCGGAGGACTAGACACAGTGGCTATTCGCTTTCCGTCACACCCTATAGCAAGAAAGCTTATAAAAGCATCAGGCGTACCTTTGGCTGCACCATCGGCTAATTTATCGGGTAGCCCTAGCCCTACAAGTGCCGATCATGTAAAAAAAGACCTCGATGGCAGGATAGATGCTATTTTGGATGGTGGAGAATGTAGTGTAGGATTAGAATCGACTGTAATCACACTTGTGCCGGAAAAACCGGTGCTTCTCAGACCGGGCGGTATTACCCATGAGATGTTGGAATCAGTGTTGGGCGAAGTTTTGGTGGACCCTGCTGTGCTAAATCCTCTCAAAGAAGGTCAAAAGGTGTCTAGTCCGGGTATGAAATATAAGCACTATGCACCGAAAGCAAAGGTAGTTTTGATAAAATCTGACGATGATAATTATTATAAGTATTTAGCAGATCATAGAACAGAAAACATGGTTGCATTATGCTATAACGAAGATTTAAAACATATTAAAGATATACACTGTATATCATATGGCAAAAAAGATGACTACGCAGAGCAGGCTAGTATGCTTTTTGATGCCCTTAGAAAAATAGATGAGCAGGGATATGAACTGGTCTACGGCAGATGCCCAGGCACAGATGGAGTTGGACTAGCTGTATATAATCGCCTAATCAGGGCGGCAGGCTTTGAGGTGATCGAGATTGAGTAGTATAAAACTGATTGGTCTAACAGGACAAACCGGCAGTGGAAAAAGCACAGTTTCTGATTTTCTTACAAAAAACGGCTACGCTGTGATAGACGCTGATGCTATATCGAGAAATGTGATGGTAGAGGGTGCTATGTGCAATACTTTGGTGAAAGTCCTCTTCCCTAACGCTGTAGAAAATGGTGTTATAAATAGAAAAAAACTTGCGCATATAGTTTTTTCTGATAAAGATAAGCTTACTATGCTTAATAATGCTGTGCATCCATTTGTATTGCACGAAATGCTAAATGAAATCAAGCGTTTTTCTGAGAATAATAATAACATCATTTTTTTTGATGCACCACAGCTTTTTGAAAGCGGAATTGATATATTATGTAGCCACATCATCAGCGTTGTAGCAGATGACGAAATTCGACTACAAAGAATATTAAAGCGTGATAATATAACAGAAAACGAGGCAAATAAAAGGATAAATTCGCAGTATAGTGCTGATTATTTTGTATCTCATTCAGACTTTGTGATATATAATAACGGCTCTGTGGAAGACATCATTCCTCAGATACAAAATATCATATCTAGTATTGATATAAAATATCATATCTAGTATTGATATAAAATATCATATCTAGTATTGATATAAAATAAAAAAGAACGGAGGATTACCTGCTATTAAAAAATTTATTAAATTTTTATTGTTATTTTTTACTTTTGCGTGTATTATATATGTATGTCGTGATTCTCTGTTTAAAATGTTTTATCCGATAAAATATCAAGAGAGCGTGAGCATAACGGCAGAAAAATATAATTTAGAGCCTTCACTTGTGTATAGTATAATACGCTGTGAAAGTGGCTTTAAAGAAGATGCACAATCTCATGCCCAAGCTATTGGTCTGATGCAGGTTATGCCTGATACCTTTTCATGGCTAAAAAACAGTGACGATAGTCTGCCTGATGTCGACTTGGAGATGCTGTATGAAACTGCAACCAATATAGAATATGGTTGCTACTATGTTAGATATCTGCTAGACCACTTTGGCAATGAAAAAACCGCTATCGCCGCTTATAACGCAGGACCCGGTAATGTTGAAAAATGGCTTGAAAATCCTGATTATTCTTCAAATGGGATAGACCTTGATAATATCCCGATTGATGAAACAAGAAACTATGTAAAACGTGTATTCTCCTCAAAAGAGGTTTATGATTATTTATATTTTAATGACGACAATAAAAAAAACGGAGGTAATTAAAAATGTCAGAAAAATCATTAGCATCACAGCTCAAAGAAGAGCTGTTTCTTGATCGCAGAAATGGTGCACTTGTTATCAGTGAAGATGAAATAAAAAAGGCAGATGACTTTTGCGAAGGTTACAAGAAATATCTTGATGCAGGAAAAACAGAAAGAGAATGTGTGAAAGAAGCAATCAGACTTGCCATAGCTGAGGGCTTTACCGAATATGATCCTAGCAAAAAATACAGTGCCGGTGACAAAGTATATGTAAATAACCGTGGCAAGGCTGTTATGCTTGCTGTTATGGGTAAAAAAGGCGTAAGCGAAGGCGTGAAGCTTGCTATAGCTCATGTTGACAGCCCAAGACTTGATCTTAAGCCAAACCCTCTATATGAGTCCAGCGAGCTTGCTATGTTCAAGACCCATTACTATGGTGGTATCAAAAAATACCAGTGGACAGCTATACCGCTTGCACTTCATGGTGTTGTAGCATGCAAGGGTGGCAAAATAATAGAGGTTTGTATCGGTGAAAGAGATGACGAACCATGCTTCTGCGTGACCGACCTTCTCCCTCACCTCGGTCGTGAGCAGATGTCTAAGACAGGTAGCAAGATTATTGAGGGCGAAAACCTTAACATTTTGGTGGGTAGCAGACCATTCAGAGACGATAAAGAGAGTGAGCTTGTAAAGCTCAATATTTTGAAGCTTCTAAAGGACAAGTATGACATCAAAGAGTCTGACTTCCTCACAGCAGAGCTTGAGGCTGTGCCTGCATTTAAGGCAAGAGATATCGGCTTTGACAGAAGTATGGTAGGTGCTTATGGTCATGATGATCGTGTGTGCGCTTATCCTGCACTTATGGCAGCATTCACTGCAAAAGAACCTGAAAACACTGTTATCTCTGTTCTCACAGACAAAGAAGAAACAGGCTCAGATGGTAACACCGGTATGCAGAGCAGATATATGATGTTCTTCATCAAGGATTTGGCTAAGGCTGAGGGATATGAGGTGCATCACGTGCTCCACAAGAGCAAATGCCTTTCTGCTGATGTAAACGCTGCATATGATCCAACCTATGCAAGCGCTTATGAGGCTAATAACTCTAGCTACATCAATAATGGTGTTGTTATCACAAAATACACAGGCAGTGGCGGAAAAGGCGGCACAAACGATGCTTCTGCTGAGTATATGGGCGAGATCCGTGATATGCTTGATAACGGCAATGTATTGTGGCAGATCGGCGAACTCGGCAAGGTTGACGGTGGCGGCGGTGGAACCATCGCAAAATATGTTGCTAACCTCGATGTAGACACTGTAGACCTCGGTGTGCCTGTTCTCTCTATGCACGCACCATATGAGATAGTTTCTAAGATTGATGTTTATATGGCATTTAGAGCATTTGAAGAGTTCTTTAAATAATCCTTAAATAAATTAATAAGACAAAATCCTCATCATGGAAATTTCCACGATGAGGATTTTTTGCTATTATAATTATCTTTTAACATTACCCACATCTGTTACAACACGATAGCCTGCGTGTTCAACTTGCTTCTTTAGCAGATTTAGGCTCTCTGCGGCTTCACTTCCACTGTGTTTTTTATTATCATATAGGCTATATAACGACCTCACGGCTGACGGAGAAAGATTTGGCATAACAACGTTAGCACCGGCTTTTAACCCAAGCTCTCTGCCATCGTTCGAGATAGTGCCTAGCGCTGTAGTCGATGGTATAAGCGCATATGGTAGCATAAGTCTAACTATGGCAATTATCCTGAGTGTGAGATGAAGATCTCCATTTGCAAAGTCCTTAAATGGAGTGTCATGGTGTCTGATAAATGGTCCTATACCAACCATATCGGGCTGAAGCTCTTGCAAAAATCTTAAGTCAGCTATTATATTGTCAATAGTTTGAAATGGTGAGCCTACCATAAAGCCTGCGCCCACCTGATATCCTATCTCTTTTAGATTATAAAGGCATTTTTTTCTGTTTTTTAAACTCATGCTTTGTGGATGCAATTGCTGATAGTGGTCATCACACGCAGTTTCATGGCGGAGTAGATATCTGTCTGCACCGGCATCAAAATATGCCTTGTAGGATTCCTTCGATTTTTCACCGATAGACAGCGTAATGGCACAATCAGGATATTTTGATTTAACTGAAGAGACGATATCGCAGATTTCATTATCATCAAATCCACCATCTTCTCCACCCTGCATAACAAAGGTTCTAAATCCGAGCAGGTAGCCTGCGTCGCAACATTCTAAAATATCCGATTTTGTAAGACGATAACGTGCTATATTCTTATTATCTCGCCTTATACCACAATAATAGCAATTGTTTTTGCAGTAGTTTGATATTTCTATAAGACCTCTTATGTAGACATCATCTCCATAATGCTCCCTGCGCACAACGTCAGCTTCAGAAAAGAGTACGCTTTCTATATCTTGATTTTCCAAGAGAAATCTCAGGCTGTCATCATCAATATCGTGTTCGTTTTTCAATTTACTCACAACTTCATATATGTTGTACATTATTTCACCTGTCTAAATATATATTTACTCACATGATTATGGCATTATGGTAAGAAAAAGTCAAGCACTACGAACCAAATTTGACATTGCATAATATATTTGATATAATATGTGCGATTATAGTTGTATTTTCGGACGTATTGAAAGGGGATATTTTTATGTCTGAATTATGCTTTGGTTGCATGAAAGAATACGAAAATGGCTCGGTGTGCCCACACTGCGGATTTTCTAATGAAACTCATCAGGCTCTTCCTTTTTTGCCACTTGGCACTTTATTAAGAGATAGATATATTGTAGGAAAAATGATAAAGAGTGATTGTCAGGGTGCAGAATACATATGCTACGATGACGAACTCAAAACTCCTGTCTTACTTAGAGAATTTTTGCCTGAGGGAATTTGTGGCAGAAGCAAAAACTCCGGTGTAAACGTAGTAGTAAAATCGGAAAGCAAAGAGCTATATAATACCATGATTAAAAGCTTTTTGTCTTATTTCAGGACTATCGCAAGGTTGCGTGATCTCACTGCAATTGCAACAATATATGATATTTTTACTGATAACAACACCGCTTACACTGTAGAAGACTATGAAGAACTGATTTCGTTTAAAGAATTTATTAAACGTTCCGGAGGCAGTTTGGAGTGGAACGTTGCAAGACCTCTGTTCATGCCTCTTATTTCTACACTCGAGACTGTGAATAAAAACGGAGTGCAACATCTTGGGCTTTCACCTGATAATGTCGCTGTAACCTCTGAAGGCAAGTTAATTTTAAGGAATTTTATGATTCCGGAGATGCGTGTTGCATCAAAAACTTTTCACTCTAACTTAATAGAAGGATGTAGCTCACCGGAACAATACGAAAATAAAAAGCTCTCGGAACAGAGTGATGTATATGGATTTT
Source organism: Clostridia bacterium (assembly GCA_029098305.1). Classification (GTDB taxonomy): domain Bacteria; phylum Bacillota; class Clostridia; order Oscillospirales; family Acutalibacteraceae; genus JAEEHZ01. Next base: position 16,405 of record JAQXOB010000029.1, read on the forward strand.
CTGCTGTTTTGTTCTATTCCCTTACCGGTAATTTACCCGAAAGCTATAGCATAAGAAAAAATAATCCAAAACTGCTAATAAACACAAATGTTGTAAAAAGATTGCCACCTCATGTGGTTACTGCTCTTGCCAATGGTTTACAAATAGAAACTGAAAAGAGAATATCTTCCTTTGAAGAATACAAATTACTCCTCACATCGGCACCTACTATAAAAGCTATGCGTGACGAGATAAAAACCGAAGTTAAGGCCAATAAGGTGATTGAGAAAGAGGAAAAAGCAAGACGTGGTGTGCCAACCGTCGTGTGGGGTGTTATCACCTTTGTGACATGTGCAGTGCTTTTCTTCTTCATTGGCAATACATTTTTGAATCAAAGCTTCTTTGATAACATAATTTCATCTGAAAAAGATAAAACTGATGTTGTGTCTGTCATCACAAAAGATACAACAGGACAAACAGTGTCTACTGTAGAAGAAACACAAAATTTTGTGGTGCCTGATCTGACCAAAATGTCGTACGATGACATAATCGAACTAGACGAAAAAAACAAGGATTTTAACATAGTCTTTTCTTCATCAAACGAGTTTAGCGATACTGTGAAAAAGAATTATCCCATAAAGCAGTCACCTGAGGCAGAAACAGAACTGCCGGTTGGTTCTGTGATTATTGTCACTTTGAGCAGTGGTGCAGAAAAACGTTATTTGCCTGATATTAAAGAAGTTACTTTGAAATATGCGGCTGACATACTGGCTGAAGAAGACTTTGTAACATATGTTGAAAGAGAATATAGTGACACTGTAAAAGAAGGATATGTGATAAATTACCTCGGAAACTCAGCAGGAGATGAGCTGGACTGTGGCTCAGGAGTCACTGTGATTGTAAGTAAAGGAAAAGAAAATAAATCTGATAACAGTCTTGACGATTCTGACTCTGAAAGTTGATAAAAAGTGAGGTAATCATCTTGGGTAAATCTTCTTCTAACAATCTTTCAAAAAACACAAAAACACACTCAAAAGCACCAAAAAAATCACTCGTCAAACTACCGCAAACTGAAAAGGATGTTATCCCACATCCTTTTATATTATTCGGCGTGGTTTGCATCTTGTGTACCTTTATATTCGACAAAGCAAAGCATCTGTTTTTTAATGCTATACCGGTAGCGATCGTTGGATTTTTGCTACTGCTAATACCGCTTGGTATTCTGGCATACAAAAAAAAGCTGAATGCAAACAATGTGCTGATACTCATACTGGTTGCAGGATTTATACTGCGACTCTGCTATGTGTTATACACAAATGTAAATGTATTTAATATTACTGCAGATAATATATATGGCCAAACCTACAAAGAACGACAGCATGATGTATGGAGCTTTCAAAATGTTTTTGAAGGTGGCAAAGGTCATGCAGCTTATATATTATATTTCTTCGAAAATGGTTTAAAGCTTCCTGATTTTGACCCAAGAGTTGTAAATCAGTTTTATCATCCGCCACTTCACCATATGATATCGGCTGTATGGATGCGTATTTTAAGCTCCTTTGGATTCTCTTTTGAAAGAGTTATAACTAGTTTGCAATTTCTTCCTTTGTTTTATTCTACCATATCTATGGTGCTATGTTGTAAGCTATTTAAAGAGCTACAACTGCGTTCTGCGGGATTAGTAGTTGCCACATCACTGATAGCTTTTCATCCTACATTTATTATTCTTGCAGGAAGTATCAACAACGATATGCTATCCATTACCTTTATGATAGCAGCAATTTATAATACGGTGGTATGGTACAAAAGTCCTAATTTTAAGCGAATATTATTTATTGCACTTTCTATCGGTCTTGGAATGATAACAAAGCTTTCAGTAGCACTGATTGCTCCACCAATCGCAGTAGTATTCCTTATTAAATTAATAGAAGTAATACGTTATCAAAAATCTGACGATAAACCGGTGAGCAAAACCACAATAAAAGATGTAATATTGCAATATATCGTGTTTGGTGTGGTATGTGTACCGATTGGATTATCTTATGCACTAAGAAACTTCATCAGATTCAGAGTTCCTCTCACCTATGTGCAATTACTAAGTCCTGAGCTAGAACAGTATATAGGAGACTATTCTTTGTTTCAAAGATTCTTTAGCTTTGCAGACCATCCGTTATCCAGTCCTTTCCTTGCAAGTGGCGAAAGCAATATGTCATCGTATCATGAATACAATCCTTTCATAGCATTTTTGAAGACATCTGTTTTTGGTGAATACACACTTTCAAATGATATGGTAGCTCTTGCTCCTGATGCTGTGCATACATTGTCATTTGTGTTGTTTTGGGTTAATGTAATAATATGCATAGCTTCACTTGCTATGGTAGTGTATACACTTGTTAAAAAATCTGAAATACTGAGTCTACCTATCAAAATATTGCTTGGTGGCACATATTTTCTTACACTTGGCAGTTTCGTAAAATTCTCTATTGATTATCCTCACACATGCTCACAAGATTTTCGTTACGCTGTTATCACACTTGTGATTGGTGCATTTGCAGTGGGATATTTTACAGAGAATCTCTATCGCAAAGGTTCTGTAAATAGATGGAAGAAATCTACAGTGGAAATCGCAAGTCTAACGGGCATATATTCGCTTACAGCGTTGTTTTGTCTGTTATCCACATTAATTTATTTGATGATCAATTAAAAAAGTAAAAGATAAAGGGTATCGCAAATGCGATACCCTAATGTATGTAAATTATTTCTCTGCAGATACCTTCGTCTCACTTGTTTTTATCAGATTCAGTAATCCTGCTTTATAGTTAGAATATGCTTTCTCAATCTTGTCATAAGAGAACAGCGGAAGCTTATCCTTGTCTATTGCATCTGTAGCACTTCCGGATAATCCGTTGCATAGTCTGCTTATATTATATTCTCTTTTAGACAACGCTGAATCACACAAAAACAGAAAATCATGCTCTGATATAGAGAAAAAGCAATCCAGATTTTTAGGATTTGCACTATATATCATACGCAACATTTTATAAACCGAAATATCAAGGTATGCCGACATCTCGTTTGTCAACGATTTATTAGAGATGTCATCCAGTATGCTATAAAGCACGTTGATGCCATCTGACAATATCCTTTTGTTAAGTGCATTAACCAGATCGTTGCTATCGGGTTGTATTCCGCTACCGGACTTTGGCTCTGAGGTGCTTTCTATACTAATTATCTGGCCATTTTTGTCGGATGTTCTGCCAAGCAGATAGTCACACGATACGTTGTAGTAATCAGCAAATGCCACAAGTAGCTCAAAGGAACAGTGACGTATTCCTTTTTCATAGTGTGACAGCAATGCCTGCGATACACCCATATCATTTGCAACCTGCTTTTGACTAAGCTTGCGCTCCTTGCGCAGAAGAGTGATAGTTCTGCCAAAATTATTTTCCATACCTTTTATTCTCCACATCAATTATTACATATAGTATAATACACTTTTAACAATTTGTAAATATATAAAGAGGTAAAATATGAAATCTTATAATATTCATTTTATTCGTCATGGACAAACTTCAGAAAATCAAAAAGGACTTTACATAGGCTCCACAGATGTACCGCTATCAAAGGATGGTATCGACCTGCTAAAAAAATATGATTCAGAAATGATATATCCCGGCACTCCTGTGGTTTTCACCAGCCCTATGCTTCGATGCATACAAAGCTGTAACATTATTTACCCTGCCATAAAACCAATAGTAATAGAGGATTTCAGAGAATGTTCCTTTGGCGATTGGGAAAAAAAGAACGTAGACGAGCTAAAGAAAAATCCCGAATTTGTAAAATGGCTTGCAGACTCGCAAAACACAACTCCTCCAAACGGCGAAAGCGGTGCTCAGTTTATTAGGCGTGTGTGTGTAGCGTTCGAAAAAGTTGTTGAAGGAATGTTAAAAAGTGGCACTGATACTGCCGTTATTATGGCCCATGGTGGTGTAATATCAACTATACTCTCTGTGTATGGTCTTCCTCAGGCTAAACCATACGATTGGCAAATGGATAATGGGTTTGGTTTTTCTGCAAGAATTAATACTATGCTATGGATGCGTGACAAGGTTATGGAGGTTTATCAAAAAATACCGTAAATTCTCAAAGTAAATGCAACAGTAAGAAAAGGTGGCATTTACCTTGAGAAATAGAGGCGTTTAGTATGAGAAAAAGAGAAAGAACTGAGTAAAGAGCCCAAAATAAGACAAAAAAGGGCAACTCAAATAAGCCTGAGAAACAAATTTCTCAGACTAACTGCAACCATTGTTGCGTTTACTATGAGAATGAAATCAAAGATTTTTGAGCAATAAGGGAGATTGAATTACATCATTTGGAGCAATATAAG
>JAQXOB010000030.1 GCA_029098305.1 Clostridia bacterium
GGAGAGAAAAAGCTGCTTTTTGCAGAATTTTTATCTTTTCTCTCCCTCCGTCAAAACTTCGTTTTGCCACCTCCCTCATCAGAGGGAGGCGCAAATTGTGCAAATTGCCTCTAGTGCAACAGCCCCTTTTTGGCTTTGCAAATTGTTTAATTAATATAAAATAATATCAGTGGAGGTGCATAGGTTTTCTATGCCATAGACAAACATAGTTTCGTCACACTTTTCTGTTTTTATCAACTCAGTGAGACTCAGTTTATAGTATCTCAGGTCTACCATAACAATATCACTATAATGAGCTGATAAAAAAGGCGTTAAGCAATGAGCAAAGCTGTCTTTGATGATAAGTAGCTTTTTGTTGCTGTCGGCAGAGTCATTATGAATCTTAACCATACTGTGATTACCATCAAGAAATACTGTGTATTTGTCATCACCTTTTAGATTATCATCAAAGAACATATTATCATACTTTTCGCTTTTTTGCCCTTCGATAATCTCAATATCAGCGACACCTAGACTTTCCTTATCTCTCCAAACCTCAATTTCTTCACGCTTAGTGAGATAGTAAGCAGAGGTAGAGTAAGAGGTGCCATAAAAATTATCATAGCTTTCGATAATGAAATCATCCTCAGATTTTTTATCTAGTCCCATAGCGTCGCATAAACTAGAATATGCACTGTATGCGCCAAGTGATGTCCAGTGATGGTCGGTTTTGAAAAATAACTTGTTATCTGATGACGCAGAATTGAATTCGTTCAGAATATTCACAAAATTTATTTTGTCGCCAAGATTTTTTTCTATAAAATCGAAATATTCTTCATCTTTATACTCAAGTGCATTAGCAGGCAGATATTCATTGTAAATATATCCTTTTGATGGTACAACAAGCATACTTACAGGAATATCAATTTCTTCTGAGAATGTCTTGATTTTAGCCACATTTCTTTCCAGCAGATTATCCTCACTGAAAGGCTTTTCGATGAGCATATTGTCTTTGCCGAGATACACCCCATTAGAACCATTGTTACCGATTGCAAGGTTGTAGTATGAGTTTGTTCCTACAAAAAATGCTCTTAGTGGTGTGTGATCAGCCAAATAATTTTCGATGCCTTGTGTATAATCGCCATTTAGTAACGCTTCACCTGAAAAACTAGGAAAGCTCTCATAATATCTTTTTTCCAGCGGTGAGTAATCTTCTTTTGGTATAACAAAATACATCACCATGATAGCCGAAATAAAGACTATAAACACAAAAGCGGTTAGGTTTTTTTTAATTTTTCTTTTATCCATATTTTCACCAATTAATTAAAATCTGAAATATAAGAACGGATTGTAGCTCTGATTTGCTAGCGTGGCTGTGCATATAATTAGTACAACCAGTGTTGCAATAGCCTCTATAGCAAATGAAATCTTCAAAGTTGAGATTTTATCATATATTTTTCTCAAAAGCGGGGTAGATGCTACTATTGCGATTAAAAAAAGTGGAGCAAAGTTAATAATTGTGTTCAAAGCGGTGTCTGTGATAAATGGACCTTTAAACATAGATCCTAAAAATTCCGCCATGCCTTTCATACCGCCACAATCATCAGAGAAGTAAAAAATGTTCCATCCAAATATTATTAAGATCAATGAGTAGATATGGCAAACAAAAGCCGGGAGTTTTTTTAGGACTTTCAGCATAAATAGCTTCTCAAAAATTAAGATTATGCCAAAGTATATGCCCCATAACACGAAGTTCCAGCTAGCACCATGCCAAAGACCGGTCAAAAACCACACTATCATAAGATTGATCAATGTGCGTGCCTTGCCTTTGCGGTTACCCCCCAGAGGTATGTATACATATTCACGGAACCATGTGCCCAGCGATATGTGCCATCTTCTCCAAAACTCTGTTATACTCTTTGAAATATAAGGATAATCAAAATTCTTGAGAAAATAGAATCCAAACATATTGCCAAGGCCTCGTGCCATGTCAGAGTATCCACTAAAGTCGAAGTAAATCTGCAAAGAATACGCTATTATTCCAACCCAAGATGCCAGAGTGCCATTTGTATTATGGTCAGCTCTCAGTGTGTCCCAAAGCAAGCCCATTTGATTTGCGATAAGAACCTTTTTGGCGAGACCAACTACAAATAGCTTTATACCGTTTGTAAAATCATCCAGCGTTTCACGTCTGTTGTCCAACTGATATGCAACATCTTTATATCTAACGATAGGACCTGCTATAAGCTGAGGAAACAATGAAACATATGTTCCAAACGTGAAAATGTTTTTCTGCACAGGCGAATCATTTCTGTAAACGTCTATTGAATATGACATCGTTTGAAATGTATAGAACGAAATTCCAATAGGTAATGGCAAACTTACAACAGGAATATTTAAAAACGGAATTACTACATTGAGAGTATTTGTGATAAAACCGGTGTACTTAAAAACAGCCAGCAAAGATAGGTTAATAATAACAGAGCTTGCTACAAAAAATTTAGCAAGCTTCTTATTATGTCGGTTTTTATCTATTAATATTCCGTGAGTGTAATCTACTACGGTAGAGAAGAGCATCAGCAAAACAAACACCGGCTCTCCCCAGCCATAGAAGAAAAGATTAACTATAAATAAAAATATGTTCCTTGCCTTGCGTGGTATTGCATAATATATTAGCAGTACTATAGGCAAATACATGAATAAAAATGCCAGTGACGAAAATACCAACTAAAATCATCCCTTCAGATGTTTAACTTTATCAGCTAAAATAAGAATTGTATATATCTGTCATAGCTTGTGCGTCTGCAGATAAAAACATATATACATAAACACCATCTTGCTCTACAGAGCATTTTTCAAGCATTGCGTATTGGTCAGGGAGATAGTTCTTCATCTGTTGTTTTTTGTTTTCAAGACGTGTGTTGAACTTTTCGGCGATTAGGTCGGCTGCTTCTTCATCTACAGCCTTTATCATTGCTATTTCGTCTTGCTCTACACCGCTTGAATTCATCATAACCTGAAAATCAGCCACGTCAAGAGGATCTATGCCATAATAATCGAGTAGCTTGTCAACGCTTGATATCTCCATCATATCGCCCGAAAGGCTGATTTGACCTTTGATATCATTCATTATTGCTTCAAGACTAGCATCAGCTGTCTGGTTGTTGTTTGTGGTTTCTCCGCAGGCTGCCATTGACAGCACAGCAAAAACAGATATGATTAAAGCTATGATTCTCTTCATATTAAACTCTCCTTATATCATACATTAGATTCGAGATAATTTATCCAGATTTCGCAAGCTTCATCGGTGAAGTGAATTCCCTGTGCATCAGGATCACTGCAATAGTTTGCAGGTAGGCATCCCTCATCGTCTTTTAGCACACTGGCTACGTCGAGGAAGTTCCAACCGTTTTCTTCACACAAGGCCTTATATCTCTTGTTAAGCTCCTCTACGTTTGCATTTGTAAAGTCACCATATTGAGCTGTCTTTAGTATTGGTGTAACTGATTGTAAATATATTGTTGAATTAGGATTTTTTTCAATTATGGCATCTATCATGGTTTTTGCGTTTGTAATAGTATCATCAATACCATATAGTGAAAAATCATTCATGCCAAGCATGATAAACACCTTGCTTTTGCCTGTAGCTTGTACACCATCAGGAAGGAGATATTGTGTGCCCTGATATGATGGATGCACGTTGTTTTCGGCATCAATATCCCAAAGGGAATTGCCAAAGCTAAGACTGCCACTGCACAAAAATGCAGCATCACCAAGGCACTCAAGACCAATGTTATCTCTTATTTTGTCCACGTAGTAATTAAGCTTAAGGCTAACGCTATCACCAATAAATACAGCATCATCAAAAAATTCGCCATCTACAGGTTCATTTGATACAGTCGTATCATCAGCAGAAGGAGTATCAGCAGATACAGTGCTGGCTACAGAATTGGTATCAGAACCCTTGTTTTCGGTGTCTCCATCTTCGCCACAGCTTGCAAGTGACACAAGCATCATTGCTACTAAGATAAATATTATAGACTTTTTCATCATGTTTAATATCCGTCCTTTTTATTAAGTTCAAAATTCATTTTTTTATCGTATAAAAACCATTATATATTATAGTGTTGGCAATGGACAATGTCAATAAATTTTATACTTTTTGAGTAACTTTTTGAGCGACAAAAATATTGATTTTTTATAAAAAATAGTTGACAATTTGGCTATTTAAATTTACAATGTGATAAACCGTTGATTAAGGGTAAGTAACCATGTTTTATTGAAACAGAGAGAGTCACAGTGGCTGTGATTGTGGCATGAGATGACATGGCGAATGGCCTTAAGAGGGCAGAGGGAAAGGATTTTTTATTAAGAAAATCTGAGTAATGTCTGACGGATTCTTCAGCCGTTATTACCGGAGCTGATTTTGATAGAGATCGGGCTGAGAGGGCGTAGTATACGCCAATTTGGGTGGCACCGCAAAAGTAAGGCTTTTGTCCCAAAGAGTTTGTATCTGGGATAAGAGCTGTTTTTTTATATATTTTATGGAGGAATGCATAATGGAAGAGAAAATACCTTATAGATTTGTATTATCAGAGGATCAGATGCCAAAACAATGGTATAACCTCAGAGCTGATATGAAAGAGCTTCCGCCACCGCTTTTGAACCCTGAAACTTTGCAACCCATCACAAAAGAGGAGTTATATCCTATGTTTTGCAAGGAGCTTGCACATCAGGAGCTTGACACAACAACACGTTATTTTGATATTCCGGAAGAAGTGCTCGATATTTATAAGGTTTATCGACCTTCTCCGCTTATGCGTGCTTATAATCTCGAAAAAGCTCTAGGCACACCTGCTAAAATTTATTATAAATACGAGGGTAACAACACATCAGGTAGTCATAAGCTTAATTCTGCTGTTGCGCAGGCATACTATGCCAAGCAGCAAGGCCTATCTTCTCTCACCACAGAGACGGGTGCAGGTCAATGGGGTACAGCCTTGTCTGAGGCTTGTGGATATTTTGGCATACCGCTTACTGTGTATATGGTAAAAGGCAGTGCTGCTCAAAAACCATATCGAAAGATTCTGATACAAACATTTGGTGCTGATGTAGTTGAAAGTCCTAGTATGACTACCGAAGCAGGAAGAAAAATTCTTGCCGAAATGCCAAACACCACAGGAAGTCTGGGATGTGCTATCAGCGAGGCAGTAGAAAAAGCCAGAACAAGCGAAAATAGCAAATATGTTTTAGGCTCTGTTCTTAATCAGGTGCTGTTGCATCAGTCTATAATCGGTTTGGAAGCCAAAAAGGCTATGGAGCTGTTAGACGAGCAACCGGATATCATCATAGGCTGTGCCGGTGGTGGATCTAACATCGGCGGACTCATTGCTCCATTTATGAAAGAAAAGATCGAAGGCAAGACTAACACAAGATTTATCGCTGTCGAGCCTGCTTCATGCCCATCGCTAACACGAGGCAAATATGCCTACGATTTCTGTGACACCGGCAGAATTACACCTCTTGCAAAAATGTACACCTTAGGATGTGACTTTATTCCATCTGCAAACCATGCAGGTGGACTTAGATATCATGGTATGTCACCAATTATCTCAAAGCTATACGATGATGGCTATATTGAGGCTATATCTGTGGAGCAAACACGAGTTTTTGAGGCTGCAACATTATTTTCCAGAGTAGAAACTATTCTGCCTGCTCCGGAGTCTTCTCACGCTATCAGGGCTGCAATTGATGTTGCGCTTGAGTGCAAAAAAACAGGAGAGAGCAAAACTATTCTATTTTGTCTCACAGGAAGTGGATTTTTTGATATGTCTGCCTACGATTCGTTTCTTAATAAAACTATGTCTGATTATATTCCCAGTGATGAAGATCTTCAAAAAGGATTTGCAAAACTTCCTAAGGTGTGATAAAATAAACGACTGCGGTCATATATTATTAGAAAAGCTCTTTTTAATGTATACGATTTACGTTTTTTATTCTCATAGGGAGTGACATATATTGAAAGACTATTTATCAATGAATATTGATGAGCTGAAGAGTGAATATAAAATTGTAAAAGAAAGGTATGACGAGCTAAAACAATCAGGCCTAAAGCTTGATATGTCGAGAGGAAAGCCAGGTAAGGATCAGCTCGGAATATCTGCTGATATGCTTGATATACTTAATAGTGATTCACAGCTTATTACAGAAGAGGGAGTGGATTGCAGAAACTATGGTTTACTAGACGGTATTTTTGAGATAAAAGAGATTTTTTCCAAAATGATGGAGGTGCCATCAGATAATATCATGGTGGGAGGTAACTCCAGTCTTAACATGATGTTCGATACAATTTCATGTTTTATGACAAAAGGCATAGATGGATGTAAACCATGGATAAAGCAGGACAAGATAAAGTTCCTCTGTCCGGTTCCGGGTTATGACAGACATTTTGCAATCACAGAGTATTTTGAATTTGAGATGATAAATATTCCTATGCTTTCCACAGGACCTGATATGGATATGATAGAAAATCTGGTTGCTGATGATGAAACTATAAAGGGTATTTGGTGTGTGCCGAAGTATAGCAATCCGCAAGGTATCACATATAGCGATGAAACTGTGAGAAGACTTGCAAATCTTCATCCAAAAGCAAAGGATTTTAGAATATTTTGGGATAATGCCTATTGTGTACATGATCTCACAGAAAAAGGCACAAAGCTACTCAATATCTTTGATGAATGTAAAAAAACAGGAAATGAAGACTTGCCGATTATATTTTGCTCAACATCAAAGGTTACTTTTCCGGGATCAGGTGTAGCGGCTATGGCTGCCAGTGACAATAATATGAAAGTTATCATGGAAAAGTACAAATATCAGACTATAGGCTATGACAAAATCAATATGCTTAGACACGTGAGATATTTTAAGGATTACAATGGTATTCTAGAGCATATGAAACGTCATAGAGATATCCTCAAGCCTAAGTTTGATGTTGTCACTGATTCACTCGACAGAGAGATAAAGGATAGAAATTTGGCAAAGTGGCAAAAGCCTGATGGCGGTTACTTTGTGAGTGTGAATGTTTATAACGGATGTGCCACAAGAACTGTAGAACTGTGTGCGCAAGCTGGTGTTAAGCTCACAGGAGCAGGTGCTGCTTTTCCTTATGGAAAAGATCCTGATGATAGCAATATAAGGATTGCACCGTCATATCCAAGTATTGAGGAACTCGAAAAGGCGATGGAGGTCTTTTGTATTTCACTTAGACTTGCCGTGTTGGAAAAGGAAATAAATATTTAATATAAAAAATATATATGACTGCATTGATAGCGGATAGCTTTTGATGCAGTTTTTTTCTTGAAATAAACATGAAGAAAATAAAAAATAATATTTTGTCAATTATCATTGATTGATGACCTGTTTTATGGTATTATATATTTGTAGGAAATGAGGGAATCTTTCGGAGGTTAAAATTATGCTTAACGATGTTATGACTATTGGTATTGCAGGTGGCACAGGAAGTGGTAAAACAACTCTTCTAAAAAAGATTGTTGAACGATTTGGTGAGGACGTTAGCGTGGTTTATTATGACAACTACTATAAGGCTCACAACGAATTGCCATATGAAGAGAGAGCAAAGCTTAATTACGATCATCCAGACGCTTTTGATACAGAGCTTGTGATAGATCATATCAAAAAGCTTCAAAATGGCGTTAGCGTTCAATGTCCGGTGTATGACTATAAGATGCATAATCGTGGCTCAGAAACTGAGGAAATCAAGCCATCAAAGGTTATAATAGTAGAGGGAATTCTCGTTTTCCATGATCCTGCTCTGCGTGATTTGCTTGATATTAAGATTTTTGTTGATACTGATGCAGATGAGAGAATACTAAGAAGAATAGTGCGTGATGTTCAGCAAAGAGGAAGAAATCTTGAGTCTGTAGTAAATCAATATCTCACTACTGTAAAGCCTATGCACGAGCAGTTTGTAGAACCATCAAAGAGATTTGCAGATATTATCGTGCTTGATGGTGGATATAACCTTGTTGCCCTCGATATGATAATGCAACGAATTCGCAATCACGTGGATACATCAGAAGCTAATTTAATAAAATAAAAAATCAGGCGGTGTCTAGATATCAATAGACACCGCCTTTAATATTAAGCTATTTTGTATTAGTCAAAGATTATATAACCATCTTTTCTTGGAGAAGCCTTGGGGTATTCGCAGTCTGCATAGCCTAAGATGCAGTTGCCAATACCCTTATAATTTTCACCAAGACCCCATTTCTTCATAAGCTCCTTACCTTCTTCGGTTTCGAACATTTGCCTTGCACGGTGAATCCAGCAAGAGTCAACACCTAAAGAATGAGCAGCATGGAGCATATTGCCCATCACAAGACTGCCATCTTCAATATAGGTGAACATTTCACTATCAGCAAATACTACCACAACACAAGGTGCACCATAAAATGGATCAGAATTCACGCCGAGAACCTCAGCATTTATCTTTGATAACAATGCCACCTGCTCTTTATCAGTTACACAAACCATTACAGCAGCTTGCTTGTTTTTGCCGGATGGTGCAAATGTGCCTGCCTCAAGGATAAGCTCTAGTTTTTCTCTTTCAACAGGAGTATCCTTGTATTTTTTTATGCTTCTTCTACTTTTTAAACATTCTAACACCTGATTACTCATTTTAAAATCACATCCATCAAAAATTATTTTTTTAGCTCTAACACAGAGCCCGGAACATCAATATTGTTGGCAACAAAAGCTTTTTTAATATCTTCCTGCAAATCATGATATAAGCTCCAATAATCGCTATTTTTGCACCATACTCGCAGTGTAAACACGAGTGAATTGTCATTGATAGTCGAAAGCCTTGCAAATGGCTCTTGTGGGTCTTTGAGAGCTAGGCTGTGTGAATTTGCAGCAGCTAACATCAGCTGTTTTACAAGCTCAATATCGCTGTTGTGAGAAACAGTAAAATTAAGATCAACGCGTCTGAATTCTGCATCAGAATAATTTGTGATAGCAGATCCGGTCAAACTACCATTTGGAATAGTTATTTTTTTATTATCAAAAGTCATTATTATTGTATAAAATACAGTTATCTCTCTTACAATTCCTTCGCCGTCATCTGATTTTATGTAATCACCAACTTTGAAAGGACGGAATAAGAGAAGCATAACACCGCCGGCAAGATTAGACAATGCTCCTTGCAAAGCCAAACCAATAGCCACACCGGCACTAGCAAGTAAGGTTACAAATGATGCCATTGGTACGCCCATAATAGATGCTATTGTGATTACCAATACTACATAGAGAACGATCTTTGCCAGACTGGATAAGAACGAGAACAGACTTGTGTCAATCTTTTTTGCATATTTGTTTTTTCCCATTTTATTTATAAGCCATTTTATTAGCTTGGTTCCTACAATGAGAATAACAATAGATGCCACTATTTTGATAGCGATATCTGTGCTCATTGACAGTATATCCTGAAAAATTTTTTCCATAATAAACCTCCTCTACCTCTCTATCCGGAGATTGCACCGAGTATAATTTTTGATACATCCAATATTTTTGCACATATTATATCGACATATGGTAACAAAAATCTTTGTGGCAATGTTGAGAGAAATAGCACGAAAACAGCAATGATAACATAATCTGCAATTTTCCTTATTTTATTTCTAAATTTCGAATGAGCAAATGCTCTCAAAAAGTAGTAGCCATCAAATGGTAGAAGCGGAATTAAATTTATAATTGCAGTTAATGTATTAATCCTAACTATATAATAAAAGATCATTCCAAGAAAGTTGTTCATGTTACTATATGAACCGCCAATGGAAATTATTTTTTCGCTAAATTCATATCCGACTTCTGTATTTTCGCTTAAGATTGCAAATGCAATTCCTGCAATTATAACAAACACCATTTGCACAGCTAATCCGGCAAAAGGACAAAGTAAAACACTTTTTTTTCTTTTTCTTAAAGCAGAGGTATCCATATAGGATGTCGTAGGCCATGCAAAATTAAACAAAATCAGAGCAATAATACTGAATAATCCTTGATGAACAAAGGGATTAATCTTGAATTTTTCGTATGTTTTTTCGGTTTGTGCACCTAACAATCGTGTGCATGCGGCCACTACAGCACTATGACAGGGTATTATAAATAAAAAAGTTACAATAATAGCGCAAATATTTGCAATAATTTCCATAAAAGGAGCACCTGAAAGAAAAAGATAAAACATAACATCACCACCTTTGGGTTAAAACATACATGGATAATGCTATCATTTTATTGGTATATTGTCAATTTTTAGACAAAAATTTTTTTAGCAGTTAATTCCCAAAGTAAGTTCCACAGTGGAAGTTGAGGTGGAATTTAATGTGGGAAAAGATTTGTGGTAGACTTAAGTCTGGGAAGGAGGTCCCAGACAATGAAAGAAAAAAAGTATAAACACATGACGTTGGATGA
>JAQXOB010000031.1 GCA_029098305.1 Clostridia bacterium
GCCAGATCAATCAAGGTCACGCCACCAATGGTGGTGGCTAAATACAGCAAAAATTCAGCTTTTTGTCTCTGGCTCAAAAAAACAAAATTGGAACATCATATTTTTTTGAGAAAAGTGTCACCTATCATTGACGACTTTACACAAACAAATGAAAAAAACATTAAAATGCCATTGTAATTATGGAAAAAAAGTAGTATAATTCAATTGTATGTGTTGATTACAATGAAGAAATAGATAATTACAGAAAGGAGTACAGCGTTTTTTGCAAAATAAGCAGAAAATTTGCTTGTATTGTGTATTTATGGCAGATAAAAAAGATTTTCGTCAAAACAATATTCCAGATGGTTACACTGATATAAGTTCGGGTAGGACTGATCACAAGGTGAATAAAAATAGAACTAAAAAGAAAAGTCCTTTTAAAAATATTTTTATTTCATTACTTTCTGTTGTGTTCTTAGTAGCTGGTATAGGTATGGTCTATTATTATAGCATTCTTAATTCTGTGAATGTGGTTGCCGAGACAACCAACCCTCCTAGTGTATCTGATGCTTCTATAGATTCTAGTGATTCTGTGCTTGGCACTGTGTCTGCATCAAGTGAATATCATTCAGAAATGATTCATAGCGGTCTGACAAATGATTCCAATGTTCTTAACATCTTGCTTATAGGTGAGGATAATCGTCATGAGGCAGAGCATGGCAGAACCGACACAATGATTGTTCTAACTATTGATAACAATAACAAAGAACTCAAGCTAACATCATTTATGCGTGATTTGTGGGTAAATATTCCTGATTTTGGCATGGAGAGAATAAATGTAGCTTATACTCTTGGTGGTGCTCCCAGAACTGTTGCTACAATAGAATCAAATTTTGGTATTGACATAGATAGATATGCAATAGTCGATTTTTCAAGCTTTACAAAAATTATTGATGTTCTTGGTGGAATTGATATAGAGCTTACAGATGAGGAGATAGACTATATTAACTGGCAGACATGGAAGAACAATCAGGCAGATACTCGCTATGAAATTCAATCAGCACCTGGTATAGTTCATCTTAAAGGACGTCAGGCATTGTGGCACGCTAGAAACAGAGGACAAGATGGTATATGCAGTGGCAGTGACTTTACCCGAACACAGCGCCAAAGAAATGTACTCAAAACCCTAATGGAAGATTTTAGAGATGCTTCACTTACACAAATAATAAGCATTGTTAATGAGGTAGGGCCACTAATCACAACCGACCTAAGCTACTATGAAATCACTGTTCTTGTTGCCAATGCTTTAACATATTTAAAATATGACGTTTCTGAGTTTAGATTGCCATCTGATGATAACTTTTCAGATGTTACCACCTCTGGTGGCGCAAGAGTGCTTGCAGTGAACGATTGGGGAAAGGCAAGAGGTGATCTTCTTGATTTTGTTTTCAACGATCAGCCACTTTCCACAGATACAGATAGTGAATAAATAATAACAAGACCTTCTTCGATTTGAAGAAGGTCTTTTGCAAATTACAAGGTATGCATATGAAAAAATATATTAATAAAATTTTAATAATAACGTGCTTTTTGATTTTAAGTGCAATTTCACTTATTTCTTGCGATACATCCGGCAATGTTTTTAAAATAGATTTTTTTGCACTTGATACATATATATCAGTAACAGCCTATGATTGCGACAAATCTATCCTTGCAGGGTTAGAGGAGCTGGTGCGTAGTTATGAAAACAAGATATCTGTAACAAATGAAGATAGCCAGGTATCCTTATTTAATCGCAATAAAACAGCAACCTTTGATAGCGATATCTCAAGCCTTTTAGAAAAATCTTTAGATGCCTGTAAAAAAACACAAGGGTATTTTGATATTACAGTCCATCCTGCTGTGAAAAAGTGGGGTTTTTTTGATGATAAGTTATACGTTCCCACATCTTCTGAGCTTAAAGAATTAACAAATAAAATTGATTATAAAAAGATAACTTGTAATGGAGAGATATACTCAACAACCTCAGATTGTGAAATAGACTTAGGCGGTTGTGCAAAGGGATATATAGGCGACAAATGTGCCGAATATCTCGTTGAACACAATGTTACCTCAGCGGTAATCAACCTTGGCGGAAATGTGAAAGTCTTAGGCAAAAAAACTGACAACAGCAAATATAATATTGCTATAGAATCACCTGATAAATACGGATATATAGCATATATCAGTGCAGAGGATACCAGCATAGTAACATCCGGTGCGTATGAGCGTAATTTTGCAGATGAGTCAGGAAATATATATCATCACATAATAGACCCATTCACAGCAGCTCCTGCACAATCAGATATATGCTCAGTCAGCATTATTTGCGATGATGGTACACTTGCCGATTGCCTTAGCACAGCACTTTATGTTATGGGTTCGCAGAAGGCGATAGAGTTTTCCAATACGCATGACAACTTTGGTGCTATAATTCTTATGAATGATGATACAGTGTTTGTATCAGAAAGTATAAAAAACATTGTTACACTGGAAGATAAGTATATATTGTATAGGGAGAGTTAAATTATGAAATGGATAATTGCTTCAGATATCCACGGTGCTTTTGATAATTTCACACGTTTGCTCAATATATTCAAGTCAGAAAAGGCAGACAAGCTTCTTATTCTTGGTGATTCCTTTAGCAGTTATTTTGATTACGATTCACAAAGAATAAAAAATCTGCTCAATCACTACAAGGACAACATAGTCTACGTTAAAGGCAATTGCGATGATTATTCTAATATCTCACAGCTCGATCTCCCGGTGAATAACTACGAGATTATTAACATAGGGAACAAGATGGTTTTTGCGACACATGGACATCTCTATGCGCCATATATGCTAACGATAGACTTAAAAATAGATATATTTCTTTCAGGTCATACGCATATTCAAGAATGCAGAAAGGATAATAGCGGTGTATTAATGCTAAATCCGGGTTCTCTCGGTAAACCAAGAGATGGACGAGGCTATAGCTATATGATCTATGAGGATGACATTTTTTATTGGAAAACATTAGATGGTGAAAATAATATGATGTTTGATATTACAAGTATCTAAATCCAATCTAAAGCAAAAAACAATTGACAAGAATTTTTTGCTGATATATAATTTTCTTGTTCGGGAGGCGTTTTATAATGAGAAAATTTGTTTCGATATTAATTTTAATTGCTTGTGTGTCATTATTGGTAAGTGGATGCTCCGGCAAGGATAAAAAGGACGGAGATTTTAATTTATCTGCACCAACCACTGATAATTCTGATAGTACAGTGATAGATTATGATCTCACTACAATTGATAAAGATGCTGCATACAACAAGGCTGTTGATATCACCACAAACGAAGAGTCTTTTATAGGAAAAACTATTAAGCTAAGAGGTATAACATCTGTCATAACTGCAGGTGAAAGCACCTACTATTCTATGTTTGTCAAAAACGCAGAGGGGAATAGTACTAATATTTACTTCCTGCCGGAGAAAGGCACCGATAAACTACCATCAGAGTATGATACTTGTGAGATAACAGGCGTGTTTGGTGAAATCAATGATGCCGGTATAATGGGATTATCAGTAAAAAAAGAAGATTTTAACAATGTAACGATGAGCTATGCTGAAAATGTGACTAATGCCACTGAGAATGTTACATTAGAAAACTCGCTGATTCTTGATGCATATGGAGTTAAGCTCAAATTTTCAGGTGTAGAATCCAGATGCCTCAATATGTTTGCCTCAAACACATCTAATCAGACTATCATTCTGCGCACATATGATGCTAAGATAAATGGAGAACAGGCAAATTACACAGTATATGAAACCATTGCTCCGGGCGAAGATGTTGATATATCTGCATACATAGGTGACGAAGCCGATATAGAAACATTAAGTATGATTTTTGAGATTGATGATGAATTTTGTGCAGAAATATACACAAGTAACGAAATAACAATATCAATAAAATAGTTTTATTTTATAAAAAAACAGTTTTAGGCAAAAGTAAATTGTTTTTCTACTTGATTTTTTATTTTTATATGATACAATATACGTGAGCTTTTTTTGAGGCTCACGTTTTTTGTATATTTAGATAAGGAGGTTTAGTGGTTATGGCATATAAAATCAGCGAAGATTGTATCGCATGCGGTGCATGTGCAGAGGAGTGCCCAGTTAATGCAATTTCTGATGGCGGGGATCGCTATGTGATCGATTCTGATGCTTGCATCTCTTGTGGTGCATGTGCAGACACTTGCCCAGTTAGTGCTCCGGTTGAGGAGTAATTCTTTTTTAGAAAAAGGATATTAAAACAACATAAAGGTCTTTGAGGTTTTTTATAACTTCAAAGACCTTAGTTTTTTATCTCAAAAAAATTTCCACCGTATGGTTACTAAACCATACGGCGGAAGATTTACAGTAAAAAGGGTATTTTCAACTGCAATTAATCTGATTATTTAATCAGATATGCACATACTCAGCCTCTAGATGAGCAGGAAGCTCAGATTTATCAGCACTTATGAGAAGTGTGATAGCGGTGGAAGCATGAGCCTCAAGAGCATTCAACTTAGAAACAAACTTCTCTAATTCATCCATATCATTGCCACAGAGCTTGAATGTAGAATCAACAAGAATATCAGTAACATCATAGTTGCCTGCGCAGATGCCGCTGATAAAACCAAACATGATGTCATATCCTTCGATATGGTAGCTTTCAGCATCTATAAGTCTTGCCTTGTGAGTAAGATCATATGTAAGCTTAGAGCCTTTTTCGATAACAACTACATTGCCTTTTGAAGTTAAAACAGCCTCGTTTGCAAGATCAATGAGTTTCTTTGTTTTTCCTGTACCTTTTTTACCAATAATAAGTTTTACCATAGTAAATTCCTCCTGTTTTCCGCTCAGCGGGATTTATATTGTGTATATTATAAAATATTTGCTTGATTATTATTTTAATCTCTCTTCAAGTCGTGCTTTTTCAGATTCATAGCCTGGCTTGCCGAGCAAAGCAAACATATTTTTCTTATAGCTTTCAACACCTGGCTGATTAAATGGATTTACACCCAACACATAGCCACTGATAGCACAAGCTTTTTCCATAAAATAAATGAAATATCCTAATTCAAATTCACTTACTTCAGGTATGGTGAGAACTGCATTTGGCACTCCACCATCGTTATGAGCAAGAGCTGTTCCCTCAAAGGCTTTGCGATTTACAAAATCCATGGTCTTTCCTGCAAGAAAATTAAGACCATCTACATTTTCAGAATCACTTGAAAGTGTGATTTCTCTCTTTGCTTTATCTATCAAAACTACAGTTTCAAAAATGTTTCTTCTGCCATCTTGAATATATTGACCCATAGAGTGAAGGTCGGTGGAGAAAATAACAGAAGCAGGGAAGATGCCTTTGTTATCCTTGCCTTCGCTTTCTCCAAATAGCTGTTTAAACCACTCATTCATCATTGCAAATGCAGGTTCATAGCTTACTAGTATCTCAGTGCTTTTGCCTTTTCTATAGAGAATATTTCTTATTGCAGCATATTTATAGCAATCATTTTTGTCTAAGTCTGGGCATGACAGCTCATCCATAGCTTTTTTTGCACCGTTCATCATACTGTCGATATCAGCACCACATACAGCAATAGGGAGTAGGCCTACAGCAGTGAGCACCGAGTATCTGCCACCTACATCATCAGGAACGACAAAGGTTTCGTATCCTTCTTTATCTGCCAGTTGTTTTAAGGTTCCTTTAGCTTTGTCTGTAGTGCAGAAAATGCGTTCCTTAGCACCATCTTTGCCATACTTCTTTTCTAATAGTTCTCTAAACACACGAAATGCGATTGCAGGCTCTGTGGTAGTGCCTGATTTAGAAATCATATTTATAGATACATCTTTACCTTCGCATATTTCTACAAGCTCACTAAGAGCAGTAGAGCTAATACTGTTTCCTGTAAAGTATATGTCAGGTGTGTCTTTTTTCAATACATTATAGTTAGGTGATTTTAAAAACTCAATAGCTGCTCTTGCACCTAAATATGAACCACCGATACCTATAACAATAAAAACATCTGTGTTCTTTTTAATTTTCTCTGCTGCCTGCTTTATTCTGGCAAACTCATTTTTGTCATAATTTTCCGGAAGATCAAGCCAGCCGATAAAGTCATTTCCTAATCCTGTTCCATTATGTAAAGCTTCATGGGCAAGTTTTATTTGGCTTGAAATACCGCAGTATTCATCTTCACTTATAAAGTCTTTTAAATATCTGTCATTTAATGATGTGGACAATCCTTTTTGCCTCCTCTTAATTTTCACACTAAAACAACTTAATTGTATTTTACAATAAAAAATAGATAATTGCAATAAAAATTTTATCTTTTTTATATTTTTATTGCTCAAAATATAAAATATTCATTAATTCTTCATATATTTACTGTGGTTTCGTTAATTTTAAATCATTATTTAAAATTGGATATAATTTGTGCGATAAATTTTTGAATCAATGTTACGTCTTCCATGTTGCATTGATCATCAATATTCACATCAGCATTTACTACTTGTTTATCGTTTAAAATTACTATCTTAGCTACAGCTTTTTGCAACTGTACCACGTCTTCCATATTTACTTTTTTATTCATGTCAACGTCTCCAAGAAGTGTATCATCGTCAGTATCAAGATCCGTAGAATCAGATGAAGTATCAGTAGAGGAATCTGTATCCTTGTCGATTATTATAAAATCTTCATCATCAGTGTTATTATTAGGGTTATCGCTATCAGTATTCATATCAGAATCTTCACTGTCAGTATTTATATCAGAGCTTTCGATGTCAATATTATCTGTTTCAGAGTCAGTTGTTGTGCTTGGCGTAATTTCACGAATCACAAATCCATAATTGTTTTCTAGATTGAATTTAACATAGTTTTCGTTTAATTTTGAATCTACAGGTGTCATTTTGTGCTCTTCGTCTATTTCATATACTTCATATAACTTATCAGAACCTGTGAAATCAAGAATACTATCAAAAATCGTTACCGCATAACTAAGTGGTTCATCTATTAGAACCTTTCCGTCGCCATTTTCAAAAACTACTTCATAAATTTTCACATTATCTTCTTTAAAAGTTGATGTAATTACCTCGTCTTCTATTTCTTGCAGAGAAAATACAATTTCCTCATCCAATGGAGTTCCGTCGATATGTGTTACTTTAGGATCAGAAAAAAAGTCAGTTACATAGTTTTCATCTGTTTGCAATGTGTTAGAATTATTAAATGCGTTTGACGTAATACAACTGAAAGATAGTATCAACGCTATCGTTGTTATTATAGCTATTAATTTGATTTTCATAAAAAAAATCTCCTCCAAGAATAATAAGAAAATTATATCACATTTATTCGTATAAGTAAAACAAATATGCAAAATAAAAACTCGTTACCCAAAAGTAAGTAACGAGTTTAAATAAAAATTCAGTATTAAGCTTTGCCAACAGAGCCGAACAAAGTCATCTTATCTTTTACAGTGTCTTTAATAGCCTCTACTCCCGGAGCTAGAACCTTTCTTGGGTCGAAGCCCTTGCCCTGAAGATCCTTACCTTCTTCGATATACTTTCTAACTGCTGCAGAGAAAGCAAGCTGACATTCTGTGTTTACATTGATCTTAGAAACACCGAGATCAATAGCCTTTTTAATCATATCAGCTGGAATACCTGTGCCACCGTGAAGAACAAGAGGCATTTTGCCGGTGAGCTTCTGGATAGCATCGAGAGTATCAAAGCTGAGTCCCTGCCAATTTTCAGGATATTTTCCGTGAATATTTCCGATACCGGCAGCTAGCATTGTTACGCCCAAATCAGCGATCATTTTACATTCTTCAGGATCAGCACATTCGCCGGTACCTACAACGCCGTCTTCTTCGCCACCGATTGCGCCAACCTCTGCTTCAAGAGAAAGTCCTTTTTCTTCGCAGATAGCGATAAGCTCTTTTGTCTTTGCAATGTTTTCTTCGATAGGGTAGTGTGAGCCGTCAAACATGATTGAGCTGAATCCGGCCTCTATGCATGCCATAGCACCGTCATAGCTACCATGGTCAAGGTGAAGAGCTACAGGAACAGTAATTCCTAATCCTTCAATCATGCCTTCTACCATTCCAACAATGGTTTTGTAGCCACACATATATTTTCCGGCACCCTCAGAAACACCGAGGATAACAGGTGAATTAAGCTCCTGTGCAGTTAAAAGGATAGCTTTTGTCCATTCAAGATTGTTGATATTGAACTGACCTACTGCATAATGTCCTTCTTTTGCTTTTGTGAGCATTTCTTTTGCGTTTACAAGTGACATTTTTAGTTCATCTCCATTATTTTTTATTTTAATTCCTACATTTTCAGCAAGATACATTAATTATACACTATATTTTGGAAAATATAAAGTGTTTTCAATTATTTTTTTATATTATGTGAGTCTATATATTAAAAAATAGCATTTAAACAAATTATTGTGAATTTTTCAGTGTATCAGATATAAAGCTTCTCACTTTTTTCTCTTTTTCCGGTTTTACTTTTTTATTTTTAAATTTTAGTGCATTTTTCCATGCTTTTTGCATATCTTCATTAAGATAAGAATTAAACATTTCTATATAATCACTAGGAATACTGTTCAAGATAACGATTGTGATAACAGATCTTACATCCAAATCGCCATATGAATATTGATTTCCGAGTATTTCGGCTAGTTTTCTCATTTGAGCTTTATCTTTAGATGCTATCAAGCTGTTAATTCTTTCTACCACATGTTCACGAGCAAATGTAACAGCACGGAATGGTACATAATTAAGTTCTTCATATCTTATCTCATCTTTAAGCTCAGGGAATAGGACCACAAGTCGTTTAAAGAAGAATATAGGATCACCATTTCCGTCTTCGCCTTTAACTCTTTTTCTTTTCTGTTTCAGCACTACTTTTTTATCAGTGTCAACGGTATCTATAAAGTCACGTGCAATATCCTCAGCTTGTTTTATTTCATCTGTTTCCGGATCAAACATCCATGTGGAAACAGCTTTCCAATCATTATCAGGTTCGCCATCAGACATTAAGCATGAGTTCAACAGCATAACCTTTTTGTCTGGGTCATACATTACGCTGTATGCGATAGCATCGCTTATGTATAATGATAACATTTTGTTGCCTTCGGCAGAGCTTACGGCCTGCTTTTTAAATCCTTTTGGCTCTAAAGCCTTTGCAAGCCTTGCGTTTATAGTATCAAAAGCCTTGTTTATCAATAAAAACATCTCCTATTCGTTTTCAATCAAATTCTATTATACTATATATTTCATTTTTTGTCATCTAAAATTTTTCATATTAGTTTCTTGCATAATTTCCAAGATGAGATTATAAACTCCTTCTGCGGATTTATATTTGCTTATTCTTCTACAGTTTTCTTTCATCTGGGATAATCTTACGCTGTCATTTAGCAGGTTTTCAATTACTCTTTTACAATTATCTTTTGTTATCTTAACAGCAACATCATTAGATATCAAAAAGTCGCTGTTATCTTCTTCTTGTCCGGGAAAAGCATTAAAAATTGCCATAGGCAAGCCACACGCCAGACTCTCAGACACAGTCAGACCACCGGGCTTAGTTATAATCAGGTCTGATACATGCATATATTTTTCAACCTCGTTTGTGTAATATAGCAGTACAGTGTCCTTCGGATTTTCTATATATTTGGTTCCAAGTCTGTATTTTAATTTTAATTCACTTATTGTCTTTTGAAATTCTGACACATCATCAGGCATTTCTCTCCCAAGAAAGATGTTAAATGCATTGAAAAGCTTTGGGTTTTTGCCTGTAATAACTATAATTTGAAATTCTGTTTCAGATGTTGAGAGTTCTGCATACATTTTTAGTATATCGGTCACGCCAAAACTGCCTGCCATGATGAGTAGTGTCGGTATAGATGGGTCAAGCTCCATTAGTCGCAGTTCCATCTCTCTATCTATTTTGTTATAAAAAGACGTATTGATTGGTATGCCAAGAATAGTCACACGATCCTTGTCTACATTCATTTCAATCATTTCGTCTACCATTTTTTCGCTTGAAACCACATATTTGTTTATATATGGATGTATGTACATTTTGTGTGGTGAAAAGTCTGTAACGATACTTATTATAGGTATGTTAATGTTTTTCTTCTTCTTTAGCTCAGCCATAAGGTCTCCTGCAAATGCGTGCGTAGAAATCACAATATCTGGCTTATATTCATCAATGAGAGGTAAAAGCCTTTTGGCAAAAAGAACGAGAATTCGCTCAGATAAGTTGTATAGAGTATTGCTTTTGTTGGTGGAGTGATAGAGAAAGCCAAAAATAGCAGGTGCTTTTAGAGCGAGTTGGCGATATCCTTCAGATACAATGATATTTAATGCATGACTCACGTATTCTATGCAATCTACTATTTGTGCAGTAGAGTTATCATCATGTGACTCTATGTAGTTCATAAGTGCTTTTGCTGCACTCATGTGTCCTCCTCCGGTTGATGCAGAAAGAATCAAAACTTTCAAAATACAACCCTCCTTAAAATATACATCAAATTCCATTTTTATATATTTAATTATAGCAAAATATTTTTTTTATTCAACCGCTTTTTAAATTTTTATGTATTGTGGCAGTATAAATAAAAATATTTACACTGCCAACTCTTGCTATTTTGTTTAGCCGCAAGTAGAGCAGTTGCTCTTTACAACGAAGGACTCACAATCTACGCACTGAACAACCTGTGGATTAGACTCATGTGTGCCAACCTTAATGCTGTCAAGTGAGCAATAGTTTTGTTCTCCGCAGTGGTGCTTACATTGTTCAACTGTACATTTGATGCTATGGTTTGCTTTACAGTTCATTCTCTTTACACCTCTTTTGTTTTTTTATCTATATAAAAACAAAGCTAAAAACATATTAAGAAATAACTTCAAAAATCCTTTTAACTTTGTCTGAGTTATTATGTGACTTTTTATAAATCTATATACGCTTTAACAAAAAATTTTTATTAATCATAAAATACATAAGGAGGTGTGAGCAATGTCAGAAATTATCTTTCAAGCTGTTTTGTTAATTTTAAGTGCTATTGGTATCACAGAGATTATAAGGTTGGTTGTAATAAAGTTAGTTCATCCCAAAGCAAATGAACAATATAGTTATATCGTGTTACCATTAAGCAAGCACTGTGATGACGTGGAAAACAGAATAAGAGCAGCTGCGGCTCGTGTGCGCTGGGATGACAGTGGAGGTGCTGAAAAGGTGATATGCCTAGACTGTGGAATGGATGAGGAAACCAGAGAAATATGTGAGAAGACAGCATGTGACTATGATATTGTGACAGTTATCTCAAAAGATGATTTCTATCTTCATCCTTTTATCATAGGAGAATTTCAAGATGAAGAAGTAAATGATAATGTTATTAACAAAAAAGAGGACATTTAAGTATATATAAAAATGTAGGATTGAAAACTATATGAAAAGGCATTTATTTGCTTTTTTAACCTCCAATGTGGTGAAAAAACCATTGTGGAGGTTAAATTTATGTCAAAAATCAAATACTGCTTATAGGTAATGTTAGCGGTAAATATAAAAAGTAAAGTGTAAAAAGAGTTGAAAATAAAAAATTTGGGAATTCTTATTTTGTGTTTTGTGAATAGTTTGCACAATAAGTATTCATATGCTTTATTTTTCTTGACCAAATTTATGGAAGATGATATAATAGTTCACAGATTTATGTGCATAGTATAATTTTCAAAAGGGGTATTTTTATGGAACCGTTGATTTCTATTATTGTGCCGGCATACAACATTGAACCATATATTTCCAGATGTTTAGATAGCATTTTGAGCCAAACTTATCAAAATATTGAAATTGTTGTGGTGAATGACGGCTCTAGTGATAAAACAGGTGAAATTATCGATCAATATTCAAAAAACTATCCAGAAAAGATAATCGGTATACATAAGGAAAATGATGGCGTATCAAAAGCACGTATTGATGGTATTACTGCATCACATGGAAGTTGGATTGGCTTTGTAGATGGTGATGATATGATTGCTTCTGATATGTATGCCAGACTTATGAAAAATGCCCTTGAATATAATGCTGATATCTCTCATTGTGGTTATCAGACTATTGTAAATGATGGCGAAAGGATTCATAAATTTTATGATACAGGTCGCATAGTAAAACAAGATAATTCAGCCGGCATAAGAGATTTGATTGAAGGATCTTTTGTAGAACCTGCTTTATGGAATAAGATCTATAAAAGATCATTGGTTGAACAATTACTTGATAATAAAGATTGGGATAGGTCATTAAAGATAAATGAAGATGTGGTTATGAATTATGTTTTGTTCGGATATTCACAATGCTCCATTTATGAGGATTTTTGCCCTTATTACTATCTCACAAGAAGCACGTCGGCGTCTCGTTCAGAATTTAAACCGCACAAGTTGTTAGATCCTGTAAAAGCACGTAAATGGATTTTAGATAATTCTCTACAAGAATTTAAAGATATATGCTGGAAACGATATTTAATGGCATGTATGAATGCTTACCATGGATTATATAATAATAAAAATGTGATTAAAGATGCTAAGAATTTAAAAACAATCTTAAAAACAAATAAAGATAAGTGGTATCTTCTTGGTAAAAAAGAGAGAAGTAAATTAAAATTAATTCTTACAGCTCCGCATTTTTATAGTTTAATATACAATTTCTATTCAAAGAATTTTCAGAAAAAACAATACGAATAAACATACTAATGAATTACCTATTTTTAGAATGGGTAATTTTTGTTTTAATTGTTTACATGCTAAATAAGCAGATAAAGCTTATAAAATACTTTTAAACAAGGGGTTTCTTATGTCAAATTTATACACATCAATAGATCAATTAA
Source organism: Clostridia bacterium (assembly GCA_029098305.1). Lineage (GTDB taxonomy): Bacteria > Bacillota > Clostridia > Oscillospirales > Acutalibacteraceae > JAEEHZ01. The sequence continues at coordinate 12,931 of JAQXOB010000031.1, forward strand.
TCGGAAAAACACCAATTTTAGAGCTGGCAAATATTGAGAAAGCATATCAATTAAAGTCAAAAATATATGCTAAGCTAGAGTTTTTTAATCCTGCAGGTTCTGTAAAAGACAGAGTTGCTCTGGCTATGATAAACGATGCTGAAGAATCGGGATTACTCCATAAAGACAGTGTTATAATCGAACCAACAAGTGGCAATACAGGTATAGGACTTGCAGCTGTTGCTGCATCAAGAGGATATAGAATTATTATTGTGATGCCCGAGACAATGTCTATCGAACGTCGCAGATTAATGAAAGCATATGGTGCAGAGGTTGTACTTACTGATGGTGATAAGGGTATGAAAGGAGCAATTGAAAAGGCAAACGAGCTTGCGCTAGAAATACCTAATAGCTTTATTCCGGGACAATTTGAAAATCCATCAAATCCCAAAACTCATTTTGAAACCACTGGTCCTGAAATATGGAACGATACAGATGGTAGGGTAGATATCCTTGTGGCTGGAGTGGGTACAGGTGGTACTATCACTGGAACAGGAGAATACCTGAAATCTAAAAATCCATTGATTAAGGTGGTAGCGGTTGAGCCAGCCACATCTGCAGTGCTATCCACAGGCGTATCAGGTAGTCACGATATTCAGGGCATAGGTGCAGGGTTTGTGCCTAGTGTACTTAACACCAAAATTTATGATGAAATTATTACAATTTCTAATATAGAAGCATTTGAAACAACCAGAATGATAGGCAGGTACGAGGGATTTCTTGCAGGTATTTCTTCAGGTGCTGCTCTAGCAGCTTCAATTAAGCTTGCAAAACTTCCGCAAAATGCCGGCAAAAATATAGTTGTCATATTACCTGATACAGGCGACAGATATCTATCAACATCACTATTCGAAGGATAAAGATTTATTAATAAACAAAGGTATTAAAAATTTTTAAATAGATTGATGGAATTTTAACAAATATAAAACTAGCTGACTGTATGTGATAAAATGATGTGACCCAATAAAAAAGAGAAGTAACTTCAAAATATGGTATAATGAAATTGCTAAAAACCATTAACCAAGAAAGAAGTACTTCTCATGAACATTTTAACACAAGAAGCAAGAAAAAAGCAAGAGATAGTTAAGCAAGCAATAAAAAATGGAAAAAGTTATACAAGTAGGAAATATGGAGTAAGTTTGTCAA
>JAQXOB010000032.1 GCA_029098305.1 Clostridia bacterium
TGACGAAAACGTGCTTGTGATGTTAAACTTATCATAGAAAGTTCAACTCCTTTTTGTATGTGTTTTTGTCGTTATTAACATCATACCATATTTGAGTTGAATTTTCTTTTTTATTTGTCACCCATCAATTGTACCATAACATATTGCCAATTCGTGAGGAAAGCGCACGAAATGTCAAATTTCGCTTTGACAAAAATGGAGCTGCCTGTTGCGACAACTCCGAATGTAATAATTACGTATTTATTTTCTGCTTATAAACCAAGGCTCACAAGGTTTATCGACACGGTAATTGTAGTCTTTAAAAAATGTTAACTGTGAATCAACTGTGATCGTAGTTTGCTTTTTTGGCTTGTCCATTAGTATTCTTTCTTTATTACCTTTCCATAAATAACAGCCTTTTCATTTACCCCGGTTCTAAAATTATATACATTTCCTTTTATAAAACAATTACCAAAACTGAATCTCTCCATTATCTCCTGCTTATCCTTATCAAGGTCAAGAATATTGATGACAGCATTTTTTGAAGCTTCATCGGGTTTGAAATAAACCGCCAAGGAGATATTATTCTTCTTTGCGTTCCTTGATATTATTTTGTCAGAAACAGTTTTTGAAGCAAAAACAAAACCTATTTTATAATCGCTCCCCTCGGTCAAAATTGCATTAATCGGTCCTTTTGTCTCAAGGTTTTGCGACTCTATTTCATCAATAAATATTTTAATTTTGTCATTTGCAAAGCTCTTTTGATACATCCACAACGAAGCGAGGAACATATCTACTATATTACTTGAATTGTCAGTGTGATATGGTAAAGAAATAACTGTTATCGTATCGTCTGATAATATTTCCTCCCACGTCAAACCGTTATTGATATCATATTGGTTAAGATCTTCGCTGATATTTTCGATAGTATCAGCGATATTTTCAATAATGTTAGGGTTGTTATCTTTCCTTAATATCTCTACAAATTCATTAACATCAAAAACACGATTTGAATCAGAATTATTTAGGACGGTTGAAATAGCTTTATTTATAGCCATTTTTTGATTCTTTGTGATTGTTCTTAATACTGACGAAATCAGAGCGGAGATATAGTTTTTCCTTTCGATATGACTTTGATATGGCGATATATCCCAAATATTTACCGGTATCTGACAATCATCGGTATTATAAAAGTCCATATGACGATTCACAAATTCCTCTGAAATGTATTTGGTCAATGATTTTTCATTGAACGAGTTGTTTGTATCAAACACCACTATTTTTTCTTTATTTTCATACATTGAGTACATTAATCGACAAAGAAAATATGTACTCTCTTGCTTTGAACAACCGCTGACAAAAATATGCTTATTTTCTGTTTCGGATTGACCTACTTTTATACCTGCTATTTTGTTTTCGTCGTTTTTTATTAAAGGTATAAAATGTTCCGGGCAGCTATCGGAGCCGCCAAAGTAATCCTGTATCGGTAATTCTGTTAATTTCCGTAGATTATTATCATTTAGCAGTGAGTTGAGCTGATTTTTATACTTGAAAGATATAAATCTTTTAACAACAGATTTCCCGCTATCATCATATACAGTTAAGGAATTCTGCAAATCCTTATTGCATACAAGGAGTCCGTTTTCTTTAAGTGATTTTTGGACATCAATAAGTTTATCCGCTGTATTCATGTTGCTGATAATATACTTTTCAAAAATACCGCTTCTGATACTCAAAAAATCATTTTGTACAATAACCATTTTAGCATCATCGCTGTAATTCATATGCTTGTTACAAGTGACAAGTGTCAGATTACTATTTTCAAGTTGGTTATTTAGTACATTGCAAAAGTCGTCAAGCACTTCAAACGGAGCGGTTTCCTTTTTTAGATTTTTCTCTATGATTTTTATTAAAAAACTTTCAAAATCACTGCTAACTATTTCCGGTATAATTATAGAAATAATCAATTCGTATGATGTCATTAAGGAAGTAAATAAGTCCAAATATGTATAATCACTGAATCTATTTTTATACTCTTGATTGTACTTGTTTACTTTTTCTTTCATAAACAAAATAGTTTTCTCATTATTCAGCTTTGTCTTTTTCTCGTTATTAATGTGTGAGATAACAGCATCGTTAATATATCCCGTGCAACAAACAGCATCTGACAATAGATTATCACAGCCTTCTGTATTCAAAACAAAAGTATCCTTAGATTCAAGAAAGCTTTCTACCGCATTTGAAATAAAAGCAAGATTAATCTTCTTATAGTATTTCTTTTCAAAGTATTCAGATCTTATTGATTTTATTGCATTATTTCTTCTTTTTGCATCTGCTGTTTTGTAATCGGGAAATATAATTGTTTCCGAGTATGAGTTCTTCAAAATATTAGTAATGTCTCTTTTAGCTATACCTATTTGATTGTTTCCCGACTGAGAAAAAACCGACAGCAGTTCAGAATACTCCGCCAATAAGCTATTGCTTACATTTTCTCCGGGATCTACAACAAGAATATTTTTTATATTTATATTAAGCAATGTATCATAGATAGGAGTTAACAGTCCCGATATTCTATATGCAGTTAAAAACATAAGTTCGTTACTTTGCTTCAGATATTGTAATTTACTGTTTAATTCTTGGGGGATAAACCCGCTTTGATAAAGACTTTTCTCCCTTACATATTTAGAAACTGCATTGTCTACCTTAAGAACTTTTCCGATATATGGACAGAACTCCCTGCTGATAAATTTAATACTACGTCCTACGAGTTCATTAAACAAATAAAAACCGGGCAATTGATATATTTGAGAAAATTGTTTCGAAGAAAAACTAATAATATATTTGATTAACTGCTCTGCTGTTTTCTTTGTACATGGATAAAAACAGTAAAAACAATCAAAATGCTTATATATTTTTCCGGATTTAAATTCATTAAGAGTTAATACCGTGTGACAAAAAATGTTGTTTGTTTCATAATCGATAAAGACATATAGTTTGGATTTTTTCGGTTTGTTTTCAATATATAAGAATGTAACATTAGATACGATTATGTTTCCGATGAGAACTCCTTTCTTCGGAGTCTCTAAATAGCACCAGTTGCCGCAAAAGTCTTGATAAAAAATAGGTATTGGTTCTGCATTTTGAGAGGAAATAAAACTGTTTACAGCTATAATTGCATTTTTCTTTGCAAAATCCTCCATAGCTTTATCGTTTTTTTCCTGTGGTTCCGTTTTAGTTGAAAACAGCTGTTCCTCGGATAATTTTGTATTATCAAATACATTTTTATAAGCATCCATATTCGTAAAATCCCTCCTACAATAAATCAACTACCTAACAAATATATCTTATTATTTTTCACCCAATAAATCAAGTTTTTCAGCAGATTATCCGTAAAACTTACAACTTTCAACCATATATTATAATAATGCTATGATAGGCTCTATCGTTTGCAACGATAGGAGCATAAAAAGGAGCATAGACAACAATCGAAGGGAGGAAGTAATGTGCCACCAAAACAAAAATATTTAACAAAAGGAGTTCAGGCGAATATACCGCTTGAACTCCAGCTTTTTATGTGGGGCTGTGTAGATGCCATGCCTGAACTGAAAGATTATTTACAGGTTTTCAAGCTCTGTAAAGAAGACGGAAAACAAATTATTACTCATACATCCGAACTGCCGGAGTATTACAAAGAGTATTTGTTTTCAAGCAAAAATCCGATTATCGCAAAAGTTTATATCATCGAAGAAGGTGATTACATAACAATGCTTTTAGCAGAAGAATATTAATCTAACGCCGTTTGCTTAATTTAGCAACGGCTTTTTTATTTATGGAGGTATTTGAAAATGAAAGATAAACCAATCTGCTCTCACTGTGGAGCATTAATCGAAAATGACAACTACAAATACGTTAACGGTGAAATTGTGTGTATTGACTGTGTCAGTGGGTATACAGTAACTTGCGAGCATTGCGGTGCAATTATTTGGGATAGCGATAATTACGGTGATGAAAACATTACACTTTGTCAGTCGTGCTATGATTCCCACTATACCCATTGCTATGATTGCGATGCTGTTATTTCAAACGATAACGCATATGAATACGACGGTGAAGATTACTGCTACAGCTGTTACGAAGATAAAGTAAACAACCAAAGTATTAGAGAATACAGCTACAAACCTGAGCCTATCTTTTACGGCGAAGGCAACCGCTTTTTCGGTATAGAACTCGAAATTGACGACGGAGGCAGAGATGACTATAACGCCGATGATATTTTAGACATCGCAAATAACGGCGGCGACTATATTTACATAAAGTCAGACGGCTCTCTTGATGACGGAATGGAAATTGTTTCGCACCCGATGAGTCTTGATTTCCATAAAAACTATTGTTGGGAGGATATTTTTGCTAAAGCCATTTCCTTGGGTTACAGAAGTCATCAGACTTCAACGTGTGGCTATCACATTCACGTTAACAGAAACAGCCTCGGTAAAACTCCGGAGGAACAGGACGAAGTCATTTCTAAAATCCTATATTTTATCGAATGTCATTAGAATGAAATGCTTAAGTTTTCAAGGCGTACGGAATATTCGATAAATCGCTGGGCTGCAAGGTACGGATATGAATCTTCCCCGAAAGCAATTTTAGACAAAGCAAAAAAGGCAAGCAGTAATCGATATACCGCTTTAAATCTCTGTAACCGCAACACAATAGAATTTAGGATTTTCCGAGGTACGCTCAGGTACAATACTTTCATTTCGACTTTAGAACTTGTAAATTGCATATGCGATACTGCTATCAATTACACCGAGGATGAAATAAAAAAGCTTTCATGGTCGGAATTTGTTGCAAGGATAGAAGACGCCCCGGAGCTTATTAATTACCTAAAAGAAAAGAAGCTGTATATAAATGACGAAATAGACGTAGAGGAGGACGTATAATATGTGTGCATTATTCGGTTGGCTTGATTACGATGGAAAAGTTCCCTATAAAGTGCTTAAAAAAATAACAAGGCACCCTGCAAACGCCGCCCAAGAAAGAGGAACAGACGCATCGGGGATATCTTATGTACAGGATAAAAATATAGTTATTTATAAGAAACCTAAACCCGCTAAAAAATTGAAAATAGATTTTCCCAAAAATACTCGTGCCGCTATGGGTCACACGCGCCTTACAACACAGGGCAGCGCAAAGCTCAATTATAATAACCACCCATTTTACGGCAAAGCAGATAAATCATTTGCCTTTGCACATAACGGTGTTATATATAATGATGTTCAGCTTCGAATGTTACACAACTTACCCGAAACAAAAATCGAAACCGACAGCTATGTTGCGGTACAGCTAATTGAGGCGCAGAAAATCTTAAACTCCGGAACGCTTAAAAATGTAGCTGAAGAAGTTTTCGGGAGTTTTGTATTCACTTTACTTGATGAAGATAACAAACTTTATATAGTTAAGGGGAGCAATCCCATACATCTTATCCGTTTAGACAGACTCGGAATTTATGTATACGCGTCTACATCATCTATAGTTGAGAAAGCTTTAAAGCGCTGTGGATTACATAATGAAGAACATACAATCATCAAGGTCGATGAAGGCGAAATTATAACAATAGATAACCGAGGTAAGCTCACCCGTAATAACTTCTATCCCAATATTTACTCGTCTTTGTCAGCGTATAGCTATTTAGATGATAGTTGTATTTACGATGACTTTTATACCGATGAAAAGGATTTGCTTCTTAATATATGTGGATGCTTCGGTGTTGATAAGGAAGAAGTCAGTCTTTTGTTTGAGTATGGTTATACAGCGGAAGATGTTGAAGACCTGCTTATCGACACCGATTCATTTAATAAAGCTGTTAATGAAATAAAATACGCAGAAACGTCAGGTATATTTTTGTGATTTTAAAAATTACATACAAGAGAACATATATTTCACCGTAAATAAAATATATCAAAGCCCCGTCCGCTGTCAGACGGGGCTTTTCCTTTTGGGAGTTCATAACAGAAAAATTAAAAAATAAAAACAATCTAACCATGAAGTAAAAAAATTAGAAGGGTGGTATTCAAATGAAATTACCAATTTACAAATCTAACGAAGAACTTCCATTAGCTATGAACGCAAAAGATATTGCGGGATATCTTAATATCTCACTTACTTGCGCTTATGCAGTTATGAGGTCCTCAAGCTTCCCTGCCATTCGAATCGGCAAAAGAGTTCTTGTCACAAAGACAAAGTTTCTTGAGTGGCTTGAAACAGCAGACGATGTTCTGATTTGAGGTGAGCCTATGAACAAAAACGGAAATAATGAGGGTTCCATAAGAAAAAGAGCCAACGGGTATTGGGAGGCTCGGTACAGCGACGGATTTAATGAAAAAGGGAAACAAATTCAACGCTCAATTTACGGAAAAACCCGAAAAGAAGTTGCTGACAAGCTAAACGCCGTCCTATATCAAAAACAGTGTGGCGATTATGTCACCCCAAACAAAATGATTCTAAGCGAATGGCTTACCATGTGGCTGCATAATTACGCGCAAATCACAGTAAGGCCGTCAACGTATATAAGCTATGAGGGGTACGTGTATAATCACATCAATCCCACATTGGGTAACAGACCGATTCAACAGATTACGCCTGTAATGGTTCAAAACTTTTATAATCAGAAATTTGAGTGCGGGAGGGTTGACGGATCATCGGGTCTTAGCCCCAAGACTATTCGCAATCTACATAATATGTTTCATCAAGCTTTAGAACAGGCGAAAATCAACGGCATTATCAGGAACAACCCTACAGACGGAGCTGTTATTCCAAAACAGGAAAAGAAAGAAATGCGAGTACTTTCCGTGAGCGAACAGATGGCTCTTATGAATGTTATACCTTTACACCGACTGGGCTTTGCGATAATGCTTGATTTAGCAACAGGACTGCGAATCGGAGAACTATGCGCATTAAAATGGTCTGATGTAAATTTTAAAAAGCATACCATAAAAATCAGCCGAACTCTCCAGCGCATTAAAAAGAGTATGAATGAAATTGTCAGCGGAGAATGTACGACCGCAATTCTTGAGGGTAACGTTAAGACTAACAGCGGCTTTAGAGAAATTCCATTGCCCGATAAAATCTTTGAAAGATTGCTTGAGCATAGGCAAAATCAGTTAGCTGAAATTAATTACTACGGCGAACTTTATCAGAATAATAATTATGTTTTTGCTATGCCGCTCGGCAACTGTGTTGAACCTCACACTATGAGAGATGCGTTAAATTATTTACTTGAAGTGGCCGGAATTGAACACATAAACTTTCATGCCCTACGTCACACATTTGCTACACGGGCAATCGAAAGCGGAGTTAATATAAAAACCATAAGCGATATACTTGGGCATTCGCAAGTTCAGATTACGATGGATTTATATTGTCATTCTTCCCTTGACCTTATGAGGGATAGTATGAATAAAGTGGCAGAATTATTTTGAATTTTATTAAGGCACAATGACAGGGGCGTAATTTAATATGCGCCCCTGAAGATTTTTAAACAATATGTATTAAGATTTTATATTTTTTAGTATTTTATGGGTTCCCAAAAAACGTAAAAAACTAATTTAATTTTTACCGATTTTAAAAAATATTGAAATTATTTTAAAAAGTGCTGTTTTTTAGTAGTTTACAGGCTTAAAAACATAGATTTGAGAATTAAAAATTCTGCTCGTTCCGGGTTATATGTTCCGGGCAGAAAAAAACTTTTTATTTTATTATTATCTCTGTTTTTATTTTTTATTTCTAATGCTTTGAATTATTTTTCAACTCAGAACGTGGAACATGGAACAAAAACACACAAATTACAACTTAAAACAAGGAGTGATGTATATGTCAACATATCAAAAAATTATTAAACCTATAATTTCATACAACAACATTTCTAATCAATCTACGGAATATGTAAATCATTACAACAGCAATAATGTTAATAGAGTTTTAAATTTATATAATACAAATGGGTCCTTACCGGAAAAAGTGCGTGATTTGTTTGCTGCTTGCGTTTGTGAATATAAACCGATTCCTAACAGGGATGAAAAAATTGACACAACGGAAATCATCAACGCAATATCAAACTTATTAACACAAAAACTTCGTATAATAGTACGCCACGATGATAACCTGTATTTTTACAACGGACATATTTTCATAGTCTATCCTGACACAAAAGCTTTATTACCTGCGATTCGTGAATTTTGTGAGATAGCATCATCTATGTGGGGAAACTTCAGGGTACATTCGGGAATTGTTAAGGCAATATTATCAAATATTTCTCAAACGGCATGCGAAACCGATTCACAGAGCGACATACATAAATATGTTGTGTTCAGAGACGGTATTCTTAACCTTGAAACAGGATTCTTTTATCAGAATACTCCGGATTTTTTTATTACAAATATGATTGATGCCTATTGGAATACGAATGAAATATATTGTCCGTTTTTTGATAAGCTGATTGACGATTATACATGTAGCGACTACGTGTTAAGGGATAGATTACTTGAAGCGCTCGGTTTATGTCTTACAAATGATATAGTTAAAAAGATTATATGTTTTGTAGGAGTAACAAATTCAGGTAAATCAACGCTGGTTAATTTTTTATTGGAACTTCATAATGCAAGTAGTGTGGTAACTATGCAGCCAAATGAATTCGATAGACAATTTGCATTAAGCAGAATATACGAAAAATCGATAATTGCTTGTATGGATATGGAAGCAAAGCCCCTCAGCGAACGAGCAACAGCAATATTAAAAAATATTTCCGGCCATGACCGGGTAGGTGCAGAATTCAAATACAGAAACGGCTGCAAATTATTTGTAAGCCGCGCTCATGTGATACTTTGCTCAAATTATGCCATTCGTTCTTATAAAGAGGACATAGCCTTTAAAGAGAGATTGCTTATTATTCCCTTTACAAAAAGGATAGAAGAAAACGGTCTTTCATTAGATTATATAATGGATCAACTGAAACGAGAAAAGAATGCGATTGTAAAGAAATTAATATATGCTTATGTAAGGCTAAAGCAAAACAACTATATATTTAGCGGTACAAACGGCAACTATGATGAATATATACCGAATAATATTTCCTATTCTAATGATGTCGAAGATGATTTTACAAGCTTTTTGAGGGAACACATTATTTTTACAGGTTGTAGAGAAGAATATGTGTTTACAGATGAGTTATTTGAGTATTATCAAAACTATGCTAAGGCATATGGAAAAACACTTTTCTTAAATTTTGATGCTTTTAGCAAATGTGCAAGTAAATTAATAAAATCGGAGAAAAGTAAAAAACGAAGGAGCAAATATTCAAATCCTCAGGCGTGTTATTTTGGGGTTAAGTTGAGATAAACAGATACCCATAATTACTAAAATAAAAATCCCACATGATAACTATCGGCAAAATATCGGCAGTAAATCATTTAATCCGCTTGATATTTTGCCGATAATCAAGTATAATAGAATAAAGAGATTATGGGGGTTTACGCTATGAATTATCTGTCCGTTAAGGAAATCGCTATAAAGTGGAATACATCCGAGCGCAGTGTTCGCAATTACTGTGCCTGTGGCAGAGTACCCGGAGCGTATCTTGTGGGTAAAACATGGAAAATCCCCGAAAACGCCCAAAAACCCGAGAGAAGCAACAAGAGCAAGGTCGCATCACGTACACTTCTCGATATCTTAACGGAAGAAAAACGAAGTCAGACTCACGGCGGTATTTATCATAAAATACAGGTTGAACTGACCTATAACTCCAACCATATTGAGGGCAGTTGCCTTACTCACGACCAGACAAGGTATATTTTTGAAACCAACACCATCGGTATCACTGACGAGATTATAAGAGTTGATGATATTATCGAGGCAACTGCACATTTTCGCTGTATTGATGAAATCATTGAAAATGCAAAATCGCAGCTTTCGGAGAAGTTTATAAAACATCTGCACTATATTTTAAAGACCGGCACAAGCGACGCTAAAAAAGATTGGTTTGCAGTTGGGGAATATAAAAAGATACCTAATGAAGTAGGCGGCAGAAAAACAACCCTCCCCGAAAATGTGGCTGATGAAATGAAAGCACTTATTGCCGCGTACAACAATAAGGCAACTAAAACACTTCATGATATTATTGAGTTTCACGTTAAGTTTGAGCGTATTCATCCGTTCCAAGACGGGAACGGTCGAATAGGTAGACTGATTATGTTTAAGGAATGTCTAAAATATAATATTGTGCCTTTTATAATCGAGGATAAAATAAAAATGTTTTATTACCGTGGGCTTAAAGAATGGAATAACGAGGAGGGTTATCTTGTGGATACCTGCCTTTGTGCGCAGGATAAGTTTAAGAAGTATTTGGAGTATTTCAGGATTGAACACACTGAGTAAAACGACAACAAAAAAAGAAAGTGTTCACGATTATAAAAAACCGAACACTCTATTTATAAACTATTGATATGTATTTCTTTACATTTATGCGGAGGTAACTTATGAAAAGAAATGTTATTTTAAAAATTTTTATTGATATCACAATGGCAATACTATATGCTATGCTGATGTTTGCAAAAGGACTGGGCGGATTCTTTCATGAAGTTGTCGGAATAGGAATAGGGATTATATTTTCCATCCATATTATACTTAATTATTCTATGATAAAGGGACTGCTCAAAGCGGTTAAAAACAGCAAAACAGAGAAAATATTTTTGCTTGTTTCAGATATACTTCTTACAATATGTATGCCTGTTGTTATTGTAACGGTATGCTTATAGCAAAGGAAATTTTTGTTATTAATTCCGGCATTTCATGGATTCTGATTTTTAATATACATAATGTTCTGTCGTATGTGTGTCTTGGTGTGATACTTTTACATATTTTGCTCCACGCGAAATATCTTGTCGGAGTGCTTAAAAAACTTCCCAAAGCTTTACCCGGAAAGGAAATGAAGTCGGCAATAAGGAGATTTGCCGCAGGAGTTTTTGCGGCTGTTATTTTGTATTCGTCGATTTCGGTATGCAAAAACATATCTGATAAGCAAAATTTTCCGAATGAACATGATTTTGTTAAGGATAAAAATACAGTTTCAACGAAGCCTAAAAACAATTCCATTGTCGATACACAATCGGAATTATCGGCAATTGAAGAGAGTTCATCATATGTCATAGAAGATGAAAAGCCGCCAGTTAGTGATAATCCCAACGATGAAAGCATTACTTCTCAAACAGAAACTACTCCTCCACCCACGCTTGAAGAATATTTGTCCGGTTTGACCTGTGAGGGTTGTCCAAGGAGATACTCATTGCTTACCCCGAGATGTACAAGAGGACAGGCAAAGGCAGAGCAGGCAGAAGAAGAATATTATCAGATTTATGCAGAAAATGGAATAACCGGGTAATCATTTACTAAGAAAGCTCTGATTAAATCGTTTGTGCATATCCTGCAGTCGGATTGCCTGAATCCCAAGACGGATAACTGTCGACCATTAGGAAAATTTCAGCAATCTGACGGTAAATATGAGTACCCGATATGCATACAGTATAAAGACGTGAAATTTCAGAGGTTCTATTTCAAACTTTGTGTAAAGCCCCAAATGATATAAAATCAAAATGTATATTTCGGGTGTGTGAGCCGCAGCTCGGCTTACACACCTATAATTGCATAATATCGGAAAAATGGCGGGTAAAATAAACGGCTGCTCGCAGCCGTTTATTTTACCCTTGATACACCGACAGTTTTCTGATACTGCGGCAGTCTGTCGGCAAGAAAACCCTCTGTTTTTTTATTTTAAATGATATTATCCCTTTCCGCCGCCGCTAAAGCACCTGAGAAGATTTCTTGCTTTGAAAAGCAACTCATTAGGCTTATATCTGTCTGCGTTTTCAGATGCAAACTTTGCATCTCTATAAATCATTTTTACTCTGATTGTATCCACATTTTCGCTTTGATCCATATATGGAAAATCCTGCCACTCCTCTGCATTTTTTAAGGCAGAGTTCAAGTACTCTTCTGCTTCAGACTTTGATATATCATCTGTAAAACCGTCAATACCGTTGAAGTTATTGTCATATACTGCAAAATGGTCATTAAGACGGCAAATGTACTTTTGAATTGTTGTTACATCCACAAGATTAATTTCTCCGTCGCCGTTTACATCCGAATTATTACAGGAATAAAAATCATCTGTTACTAAAGCGGCCAATATCTTTTGCAGCTGTGTAACATCAACCATATTTATCATTGAATCGTTATTTATATCACCATAATTTTGAAGGTAGCTGAAATTGTGTCCGTTTGCTATAGCTTCGTCCATAAAGTTTATGTAAGCTGTTCTTGCTTTTTCGTAATAATCTCCGTAGTTGCTGTCGTTAATCAAGCCTTGTTTACTTGCTTCTACAGCCTCATTGTATGAGGAAATAAATTCATCCCAGCCTTTCACGCTATCATAGCTTTTTATACCGGTTATTTCCTTATAGTAATATTTCAAATCCTCAGCCATAGTGTAAGGCTCCATATTGTTCATCTGACTGTTCAGTTTGTTATGAAGTCCAAATAATTCAACGGCAAGGAACAAATCGCTGTTATTTATAACATCCTCTGCATAGCCATCCAATTTTATAAGAGTATAAATTGAATCTCTGCTGTAAGTGTAGGAGGTGTATATGTAATCATCGGTTTTTTTAGTATCCTCTTTCAGCATATCTATCAGCTGATCACGAGTGTATCCGCCGTATTCGCTGAATTCATCCTTTACAGGCTCGTCTTTTGAGTCAGCACCAGTAAATGCCTTAATTCTCATATTTCCTTTGAGAACAGTCTTTAAATCAACCCAGCTTAAATCATCCATGCAGTAAAAGCTTTCTCCGTAATCGGATATTTTTACATTCTCGTTGCTTTTAAGTTCCTGGTGTTCGTCCTGCATATCAATATTTACAAAAACCTCTGTATCGGGATTGTCGCTGTAAAGCCTTATTACAACAGAAAATTTTTCTCCCTTTTCAAGGCTTATCGGCTTGTCAAGTTTTACAGTATGATAACCCTTCAGCGGAATATTGCCCGACACACATGCGACAGGTAAACCCTCTATCGGTGAAGTGCTTTGAGTCAAACCTGTATAGATATACGCTTCAAAATTCAGATTTTCGTTAGTTGTGTAAAATGAAACAGCTTTCAGCTGTTCGTTATCGCCCTGCGCGGTAAAGACGTTTGCCATTTTTACATCATTACCCACTTCAACGCCTGCAACGTTTAGTGTATATTTACCTGTTAAATCATCATAGCCGTAATTATATGTGTAATTGTCGGCTGACTCCAATTCAAAAAAAGTAACGCCATCATTAACCACATATGAGTCCTCATATGAAACCCACATATAGCCGTCCATTCCGCAATCAGTTCCCCAACTGTTTTTAATTAACCAAGCACCGTCATTTTGGGGCATATTACCATCAACATTACAGTTCTCTTTCGGAAAACTATCATCCCAGCCCACTATTGTGACACCGTGTTCATAGCCTGAAAGTACCTGATAATAAGGTGAATAATACACAAATGTTTCTTCGTTATAGCAATTTGCATTTATATGAGTAGCACCGGCGGCAAACTTCAATATGTTCTCTTTTACGGTATTGATGTCATCACCGTCTACAGAGTAAGAGTTCGTAAGATGCGCCTCATCATAGCAATACTGAGACTCTTTGTTGTAAACATCAAACTCCTGAGCATTAATCATAAACAGTTTTTCACTTGCATACTGAGAATGATTTGCATTTTCGCTTACAACACCGTTCCAGTTGGCAAGAGTAATCATCGCATTACCAAAATCACCGCCGCTGTAAATATAATCCATCAGCGACACCGTTTGGCTGTCAAATAAACCGAGCTTATCTGTCATTGTGTGATATGCACAGTAAGCTAAATTAAGCTCGGAAAGGTTTAAGTCCTTTGGATATCCGTTATTTTTGATAAGGCTTGCTTCACAGGCCGCCATTGTTGCGTGTGCCCAGCAGGTACCTGTGTTACCCTGATCCTTTACAGAGGTTATATAGCCTTGATCAACTGAGCTGTAGCTTGTCGGTAAATTATTTTTACCGACATCATCAGTTGTCTGCGCCGCACCAGTTAGATTAAAAGCAAACGATAGGGTTAGTAAAAGTGAAATTGCTACTGAGAACTTAACATACAACTTTTTCATAAAATTTTACTCCTATATTCTTAATTTATATAACCGAATCTTATTATACACGTAAACAGAATATTTTTCAATGCCCAATGCGTAATTTGGCAAAAAAAAGAAACCTCCTTGTAATGGATAATGCTACTTTCAAGAAGGTTTGTTATTAAAATGATAATATGTATTTTCCTTTCGTCGTAAGAATATAAAATAGTTATTATTTTTGCGATTTAGTGGTAAAATGATAAAATATGAGCGGTAAATTGCACTTTAAACTCATATTCCGTTGGTTTGAGTCTGAATATTAAACTGTGTAAATGCAATAATAACCATAAATAAAAACGGAGGTAAATTGGCATGAAAAACAGAAGACACGGTTTAAGCGAAAAGGAAATGGAGCTTGTACAGCTTCTGATGGAAGATTGTGAAAGCACAGGAGATATTCAGGCAAAATTAAAGCGATTATTTGCAGGAACGA
>JAQXOB010000033.1 GCA_029098305.1 Clostridia bacterium
TTTGCAGAACGACAACGATGTGCAAAAGCTCGTGACGAACCTTTTTAAGAGTACCACTCCGAAAGGAAGTCAATCACAAGACCCCTTTTGGGATACCTCGGCTTCAATGCTTCTGCTTGCACTTGTATTTTATCTTCATTATGAAGCACCCGAAGATGAACAGAACTTTGCAATGATAATGGAAATGCTCAGAGCCGGTGCGATTGAGGACGAGGAGGACACAAGACCTTCTCCTCTTGATGAACTGTTTGCGGAATTGGAGATGTCGAATCCCGACCATATCGCTTTGAAGTATTACCGTTCCTATCATTCAGGTGCGGCGAAAACTTTGAAGTCCATACAGATAACCCTTGCGGCAAGACTGGAAAAGTTTAACCTTGAAAGTCTTGCTTCTTTAACTACCACAGACGAGCTTGACCTCCCGTCACTCGGAGAAAAAAAGGTCGCTCTGTTTGCTTTGATACCGGATAACGATTCCAGCTTTAACTTCTTGGTATCTATCCTTTACACACAGCTTTTTCAGCAGTTGTTTTATGCTGCCGACCATATTCACGGAGGCTCGCTTCCCGTTCCCGTTCATTTCCTGATGGACGAATTTGCGAATGTCGCATTGCCGGATGAGTTCGATAAGCTTCTTTCGACAATGCGAAGCCGTGAGATTTCCGTATCTATCATTATCCAAAACCTCGCGCAGCTTAAAGCACTTTTTGAGAAGCAATGGGAAAGCATTATCGGCAACTGCGACGAATTTCTCTATCTTGGTGGGAACGAGCAGTCAACCCACGAATATGTCTCTAAACTGCTTGGCAAAGAAACGATTGATATGAATACCTACGGGCAGTCGAAAGGGCGAAATGGCAGCTATTCAACCAACTGGCAAATAACAGGTCGTGAGCTGATGACTCCCGATGAAGTGCGTATGCTTGACAACAGGTATGCGCTTCTTTTTATCAGAGGCGAACGCCCGGTAATGGATTTGAAGTATGACATTCTCAAACACCCGAATGTTGCGCTCACAACAGACGGGAGCAGTGAGGCTTATAGGCATGGGAAGAAGCGGTACAATTACGCATCAATTCAGTTTGACAGAAATCTGCTTGACACCGGCGAAGAAGAGACGAAATATCCGGACGACAACAGCGATTATGTAATCTTAACCGAAGAAGATATTGACAGAATACTAAATCCAAAACATGATGATGAAACAAATGAAGGAACCAAAATAAAAGAAATGGAGGGATTTTTTTATGATGACAGTGACAACTTCAACGCATCGAAAAAAAGTGCAAAAATTACGCACAAACCACCGCGTATCAAGAAGAATTAAAAAGGGATTTACCTTTTACTGCGCAATTGTTGTGGCACTGACGATCGTTTTTGCCATGCCGATAACGGCATTTGCGGCAGGCGATGATCCTTTAACGGTGGTAAACAATCTATCCGATTTTATCTTCGGACTGATTCGAGCAATAGGTCTTATCCTGCTTGGCTTCGGTATCGTGCAGGTGGGCTTATCGCTTAAATCACACGATCCGTCACAAAGGGCAAACGGATTTTTGACAGTTGCCGGCGGTATCGTTATCACCTTCGCAAAGGAAATACTGTCGCTCATTACGGGCGGCTGACAATCAATCGGGCGGAGCGATAAAGCTCCGCCTGATTCTAACGAAGGGAGGATAACGATATGTCAGATAATTGGGTAGTTCAAAATCTGCAAAACGCCCTTGAAACTTGGAACAGTAAGTTCGCTGAAATATGGACCCTTCTCACGCAATCGCCCGAAAGCTTTAAAGGCGGCGCAATATGGAATGTCATACTGAATATCCACGGCACATTGCAGGCAATAGGTTACGCTCTGCTTGTATTATTTTTTGTAGTAGGCGTCGTAAAGACCTGCGGTAGCTTTGCTGAAGTTAAAAAGCCTGAACACGCGCTAAAGCTCTTTATCAGGTTTGCCATTGCAAAAGGCGTAATTACCTATGGGCTTGAATTACTTCTGAAGCTAATGGCAATCATGCAGGGCGTTATTTCAAACATAATGTCCGCGTCGGGTATAACAAGCGGCAAATCAACAATGCTGCCTGATTCGATTATCAAGGCGATAGAGGACTGCGGATTTTGGGAAAGCATACCGCTATGGGCAGTCACGCTTATCGGCGGTCTGTTCATTACGGTGCTGTCGTTTATTATGATAATGTCTGTGTATGGCCGCTTTTTCAAAATCTATATGTATTCGGCTATCGCACCGATACCGCTTGCAACATTCGCAGGAGAGCCAACGCAAAATGTGGGAAAAACATTCCTCAAAAGCTTCTGCGCCGTATTGCTTGAGGGCGCGATAATTGTACTTGCTTGTATCATATTCTCTGTATTTGCATCAAGCCCGCCTGTAGTAGACAGCTCCGCCGCGGCGGTAACGCAGGTTTGGACATATATCGGGGAATTGATATTTAACATGCTGGTACTGGTCGGCAGCGTCAAAATGGCAGACCGCATTGTGCGTGAGATGATGGAGTTATAGGAGGAATCAATTTGGAAATAAAAATAAACCGTGAAATACGAAACTATACAGAATCAATGTTTTTCGGACTGTCTATGCGGCAGTTCTTTTTTTCTGTCATCGGTGTGGGCATTGCGGTACTGATGTACTTTCTGCTCCGACCGTATTTCGGTACGGAAACGCTGTCTTGGGTATGTATGCTCACAGCTGCACCGTTTGTGGCAATGGGCTTTATAACCTACAACGGTATGACAGCGGAACAGTTTGCTTGGACTTGGATACGGAGCAAATTTATCGAACCGCAGAAGGTGAAATTCGAGTGTGATACCTTTTATCACGAAGCAATACAGAAACAAAACAAGCCAAAATTTATGAAGAAGGGAGGAAAGCCAAATGATGAAATCACTTAAAAATATGCTCAAGCAGGATAAGGAAGCGTACAAGGTTCCGAAAAGCGTCCATGACTATATCCCCGTTACCGGAATATATGAGGACGGAATCTTCAAGGTCGGTAACCGCTATACAAAGACATTTAAGTTTGAGGACATCAACTATCTTGTGGCAAGCAAAGAGGATAAAGAAACGATGTTTCTTGCATATTCTGAGTTGCTTAACTCGCTTGACAGCGGAGCAACAACCAAGCTTACGATTAATAACAGAAAGCTCAACCGCAATGAGTTTGAACAGAATATTCTTATGCCGGAGCGTGATGACGACCTTCAGATTTACCGCAAGGAATATAACGATATGCTCCGCGACAAAGCGGCTGACGCTAATGGTATCGTGCAAGAGAAATATATCACTGTTTCGGTTGTGAAAAAGGATGTTGAAGATGCCAAAACTTATTTTTCACGCATAGGGACCGACCTTGAAACTCACTTTACGGCTCTTGGCTCTAAATGCTCGGAGCTAAACGCAACCGAAAGACTGCGAATACTGCACGACTTTTACCGACCGGGGCAGGAGGTGTATTTCCGTTTCGATATGAAGGAAATGATGCGCAAAGGTCACGACTTTAAGGATTATATCTGCCCCGACAGCATCGAACGCTTTGACGATTATGTCAAACTCGGTGACAAGTTTGCCCGTGTGTTGTTCATAAAAGAATACGCGGCGTATATCAAGGACAGTATGGTATCGGAGCTTACCGAACTCAACCGTAACCTGATGCTCTCAATAGATGTTATGCCTATCCCGACAGACGAAGCGGTAAGAGAAGTAGAAAACCGCTTGCTCGGTGTCGAGACGAACATCACAAACTGGCAAAGAAAGCAAAACCAAAACAACAACTTTTCAGCCGTTGTGCCTTACGATATGGAGCTTCAAAGAAAGGAAAGCAAAGAGTTTCTCGATGATTTGACTACCCGAGATCAGCGCATGATGTGCGCGACTATTACACTTGTTCACGCGGCGGATTCAAAAGAACAGCTTGACTCGGATACTGAGGCATTACTTTCTACGGCAAGACGGCATTTATGTCAGCTTGCCGTTTTAAAATTTCAGCAAATGGACGGACTTAATACCGTATTACCAATCGGTTGCAGAAAGATAAATGTTTTAAGAACGCTTACTACCGAAAGTCTTGCGGTCTTTATGCCGTTTAAGGTTCAGGAGATCGGTCACGAAAGAGGAATATACTACGGTCAAAACGCTATCAGCAATAATATGATAATAGCAAACCGCCGTAACCTACTCAACGGCAATTCATTTATTCTCGGTGTATCAGGCTCAGGAAAATCATTTTCGGGCAAATGTGAAATAGCTAATCTTATGCTTGACGGTGACTCCGACATAATAATTATTGATCCGGAGCGCGAATACGCACCGCTTGTAAAGGCACTCGGAGGTGAGATTATCGACATTTCTGCAACCTCAAAGAATCACATCAACGCAATGGATATGTCAAAGGATTACGGTGACGGCGAGGACCCCGTAATACTCAAATCGGAATTTATCCTGTCACTTTGTGAACAGCTTATCGGCAGCCGCAGCCTCGGCGCAAAGGAAAAATCACTTATAGACCGTTGCACTAAGCTTGCCTATCGCAACTATAAGCGCAGAGGGTATAAAGGGGTTGTGCCAACGCTTAAAGAGTTCCGTGCGGAGCTTCTCAAACAGGAAGAACCCGAAGCACAGGATATTGCACTTGCTATCGAATTGTTTACAGACGGCAGCTTGGACACTTTCGCAAAAAAGACAAATGTTGATGTAGACAACCGGCTCATATGCTATGATATTCTCGACCTCGGCAAACAGCTTCTTCCTATTGGTATGCTCGTCGTGCTTGACAGTATCTTAAACAGGATAACCACCAACAGAGCAATCGGTAAAAACACATTCATCTTTATTGATGAAATCTACCTGCTGTTTCAGCATGAATACAGCGCAAATTTCCTGTTTACTCTTTGGAAGCGTGTTCGTAAGTACGGAGCGTTCTGCACAGGTATCACGCAGAATGTTGACGACCTTTTGCAGAGCCACACGGCAAGAACAATGCTTGCAAACTCAGAGTTTGTAATAATGCTTAATCAGGCCGCGACCGACCGTATAAAGCTTGCGGAATTGATGGGTATCTCAGATACACAGCTTTCGTATATAACGAATGTTGAAGCAGGTCGCGGACTTATGAAGGTCGGCTCGTCACTTGTACCGTTTATCAATAAGTTTCCGAAGAACACCAAGCTCTATGGGCTTATGACGACGCGCTTATCTGACCTTAAAGATGAGAACATGGGAGGTGTAAATAATGGATGAATTAAGAGAGCATCCGCAGATAGCGGAACTAATGGACGCGCTGGAAAAGAATGACATGCACAAGGAAAAGGAAAATGTTGAGTCGCTTGTAGAGTATATCGGCGATATGGAAAAGACCTTAACGGAAATGCTTAAAGAAATGCAGGATATGCGCAAGGAGATAAACCTTATTCATAACAATTCGCTCCGTGCCAAATGTCAAAACCTCGTAGAGAAAACGGAAGGTAAGATTAAACAAGGTCTTGCTATCGTTATAAAGATTAAGGACAATTTCATTCAATCTGCAAAGAATGCGGTAAAAACCTTTAAAGATAAAGGAAAAGAAGCTTTCCTTAATGCCGTAAAAGCGATGAAGATACCCGAAACGCTCGATAAACTTGCTGATTTGTTCGGTAAATTCTCAAGGGATATTGAACAGGACGTTGAAAAGGTAAAATCAATGCAAGCAGAACTTTCAAGCGCAAAGGGACATCTGAGAAACTTCGGACGACTTTTTATTGGCAAATCAGCAAAGGAAGCGGAGAAAACCAATACCGATAAGGGTATCTTGATGCGCTTTGGCAAGCTGCTTGATAAGATGGGTAAAGGCTTTAACTCTTTATCCCAAAAAGCTGTGGATAAAGCCGATAAAATACGCATATCTCATGTTAAAGAGTCGGTAAGGAAGGAACTTAATGCGCTAAAGGAAATCAAAATAGGAAATGTTAAATCAGATCCTGCCCGAGAGAGATAACGGGGGTGTATATCTTGAAAGAAATCAAAACAAGAGGCAGCCATAAAAAGACAAAAGCTCTCGATAAAACATCAGACCTTGCTTCTAAGATGAAGCAGGGTCTGATTCGTTCTAAAGACCAATTTCAAAATCTTGCCGATGACGGACAGGTAACACCCGATGAATACGCAGAAAACAACATTAAATATGCCTCAGAAGATATTGTCCACGATGTAGCTCACGGCTCAAAGAAAACCGTAAAAAAGACTTTTGACGGCGGAAAAAACCTTGCCCGCAGTATCAATCAAAAGCGGTTTGATGCCAAAAGCATAAAGCAAAAGAGCCACGGTGCTGACAGCATTAAGCAAACGGCAAAATCCACGGGCAATCAAACTTTTAAAACAATGCAACGAGATATTAAAACCGCAGGGCAGTCTACAAACAGCGCAATTAAAGTTCCCGATCAGACAGCAAAAACGGGAATTAAAACATCGGAACAGGCAACAAAAGCAACCGAAAAATCATCAGTTCAAACAGCAAAGAAATCAATCAAAACATCTGAGCAAACTGCAAGAACCGCAATAAAGACATCAAGTCATTCGGCGAAGTCTGCACAGCGGACAGCACAAGCGGCAAATAAAACAGCGGAAGCCGGCAGAAAGCTTGCCGAGAAATCTGCAAAGACAACCAAAAAAGCGGCGGAAACAGCAAAGAAAAATGCAAAGGTTGCCGCTAAAGCGACCGAATCGGCAATTAAATCAATGATAGCAGGCATAAAAAGCCTTGTTGCCGCCATTGCCGCGGGAGGCTGGGTTGCGGCTGTGATAATAATAGTTATCGTCATGATAGCACTTATTGTCGGTTCGTGCTTCGGGATTTTTTACAGCTCCGGTGATACGGACGGATTGACGATGCAGGGAGCAATCAGCAATATCAACACAGAGTATCAGACAAAAATCGAAGAAACGAAAAACTCAGTTGCCCACGATATTCTTGAAATGAAGGGCAGCCGTGCGAGGTGGCAGGATGTTTTAGCTGTCTATGCGGTCAAAACGACAACTGATCCCAACAGCCCACAGGAAGTCGCAACGATGGATGACGGCAAATATGACATTCTAAAGGGCGTTTTTTGGGATATGCACCAAATATCAAAGAATACCGAAACAAAGAAAGTCAAGGAATACACCGAAAAGCCCGATACCAACGGCGATATTATCGTAACAGAAAAAGAGGTGTCAAAGACCATATTGCATATAAATGTGAAGCACATGACGGTCGCTGAAATGAAATCAAAATACGGCTTCAACAATGATCAGAAAGCACAGTTGGATGAGCTTCTCGCAGAAGATAAATCCAAGCTTTGGAGCAGCGTGTTATACGGAACAGTAAGCGATGATATTGTCAATGTAGCAAAGTCACAGCTCGGCAATGTCGGCGGTCAGCCATACTGGAGCTGGTACGGCTTTGACAGCCGTGTGGAGTGGTGCGCTTGCTTTGTGAGTTGGTGCGCCAACGAATGCGGATATATTGATTCAGGTGTCGCGCCTAAATTCGCGGGTTGCGGACAGGGCGTTCAGTGGTTTAAGGAGCGAAATCAGTGGCAGGACAACACTTTTATTCCAAAACCGGGAGATATGATCTTTTTCGACTGGGAATACGACGGATTAACAGGCACTGCCGACCATGTCGGAATTGTGGAAAAGGTTGAGAGCGATACTGTTTACACGATTGAAGGCAACTCAAGTGATTCGTGTACAAAAAGGTCGTATCCGGTGGGGTATTATGAGATATTAGGCTATGGGCAGTTATGTCCTTGATAATATCTGGCATACTAAATACTAAGAAATACAAGGAGGAATCAATATGAAAGGAATACACTTAAAATCATGGATAATCGAAGGTGACAGAGTGCATCTGATATATGAAGATGACACGGATTTTTATGTAAGAAAGTCCGATTTTGATCGAGCATTTGGGTGTATCGTGAGCGGAGAAAAAAACGCAATTGAAAATGATTTTTCGATCAAGTGAGCATAAAAATGCCGCCCTTCGGGGCGGCAAGGGTACATAATCACCGGTTATAATAAATATGAATCGTGTATAATAAGATATTTTTGAAAAATATTTGTTATTTTAAACTATAACGAAACTATTACCTTTTTGGTTTGTTGAGTATTGTTAATACAAATGATAAGATATATCCGGTGATAGAAGATGTTGGTTGACTATAAAAATGTTGGTATAAGAATTGCTCAGAGGCGAATGGAATTAAGAATAAAGCAGGGTGAACTTGCGAAGATGACTGGTATGTCAAAAAATCATATTTGCAACATAGAAAACAGACATTCCGTTCCGAGCTTAGAGACTTTAGTTAAAATATGTGAAGCATTGCAAGTAACTCCGGATTATTTGTTATTAGGAAAAACAAGAATGAAGAGTATTCCTCAGAGTATCAAAAATGACCTTTTACTTTGCAATCAACATTCCCTTGATGTTATTTCTCAACTGATTGATATAATGATTTCTGATCAAGACACATCGAAATAATGTGTAAATAATATGTACATTTTTCAATTATTGACATATTGAACGATATGTGTATAATAACTGCACAGAGTAGCGATACTCAAAAAAATATTGTTCGCTCCCTGAATGCGGCTTATAAATGATCAGGATCACAAATATTGTTCGCTCCCCGATATGCGGCTTATAAATGTTCGGGATTAAAATAAGCTATGCTCAAAAAGCGGTGAACTCTACCGTTAAGTGAGAGCTAAAAAAGCGGTGTACCCTACCGTTAAGTGGGAACTAAAAAGCGGAAGGGCTGAGTTGCAAAACTTGGCTCTTTCTTTTTAGGAATGTCAAAACCAATTCCTATTTTACATGAAATCAACTTATACCGAAAAAAACTCAAGGCGAATTAAAAGATATATGATAAAGTCACAGATAAAAGCGAGACGCTCTTCAAGGGTTAAATTCCCATGAGAGTGCCTCTTTTTATTCCGTGTAAATAATCTATTCGAGCTCAGATAATTCCTTTGTGTATTTTTCTTTATCAAAGATTTTGTCATATTTCATAATGTCATAAATATGACTTGCCAAAACAGCTGCGATTTTTTCTTTTGCCCGTTTATCTGTGTATCCTGTAGATAACAGCCTGTCATATGTAATTTTTGTAATGGGAGGATTATTGTCCGATATTTGATTTTCCACCACTTCAATTATAAGTTCTTTGAGTTCGGGATTATATTCGTCTTTTCCGATAATTCGTGCTTTCATGATAAACACCTCCATCTGTAAGTACCTGTTATTTTACAGTATTATCGTAATATGTCAATACAAAAAAAGAAAAGAACACACTAAAAAAATTACCGTGATGATACTGATTCATCACGGCAGCAATTATTTTTGATTCATCTTTTTAAGCAGAACAAGTGCGGCATCTCTCTGTTCCTCTGACAGCGCAGACCAACAATCGAGCAAATCTCTTGTTTTGCCGTTTACCTCAATCAATTCTCCGTCCGCAAAGAACTGTGACATTGTAATCCCAAAACCTTTGCAGATGAATTCTACTGTGGTAACAGTCGGAACAGCATTGCGCTTTATTATATTAGCGATAGTTGAATCTGATAGATTACTTTCTTTTGCTAAACGATATGCCGACCAGCCTCGTTGTTTTAGGAGCTGTTTAATTTTCTCGGTAGAATCCATATCTTTTTGCACCTCCCTCATTTCTGTAATAATTATACCCTTATATAAAACGGTATAGTATGGTATACTTGTAATAAAATACCGTTAAATAAAATGATAATTTATTGTTGAAAATGAGGAAACGAGTATGACAAAGGCAGAAATGAAGAAGCACACCTGTTGTTTTACAGGACATAGAAAAATACCACCGGAAGAAGTCCCGGTGGTAACACAAAGATTAAGAAATGTTTTGATGGAGTCTATAAAAAATGGATACCGATATTTCGGCTCCGGTGGAGCATTGGGATTTGATGTTCTCACGGCTCGAACAGTTTTAGAATTAAAGCAAGAATGTCCTCATATCAGGCTGATCCTTGTTCTCCCTTGTCGTAATCAAACAAGAGGATGGAACAAAGCTGACATAGCCGAATATAAAAGGATTAAATCCAAAGCAGATAAAGTTGTGTATACATCCGAGCAATACTATACGGGCTGTATGCAGAAAAGAAATCGGCATCTGGTTGATAACAGCAGCCTGTGCATTTGCTACTTAAAAGAGCAAACCGGAGGTACGGCGTATACCGTCCACTATGCTGAAAAATGTGGGCTTAAAATAATTAATATTGCAAAATAAAAAAAGCCGCAAACAGCGACTGAACAGGTACTTTTGTTTCGTAAAGTATTTGCCTTGACGATGCAGAAATAGCACCGCTTAACCTCTATAATTATACATAGTGTTGCAAGAATAGTCAAGTAGCACAGCGAAAAATGTATTATTATGTTGAAAAAAATATCTGATATCACATTTTATATTGGAACTGCATGTTTTCACAATGTAGTAATCGTTTTTTTCTCCGTCAAATTCTTGGTCAACACAATAGAATAATTGAAAGGAGTTTTAACATGGCACGAAAAGGTGAAAACATTTACAAAAGAAAAGACGGTCGCTGGGAGGGGCGTTGTATATCATCTTACGGAATAGACGGTAAGGCAAAATACAGCTATGTATATGCCAAAACTTATAACGAGGTAAAAAGAAAGCTTTCTGCTTTGAGACTGAGTGTAATAAATTTAACCGAGTCGAATAAATCCATAAAGAAAAAAACTTTTAAAGACTGGATATCTGAGTGGGAAGAACAAAAGAAGCAATTTGTAAAAGAATCTACATTGGTTAATTATGAAAATACTGTTAAAAATCATATTATCCCGCAACTTGGCGAGTATCCGATTGCGCTGATAAGTACATCCTTGATGAAACAATTTGTTATGCAGAAGCTTAACAATGGAAGATTGGATGGTAACGGCGGTCTGTCCGCCAAAACTATGACAGATATTTTGACTATTATCAAAGAAGTGTTTAAATACGCACAGTGTTCAGGCACTCAGTCAATGTGTAATTTTGAGCAAATAACCATTAAGAAATCAATACAAGAGATGAGGGTTCTCACTCGTAATGAAGAGAATCGACTTCTAACAGTTATTACAAATAATATGGATATATATAAACTCGGCGTATATATATGCCTTTTTACAGGCATAAGAGTAGGCGAACTCTGTGCTTTGCAATGGAGAAACATATCATTTTCGGATAAAACTCTAAAAGTCGATCATACAATGCAGCGGTTACAATGCGGTGATGAG
Source organism: Clostridia bacterium (assembly GCA_029098305.1). Classification (GTDB taxonomy): domain Bacteria; phylum Bacillota; class Clostridia; order Oscillospirales; family Acutalibacteraceae; genus JAEEHZ01. The sequence goes on from JAQXOB010000033.1 coordinate 11,298, forward strand.
CATGGCATAAAGAAAACGAAAATAATTGTTTCCGACCCTAAAAGCTTTGCGTCGGTAAGAGTTATTCCATTGCCGGATTTTTTGCTTGATATGCTCCGTCCCTTTATTGGCAAAGCAAATTCGTTTGTATTAGCGAGTGAAAACAAAGAATATACAGAGCCGAGAACCATGCAGAACAAATTTAAAAAATATCTCAAAGAAGGACAAATTGCGGAAGCTAATTTCCATTCTTTAAGGCACACATTTGCTACAAGATGTATTGAGCTTGGATTTGATGTTAAGACTTTGAGTGAAATTTTGGGACATTCAAGCGTTAAAATCACATTAGACCGTTATGTTCATTCATCTATGGAACAAAAAATGTTAAACATGGAAAAGTTAAGTATCATAGCATAAGCAATTCGCCGTCAGAATAATAGTCATAAAATAGGCATATTCTTGATTATTTCAGGAAATATGCCTGCTTTTTCGTCAAGGCAAATACTTTACGAAAATATGTTAGGAGTAACAAAATGATATGTAATAATTGCGGAAAAGAATTAAAAACTGCTACGAAATTTTGCCCTAAATGTGGTTCGGCAATTTCAAATTATACCGTTGCACAAGTTGTTGAACATAATCATGAGAAAAACACTGAACAGAGTGTAAGACACGATGTTCAACAAAATGTCAGGAGAAATGTGGGACAAAATGTTGAGCATACCTTCAGAAAAAATGAAGTTAAAGCCAATAGTATTAATATCAACTATGATAACCTAACTAAAAATAATGTAAATAATGCAATGAAGTCTCATGAAATTAATTCTTTGCAAAATACCGGTCGAGCTGTACAACAAAAAGCTGAGCGATCCTTTATAAAAAGTCAAGGTGAGGCCATTAATTCTGATGGATATAGTAATCTCTATGAAAATAGCTTAAATAATGTAACTAAGTTGCATAAAAAAAGCAATTCACAGGTTACTACAAATAGTGTTACGCAGAATGCTGGGCAAACATTTATACAGAATAAAGACACAGCTGAATGCTTTAATGATAACTACGATGATCTTGATAGCACTAATATGAGTAATGCCCAAAAAAAGCGTGAAGATGTCTCTTCGCAAAAAATCAGTATTCCTAAAAAGATATTGTCAGTTTTTATATGTTTACTTATTTCTGTGTTTGCTTTTTCTCTTACAATCTGTTGTGTTGCGAGAATAGAACTTAAGGAACAAAAAATACAAGATATTATTCAAAATGCTGATATGACAGCAATCAAAATTAGTAAAGGCAATGAAGAGCTGTATTTATCGGACTATATACTATCTAATATTGATCTTCAATTTATGAAAGAGTATAACTTAACCGGTTCTAAAATAGATGAAATATTAAATGATGACAAAACCGTTAGCTTGATTGCAAGTATAGCAACAGAATACACATCAATGTTTGTCTTTGGCGAAAAGCCGAAAAAATTAGATGCAAATGCAATAATAAACGATATAAAGAGCATAGAGAATTTAATTTATTCAAAAACAGGTTATAGATTGTCTGCAAATGATTATGAGGAAATAAAAAAAGAAATATATAATGGTGAATTGTCTTTTTTGGATGAAAGTAAAATTGAAGAAATTATAGGGTTTGATCCATACTTGCCATCCAAAATTCTTTCTATACCCATGATATGCGTTTTATCTGTATTAATAGTAGGCTTTATAATTGTGCTATTGAAGATTAATAATTGGAAAGCAAAGTCTGCGTACTCGTTTTTTAGGATTACATTAATTATTTTAGGAGTAGTAGATTTAGCATTGGCTACATTTCTTGTTGTTATTGCATTAAAGACAAGCGTTCTTATGTTAGTACCTTTGCTTAATAAAATTTCACTGATATTGCTTATCTGTGCGTTTGTATTACTATTGCTTGGTATTGTACCCACGATTATACGACATAAATTATCAAAAAATAAAACAAAGGAAGGAAGTAAAATATAATGGCTTTTTTTGAAAAAATATCAGAAAAAGGACAAAATGCAGTCAAGAAAGGCAAAGACTTCGCGGAAATAACTAAAATCAACTCTTTGATTTCTGATGAGAAAAAGAATGTTAATAATAACTATTTCCAAATAGGTCAGTTATATACCCAAATGCACGCTAATGATTGCGAAGAAGAATTCAAGGGAATGATAGCATCTATTGTTGAATCAGAAAATAAAATTGCAAAATACAAAGAACAAATTCAAACGATAAAAGGTATTGTTAAATGCGAAAAATGCGGTGCCGAAGTATCGAATGGATCAGCTTTTTGTAATTGTTGCGGTGCGGCAATACCAAAAAAAGCAGTTGAACCTGTGGTTGATGAAGACTCAGTTGCTTGTCCTAACTGTGGGCGTGCTGTAAAAAAAGGTATGCGTTTTTGTACCGGTTGCGGAAGCCCTATGCAATCATTAAAGCAGCAGCATGATACAGCGGAGAGAATTTGTCCTAATTGCGGCGAAAAGACATCGGATATTGAATCAGCTTTTTGCAACCATTGCGGTTCAAGGCTGGAAGGAACTGTCTCAGTTAATAGTCCATCAAATATTAAGCATTGTCCAAATTGTGGATTCAGTACCGATGATACAGAAATCGATTTTTGTACCGAATGTGGTGCAAAGCTAATATAAACAACGGAGGTAAGTATTATGCAAAAATCAAAAATGGGAATATCGGTTGGATTGCTCGGCGCGGCAATTTATTTTTCGGGTTTATTTGATGGTATGTTAGCTATGGCGATTATAGCCGGTTATGTTCTGTTGATTGAAGAAAACCAATGGTTGAGAAGGACAGGAGTAAAGGCAGTTGCGCTATATATTATATTTGCATTGGTGTCTGCATTAATAGGATTGCTACCTGATTCGATTAGCTTTATCAGCAGCTTGCTCACAATATTCGGCGGTTCGTTATCAATTCCTTTTATACATAATTTATCTAACTTCCTGCATGATGGTTTGTTACTGATTAAAACCATATTGTTTATTATATTAGGAATAAAATCATTAAATCAAAGCACTGTCGTTATTCCGTTTGTAGATAATCTTGTAAATAAGCATATTTAAATAATGTGACTGAATTGAAACAATTCAATATATTAACACATATTAGGAGATTCGGAATGTCAAATTATTGCGGAAAGTGCGGTAGAGAACTCGATAATATTACAGGCTTGTGCCCCAAATGTGATGCAAAGGCGTTAAAAAAAACATTAGCAAGCAGAGTAGAGTCAGTCGGAAAAACAGATACCGATTTTGATAAGCCAAAAGCCATCAAATTAACTCGAAAACAGAAGAAGGCAATAAAAAAAGCCAACAGGACATTGGGACAAAAAATCGGAGATGTTCTGTTTAAAATGTTTATGACCGTTTTAATAGTTTCCATAATAGCAGGAACCACTGTGGGAGCACTGGTTTATTTTGATGTTATTAATATTTCTGCAATTAACAATCTGTACAAATCCTTTGGCATTAAGGGTGGAAAAGAAGAAAACGGAAGTGATACGGAATATAAGGTAACTTATGATGATGCAAATGAATATTATCAAAGCAATTCCGAAGTTATTTCCAAAATTGAAGCAAGAGACTCCAAAAGCACAACTACTGAAGCTGAAACAGTTAAACAATTAAAAGAACGAGGATTTACATCGTGTGTAATAACGACAAACTATGATATGGATGGGAATTATTTTGATGATAAAGAAATAGGCAATTCGTCGGAAAAACACCCTTTGTATCAAACATATTATCAGACTAAGAATAATGAAATATGGGAAATTAATTTGATCAACGGTACAATTGTGGCTAATCCTATTTATTATAACATACAGTCAGATCATGAAGCTCAAGTAATTATTTCTGAATCTGATTCTATAATGAGTTATGATAGCTCGACTAATATGTTTTTTGAAACAATTCCCGATGAATCGGTGTTAATAGTTAAAAATGTAAAAGAATTGACAGCGGAAGTCCTTGAAAATTTAGATTACGAAGGTATTGATAAGCTATGAGTAAAACAATATTTCTGCGCAACATTTTGGTTTGTAGTGCTATTGTTGCAGTCTTGCTTTCATTTAGTCCCGCAACATTTTATGCAGACGAAATCGGTACCGCTAAAAAATCAAAAATAATTGTTTCGCTTGGAGATTCTTATTCATCGGGAGAAGGAATTGACGATTTCTACGGATCAGAACTTCCGATTGCTCAAAGAGTAGATAATGTCGATTGGCTTGCGCATAGATCAAAAAATGCGTGGTCTGGAATGTTGACACTTCCTGAAGTGTCCGGTGAAATGAGCAAACACAGAAATGATAATTGGTATTTTGTTGCTTCTTCAGGTGCAGAAACAGAGCATTTGGAGAAATCACAGAAAAAATCATACAAAAAAACTGTTCCATTGACTGCAATTACTTATAAGACAATCAAGGGCGATACGGAACTGGAACCTCAGATTAATGTGTTTAATAAATTGGAGCGTGAAAACAAGAAAGCAGATTATGTCACCTTGACTCTCGGGGGAAATGATGCTGATTTTGCCGGAATAGTATCTTCAGTCACAGTCGGATCTACATATCTAAATTTTAGCGGTTTGAAGGATAAAATCTCAAATGTATGGGAAAAGTTTTATTCTGCGGGTGGAATCAGAGATAATTTAAAAGCAGCATACAAATTAATTGCTGAAAAAGCCGGAGAACAAGCAACTGTCATTGTAGCAGGTTATCCTAAATTGTATGATCAAAACGGCAAAGGAAAAGAGGTCAGCAAAGAGGAAGCAAAAGATGTAAATGAGGCAGTCAGCAATTTTAATCAAGAAATAGCTTTGCTGGTAGAGGAATGTCAAAAAGAGCATATTAAAATTGAATTTGTGTCTGTTGAAGATGAGTTTGAAAATCACGGCGCTTACTCTGATGATCCTTGGATTAATTCTCTCGAAATGGTTCCTAAGGAACAAGATATTTCTGAATATGATATAAAAAATCGTGTGTTTGCCAGTGCTTATTCATTACATCCAAATTATAATGGAGCTTACAATGGATACAGAAAATGCGTACAAGATAGAATTGATTATTTAGAAAAACAAAAGAAGCAAACCTTAGAAAGTAATGTGAATACAGAAAACAAAGCAAGACCAAATGAAATTAATGTGAGCAATCAGGCTGACCGTGATATTGTTCTTGTTTTAGATGTTTCAGGAAGCATGGAGGGTACTCCGATCAATGAAACAAAAAGAGCAGCAGAAAAATTCGTTGATACAATAATAGAACAAGATGCCGGTACCGGGATTGTCGAGTACAACTCTTCAGCAGAGATTGTAAGTGCTTTCAGCAATGACAGTCCTGTATTGAAGGATGCTATAAGTAGCATTAATGCAGATGGAGGAACCAATATTGAAGATGGGCTTATAAAGGCAGAATCAATGTTGGCGAATAGCTCTGCTAATAAGAAAATTATTGTGTTAATGAGTGATGGCGAACCTAATAGAGGTAAAGAGGGCGAGGAATTAATTGCTTACGCTGATGAGCTGAAAAAGAAAGGAATATATATCTATACATTGGGTTTTTTTGAGAATGTTGAATACAAAGCAGGACCACAATATTTGATGGAAATGCTTGCGAGTGACGGTTGCCATTATGAGGTTTCCGATGCGGACAGTCTTGTTTATTTCTTTGGCGATATTGCCGACCAAATAAGCGGTCAAAAATATATCTATGTGCGGATTGCGTGTCCTGTCGATGTGTCTGTTTCGCTATATGGAGAAACTTTAGATTCCTCTGAAAAAGGCTTCAATACGCGAACTTCTTTCGGAACATTGACCTTTGAAGATGCTAACACACAAACTACAAATAGTGTTGATTCATATAATTCTATTGCAGAATTAAATAATGATACAGACAGAGTTAAAATCCTTCGGTTAAAGGAAGGCGACGATTATAATATAAAAATTGAGGGTACCGGACGAGGAAAAATGAATTATAGCATTGGATTTATGGATGAGAACGGAGAATATTCAGATTTCCGAAGATTTAACAACATTAAGATTACAAGAAAAACTCAAATAGATACTGTAGCGGAAGTATCAGACAAAACTGTACTTAACGTTGATGAAGACGGTGATGGCAAATATGATCTAACATATGAAGCAAAGACAAACGAAAGAGGAAAAGTTATTGATAATTCTTTCAAGTTTTATATTGTCTATGTTATAGTCGGTGGGTTAGGATTTATTGTAATTGTTTCAATAATTATTAATAAGATTAAAAAACAAAAAAAGAATGTTAGGAGAGATTATAATGGCTAAATACTGCGGAAACTGTGGCATGAAATCAGAAGACGATGCAAGAGTATGCGGAAACTGCGGAACACCTTATGATGGAGTTAAAACGCCAAAAACAGGTCTCAGCTCCAAAAGTAAGAAGAAAATCAAAAAAGTACTGTTGCTGAGCACAATAGGTCTTGTAATTATATTTGGCAGTATAGGTATATTTAACTTTGTTTCATATATGACAGGTTATGAAAAAGTACTTAACGAATTTGTGCAAGCCTTAAGTGATTATGATATTGATAAAGCGTTGTCAGTATCTAATACCGCAGGCTTTTTGCCTTATGATCAATCATTTGATTTAGAGGACGGTTTTTCAACAATGGTATCAAATTGGCTTGACAGTTATGAATCTCAAGTCGGTCATGATGTTAAATTGTCAAGCGAAATTGAGGATTCTTACAAATTATCAGACAGAAAGTATCAGCTTTTCTTGAAGGATTTGGAGAATACATATCAATATGACAGCGAAGGAATATCGGAAATAGTCTGTTTGAATATAAAATTGACCGCTGCAGGCTCAAGGGGAAAGAAAACTACATCAGTCAAAGATATATATATGGTAAAAGAAGACGGAAAATGGTTAGTATATCTTGCGGCTAAAGACTATTCATTGTATTCCGTAGCTTCTTCATATTCTGCTTATAACAACATTTTTAATTAATTAAACAATATGATAGACACTTGATAATGTGTCGCATATCGAAAAATATATTTACAGATTTAGGGGATGACAATTATGTATTGTGGTAAATGCGGCACTTTAGTTGAAAGTGATATTATGTATTGCCCCAATTGCGGTAATAAAATAATAGATATAAATCAAAGCACACAAAAGCAACAAAGCATAAAAAAGAAAAGACTTCCTCGTCTACTCGGAATTGTAGTCGGTGCAGTTGTTTTTGTTGTGCTCATTTGTTTTTTTATTAACGGCAGCGGTTATCGAAAAACTTTGAATAATTATTGTAAAGCTTATGAAAATAACGATGTTGATTTAATGCATTCATCGGTTGTTGCGCAATATTGGACAAAATATATGGGTAGTGGTTCACATAGGGATGTCGAAGATATTATGAAGAATAATGTACGCAAATGGGGTTGCGGAGAAATTACTAAAATTTCATATACGATTAACAGTGAAAAGCGAGCAACGAAGGAAGAATTGGAAGCGTTAGAGGATAATATTTATGTTTGGCTTGCGCACTGCGTTTACGATGAAGATGAATTCAATATATCAGATGCATATGTTTTGGATGTCGATTTAATTATTTATGGAACAGAAGGAATGAATAGCATTTATTTCCCTAACGGACTGCTGTTGATAAAAGAAAACGGAGAATGGCGTATACCATTTGGTCCGATTAAATGTTCCTTTTATAGTAATCAATAATTCTATTTAGTATTCAGTATTGAACAGTATCATCATACGAAGTCTTGTAATAGGTAGGGATTTAATATGTTTAAAAAAATAGTTTCATTTGTAACACTATTATGCATATTCGCTTCTACATCCAGTGCAATGGCATTTAATGTGAAATTATTGCGGTTGAGTGAGTATAGCGGTAAGTGTGGTTCGGAAGTCGAATGGACTCTTAATACTGAAACAGGTATGCTTAAAATAAGCGGCAATAATAAGATGAAGAATGATTATGCTCCGGCAACAGTTCCGTGGTATGAACTAAGACATCTGGTAAAATCAGTGGTGATCGACGAGGGAATTACATCAATAGGAAGATATGTTTTTTGCGGATGCACAAATCTCACTAATGTGACAATACCGGATAGTGTAACAATCATAGGTAAGCATGCATTTGAAGAGTGCGAGAACTTATCAAACATTACAATCCCAAATAGCGTAGAAACAATAGAAGATTTAGCTTTTGCAGATTGTAAAAGCCTATTAAGCATAACAATTCCAAGCAGTGTAGCATCAATTGAATGGGATGTATTTTGTAGATGTAAAAATATTGTGACAATTAATGTAGACAGCGGGAATGATCGTTATATTTCTTGTGACGGCATACTGTTTGACAAAATAAATAAATCAATACTGCGTTACCCTTGCGGAAAAGCCGATGATTCGTATGTTATTCCGGAGGATGTGGTTACTATAGAATTTGGTGCTTTCAATTTTTGTGAGAATATTACAAGTATTACAATCCCCAGCAGTGTAACAACAATACATAATTCATTTAATGGATGTTTAAATTTAAAGACGGTGTATAATTACAGCTCATTTAATATAGTAGAAGGAAGCACTAAGTGTGGATTTGTTGCATTAAATGCCGATAGAGTTATTAACAAAAAAGGGAAAGCCGATGTTGACATAGAAAGCTTGTTTGAAGAGGCAAATGATAATGACAATTCTGATACAAATAATAATTCAAATATCAACGGTATGTGCGGAGATAATTTAAAATGGGAATTAAATCTTGAAACAGGTTCCTTTACAATAAGCGGCAGCGGAGATATGACGGAGTGTCACGATAGCACAACTGTACCGTGGAATGATTATAGAGAAGATATAAAGACTGTAACAATAAATCAAGGCGTTACATCCATAAGCGGTACGGCTTTTTATCATTGCTCAAGCCTCACAACAGTAACAATTCCGGATAGCGTTACATCCATAGAATGGGCTGCTTTTGAAGACTGTACAAACCTTACAAGCATAATAATACCATACAGTGTTACATCAATGGGTCGGAGCGTTTTCTCCGGCTGTACAAATCTTATAAATGTAGCAATTCCTGATAACCTTACACAGATAGATGATTCTTTATTTAAAAATTGCAAAAGTCTTACAGGCGTAATAATTCCAAATAAGGTTACGATGATATGCTACTCTGCTTTTGACGGCTGTACAAACCTCAAAAATGTAAAGATTTCGGATAGTGTTACATCAATAGAAGCTTGGGCTTTTCAACGCTGTACTAATCTTACAAGTGTGACAATTCCGAATAGCGTAACATATATATCGGATGCTTCTTTTTCTTACTGTGACAATTTGACAATATATGCTTACTCAGGCTCTTATGCGGAAACATATGCAAAAGAAAATAATATTAAATTCGTTTCACAGGGCGTATTTTACGATGAAGACAGTAACAGCGAAACTGATGATAAAAACTCCGCAAGCGAAGCAGATAATACAGATATTCAAACGCGAAGTTCACATACAACAGGCGATAAAAACAACGATTCTGATTTTAATCTTATATTAATAATTGCAATATCATGTGTTGCCATAGTTGTCTGTGTAGCAATCGTAATAACAATAAAAAGGATCAGAAAGAAGAATAAGAATTCTTATGCTTCTACATTTAATGATTATAACCCTGTCGCCACGGACGCAAATATTATATGTCCGAACTGCAACGCAACAAATAATTGTAATTCAAGCTTCTGTAAAAAATGTGGGCAAAAATTAACCTAGATTAAAATTTCTTTTATATTGATGAGCATTCAAAAACTAATACTGTACTATAATTCCAATACTAACTTTAATACGCATTTGTTGAGGTGAAATAAAAATGTATAAAAAGCTTATTTCTTTGGCTTTAATATTGCCATTGTTCGCTGGTATAATTAGTTCTTTATCAACTTACAGTGTGGCGCGTGCAGAAGTTATAGAATTAAATGAAGCAAATCCAAATGGCAATTATGGCAATAGCATAACTTGGGATTTGGAAATCAGTACAGGAACCTTAACTATCAGCGGTGTCGGTGAAATGCCAAATGCCGTCGATGCAAGTGGTTTTCCGTGGTGGTCATACAGAGAGAATATTGAAAAAGTAGTAATCAGTGATGGGATAACATCAATTGGAGACAGTGCTTTTTATATGTACACAAATCTTACAAATGTTGAAATTCCTGAAAGTGTTAAAAAAATAGGAAATCGTGTGTTTACTTTTTGCGGCGGTTTAACCAGTGTAACTATACCGAACGGAGTAATAAGCATAGGCGACGGAGCATTTTCTTACTGTGATTGGTTACAGAGTGTTACGCTTCCTGACAGTCTTGAAACGCTCGGAGAAGCTATGTTTTGTTGTTGCGAAAGTTTAAAAGGCATTACCTTTCCTCCCAAAATTAAAATAATTCCATTAGCTTGTTTTCAGCAATGCAAAAGCTTATTTGAGATAACTATTCCTGAAAATATAACATCAATAGAATCACTTGCGTTCTTTAATTGTCCAAATTTAAAAACTGTATACAATAACAGTTCTTTAAATATTGTTAAAGGTAGCCGTGATAATGGTGAGGTTGCCTATTACGCAGATAAGGTAATTAATAAAAATGGAGTCGCTGACAATATAGATACTAATAATTCTGTAAATAGTTCAAGCAATAAAAACACCGGCTCAAATGCTAAGAAAAATTCAAATCAAAAGGGAACCTGCGGTAAAAATATAACATGGGAACTAAACGATAAAGGCGTTTTAACTATTAGTGGTTCGGGTGCAATGGATAATTACAATTATTTTAATGGGCCAAACTCTCCTTGGTACTCCCGTAGAGATAAGATAACAACCTTGAAAATAAATCCCGGTGTTACTTCAATAGGAGATAGCAGTTTTTATGATTGTACAAATCTAAAAGATATAACAATTCCAAATACTGTTAAACTGATAGGATGTTATGCGTTTTCCGGCTGTGTTAACATTGCAGAATTAACTATTCCCAATAGTGTCACAACTATCAAGTCATTTGCCTTTAATGGTTGCAAGGGAATTTCCATTCTGGAAATTCCGAATAGTGTTGCTACGATTGAATACGATGCCTTTTCAGAGTGTACAGGACTTACAAACATCACTCTATCTAATAAAATGACTTCATTGGAAAATGAGTTGTTTCACAACTGCACAAATCTTGTTAGTATTACAATCCCGGATAAAGTCACATTAATAGGTGAATATGCTTTTTACGGCTGTACTAATCTTAAAAATGTTATTGTTCCTGAAAGCGTTACAATGATAAGTGATGGAGCATTTTATGAATGCACAAAGCTTAATAGTATAGAGTTGACAAGTTCAATAAAGTCGATTGGGACAGGTGTGTTTTACGGTTGTACAAGTCTCGCAAGTATAATAATACCTGACGGAATAACAACTATAAGTAATTATACTTTTTTTGGATGTTCAAATCTGAAAAGCATTACAATTCCCGACAGCGTATTATGGATAGAGAGCGATGCTTTTGAGAATTGCGGTAAAGTAACAATACATGGTTCCTCAAAATCATACGCTGAAACATATGCAAAAGAAAATAATATGACATTTGTTACAGTAAATTATACAAGCGACAAAGACACTGACAGTGATAAAGAGAGTAAGGAAGCATCCGGTAAAACTGTAAGTACGGATACTCAAACAAAGATTCAAACAGAACCGACAAAAGCAAAAGATATTAAGAATACATATAGTAACTTTACCGTGATCCTCCTATTTGCAATAATTGGTATAGTTATAATCGCTATTACAGCAATTATTTTAACAATAGTAGTAAAAAGGAAAAAAAGCGATAGTAAAAAAAGCGATAGTAAAAAAATTGATGATTCATTTAGCTCCCGTTATTCTAATACTTCTGACAATAGTATTTTATGTCCAAACTGTAGCACAGCTAATAATTTAAGCTCAGCCTTCTGCAAAAAATGCGGGCATAAATTAAATACAAAGTAAAAAGAAATTAACGAGTTCTTATATTTATAGCAAGGAGTAGATTTTCATGAAAAAAATCTTAATTATAACGGCAATAATAATTTTAATCGTGGTTACTGTTGCCGGGTGTAATGCTCAAAAAACCTCCGGCGATTATGAAGATGTAAAGAACATTACGCTAAACTCACAACAGCAAGCAATGTATGACAAAATTATTAGTAACAAATCCTCTTGGATAAGAAGAGACGGTAAACCTTGCAGGCGCATAGGTATTAATGAATTGGATGGCATATATTACCTTGCGTGTACTTATTATGATGAGTTACCAAAGCAAGATTTTTCAGCAACCGTAACGGTTACATATCATTACAGAATAACAAATGGCGGCATCGAAGATAGAATAAGCTTAGACGAAGGAAATAAAGTCCAAATATGGTCAAATAACTTAAGCTCTGTTTCGTTTTCGGCAGATGGAACTTTAACAGAACAGCAGGACGATATTAAAAAACTGGTATCGAAAATATAACCTTAAAGGAATGATAAAATCATATGTATTGTAATAAATGCGGCAAGGGATTACCTGATGAGGCGATGTTCTGTAAATATTGTGGGGCAAAACTAAATTGGAATGTGAGTGACGATGATTCCGCTTCTGCTGTAAAACTTCATAATGAGGTGTCAACTACTGATACGGATTATAACTATGAAATTCAAATGCAGGAAAATATTTTGAATCAATTAAACGCGGATTATACAAGCAAAAAAGAAAAGTTTGATGTGTGGCGAGCCGCTTGTCTCGGAATTGGGGGCGTTGCAGCTTTAATAGGCATAATCGGCGCAATGATGCTAAAGGAAAAATTATCAGCCGAAAATTTAAGTCTGACTTTTATTCCGTTTGCAGTTACAGCAGGATGCCTATTAGGTTATGCCGGGAACCGTTCAACTCGATTATTAGCGATTAATCGTTTGGAACAAGATATTAATGATTGCAAAAATAATATTACAGCATTAAAAAACAAACAAAATTCAAGGGGGAAAAAGTAATATGAAATTTCAAGCAAAAGCTGATGCTATTGACTTAGCGGCAAAAAAGAGCAAAAGCGAAAAGGTGCAAATCGGCGGTTGGTCGCTTATGTTATTGTTAAGTTTCTTGTTTTTGAGCGTTGACGGAGGGGTAAGAAGTTTGGCTAAAGATTTCGATACTTCTCCTGACACAGTAAGAAACTGGTTATATATATTAATTGCAATTTGGGCAGTGTTTATCGTTGCCTCTATTGGTCTTGCAATTCATTACAGTACAGAATTAAAACGTCTGGAAAAAAGTTATATTCAACTGAATGAAGACTCAGTTTCAGGTGTTCATTTTTCATCAAAAGAGGATACAATCGGCACGACTTTCACAGTTGCTTACAAAGACATAACAAATGCTCGATACTATAATACAAATGGAGTTACTGTTGAAATAGTTACAAATCAAACTACATATAGTTGCTATCAAATACAAAATGCTGAGCAGGTTTCAAATCTAATAAATGAAAGAATAAAAAAAGCAAATATTAAAAATGCAGACAAAAAGTATTCACAAACAACTAATGACAGTGATACGGTTTTTTGCATGAAATGCGGTTGCAAATTGCCGCAAGGATCGGATTTTTGTCCCAAATGCGGGTATGAGATACAGTAAATATTTAAATGTTATTATTTATGGGGAGAATGATTATGAAAAGTAAATTATTTGTAATAACATCTTTGTTAATAGTCATGATTATTACTTTATCACTTACAGGCTGTGGTTCTGATAATGCTATAAACAATGGCAACACCGATACAGTGACTCAAAGATTAGACAGTGATGTTTTAAGCAGCTCTGATTATGAATCTGCAGCATCTGAGATTAGCACAGTAGATTCAGACCATTCAACTTCGACCGTATCTTCTCTAACGGTTTCGTCAGAGCCGGAACCCGAACAAGAACCTGAAATAGATATTGAAGAAGAATATTTGAACTTTTTAAAAAACAAATCGTACTTGGATTACATGGAGAATACAGAAAGCTCAAGCTATCGAATGGAGCGATATGCCATAATGGATATTAACGCTGATGAAATTCCGGAGCTTATAATAAGTCCAAGTGAGAGTATGTCACCTTTTATAAATTATCTTCTTTTTACATATAACTCAAATGAAAAAAATGTAAAATATGTTAGCTGCATTACTGGTTACGATTTATCTCATTCAGAAAAGTATAATTGTTTGACTTACTTCCCGTTTAAAGTACAGGAAGACTTTGGGAATTTATCTTATCTTGAATTAATAAATGAGAATCTGTTATATAAAATGAATTTAACATGGGAAACTGCTCAAGAGGGAAAAACATACAGAGTTACAAATTGCAGCGGTGAATTTGACAATAAACCGCTAACATCAAGCAATTATGTATCCGAAAGCACTGAAACAGTTACAGAAAACGATGCAAGACAAAACTATTTAGACGAAAGAACATATATTACTTTTACAGATTTGCCTTAAATCATAACAGTAAAATCTCTGTCAAAAACAGATTTATTTGCAACATAACAGTCATTTAATGGAGGTTAAAACAGTGAAATGCAGTAATTGTGGGCGTGACAATGCTAAGGAAGCTGATTTTTGCGCTTATTGCGGTAGCAAAATAGACAGTAAAAAGAGTAAAAAAAAGAAACTGCCTATCATAGTGATACTATGTTTAGTATTGACTGCTGCGATAGGCACGGGATTGTTTTTTATTCTTAAAAAACCGGATAATAATAAACTTGTCGAGGAAGGCTTAAATGATTATTTTGAGATTAATTCATCAATAAAGGAAGTAGAAGCAGAGTTTGTGGATTCCGATGGATACATAAACAGCGAGTTTAGAAGCAATGCTGTTGAGGCTGTTGGTGAATATGCCGAAGAATTGCTGAATGACGGAAAAATTGAAGAATATGATGTTACTGCCGATACCTCGGTATGGATTAAGTTTAAAAGCGGCATGGAATATGTATATGTTCCCTCAGAAAAAGATTGTGATTCGGCATCTGTTTCTACATATCAGCCTTGTTTATTAACATACAATAAAGATATTCAGGAATATAGCAAGATGTGTGTTGATAATTCAGCCCAAAACATCGAAGATAATTTAAGCGATTATTTATTTAATAATAATTATGATAATGATGCAATTACATTGGATACGCTGAAAAACATAGGCGATGATCAGGTTGTAATTTGGCATGGACATGGAGGATATAATAACCATATACATTCATTTTTAGGAACACAAGTCGCATTTGATGAAAAAGCTTTTCTTGCAGATCCCGAGAGTTATGCGAAAAAAATCAAATATACCGATGATTATTTGAATGGAAGAATCATATGTACAAGTAGCGGCAGTGCTGCTGTTACCGTGAAGTTTTTTGAGCATTATTTATCGAGTACCAAAAACAGTATAATCTATTTGGGTACTTGTCATTCCGGAACTGATGATGTACTGGCTAATGCTTTTATTTCAAAAGGTGCAAAAGCCGTTGTCGCAAATACATCTACTACTTGTACTGTTTATGATATTGAAATGATCAAAAGCGTTTTCTCTGAATTGTTAAACGGCAATACAACAGAGAAAAAATATTATGATTTAAAAACAGCTCTTGACAACGCTAAAATTGAAAACGGTCCTTTTTGCTGCGATACACACAAGTCGGAGGTTTTTATATACGGCGACAACGCAACACGCTTAACAACAGAAGAATTGCCATTTTCGGATTTCAAAAGCGCTACATATATAATTGAATCTCACGGAAGTATAATTGCCACAAAAAATGACGGTATATATTATAAAAGTAACATAGAAGCAGAACCTCGAAAAATTGTGAACGCCAAATATGTTAAAAATATGCTTTCAGACGGAGAAACAGTTTACTATGTGGAAGAAGGAATGACAACTACCGGATTATTAACATATGATCCTCAAAAAATTTATAAGGTAAACATTAAAGACGGCAAAAGCGATTTTTTACTTAATTCTGACGGAGCTGCTTATCCGGCAACATACAGAAACGGTTACCTTTATTATTTCGATGTTACCGAAAAGAATGATTCTATTTATCAAGTTTCGTTAATAAAATACGATTTTAATGCAAAAAGCGGAGCAAAAGTGTTTAATGAAGTATGTACCGGAAGAATTAGCTTTTTATTTGGGAACGAGGTTTACTGCCTAGGGAATAATCTTTTCTTTACAATGGATAATACTTTATATTCCTTTAACTTATTAACAGAAAAGTATGAAAAGCTGATTAAAGGTGGAGACAGAGCATTCTTCGATGCAATAAGCGAAAAAATTTGTTTCCGATATTATAAGAACGATAATCAATACATTGCCTTAGTTGATGCTAATAATAATATAGAAACCTCGGTGCCTATATCCGGTAAATATGTTTTTCAGAAAGTTGATTATTACGGAAAATACGCATTGTTTTTTGATGAATTGGGCTCCAGCGTGTTCGACTTATACAGAATTGATTTGAAAACCGGAGAAATTCAAATATCATCAGGGGACGCAGGTGCATACAAAAACAAGAATTATTTTTCTACCAGAGATTTAGCACATCCGGAGAATATATATTTTATGTATTCGGTAGGATTATATGATGAATCAACTAACAAGATTGTTCATCTGAAATATGATAAATTCGATATTGATATTAACAAATCTATGTATATAGTTAATAATTATATTTTAGATTCAGATTTAAATATCTACAAAATATATTTGGAGAACAAAACAACTTTGTCAAATGAAGAACCAAGTCCGCAGGTGAAAACTTGTGAGTTTTCGCATAATAAATATGCCGTAGAGCAAAACGGTATAGTTTATTACGCGGATTCAAGAGGATTGTGGAAGTGCGATAAAAACTTAAACAGCACTCTTCTTAATGAATGTAAGGCAATGAATGTAGCGACAGACGGACAAACAATCCTTTATAGTGCTTATAACAAGGATACAACTGCATATTGTGAGGATTTTGGGAAAGAAATGACATGGAAACAATACGATATGTACTTGTATGATCTTGACACATCACAAAACACTAAAATACTGTCATTTGTTGAATGCGGAATGCCCATATGTAAATACAATAATAAAATCTTTTATACGGATTTACATGATGATTATACAGGAAATAGTGTTGGACTATCAGGGAGCTTGTTCTCTTTTGATTTAAGCACAGGCAAAAAGGAGTTTATAAGTGACGGTGCATGGTCAACAAGATTAAGCGGAACTACTATCTATTATAAAGCTCTCAATGCCGCAGAGGGTACATCTGCAGTGTATTCTTATAATATGGAAAGTGGAAAAATTGTTCAACTGTCAGATGAAGAAACAACGGGATACTATATTAAAGGCAACAGTATGTTTTACACTAAACGAACATATCTGACAGAAACCGATAGTGATGGCAGATCCAACACAAAAGTTGGTCTTGAAGTTTACAAAAAGGATTTAATTACAGGTTCAGATACATTAGTATCCGATCAAACAGATAAGA
Organism: Clostridia bacterium; assembly: GCA_029098305.1. GTDB lineage: Bacteria > Bacillota > Clostridia > Oscillospirales > Acutalibacteraceae > JAEEHZ01. The sequence continues at coordinate 28,848 of JAQXOB010000033.1, forward strand.
ATAATGTCAATCTGCAGTATATTGATGAACAGTACTTGTATTATTCCCATGAGGCGGAAGATGCTTGTTTCAATCACCGTGTCAATTTACAAACAGGAGATGATGTATTAATAGAGTATAAGGCGAGTAACTCCGCTAATTTACGACCATTTAATGAAAGAATGCCGTATGTGTATAAAACCGATAAAGGTGCAATATATTATGGTTTTTCAGACTGCGATTTCTATCAAGTAAATGATGATAACAGTTACGCTACGCCTATATCCGGATCGTACACGAGCAAAAGATTAATTAGTATTATCAATGACAAAGTTTTTATAACTAATGATAATGACTATTATGATTTCATTCTGGAGATTCGCAGTTTATATTAAGAATAATAAAGATAACTAAAAACAACACAGTAAGTAGTAAGATTCTATGTGACTGCTGTGAAAAAATGAATAATAACGGAGGAAAAAGAAATGTTTAAAAGAATATTATTTACAATAATAATACTATTGATTGGATTAAATGTATCAACAATAATGGCTGTAAATACAACAGTAAATGCACACGAAGTGAATCAACAAACTAAAAATGCCGGTGGGAAATGTGGTGATAATCTGTCTTGGACGATAGACAACGATGGGACATTGGTGATTACAGGAACCGGAGAAATGGAATTCTTTTGGGATGCCGGTCCATGGAAGGATTATAGTGATAAAATTAAATCATTAGTTGTTAAAAACGGAGTAACAACAATTGGTGCTAATGCATTCATAAATTGCAAACACATGGTTACAGCACAATTGGGAAAGGATGTTACCAATATTGGTTTTCAAGCATTTGCAAGTTGTTCAAGCTTGAAGAGTATAAATATTCCTCAAAATGTCAAACAAATTCAAGGTAAAGCATTTAAGAACTGTACAAATCTAAAAACTATATATAATTACAGCAAGCTGAATATAATAAAGGGAAGCGAGGATTACGGATATGTTGCGTATTATGCCGAAGAAATAATTACTTCCGAGCAAAATATAAACTCATCAACAGATAACATAATTATATTGATAGACGATAGCGATTTTGCTGAAAACGGCACTATCGGCGATCTCGACGGAGATGGCAATGTAAATATGAAAGATGTTGTGCTTCTGCAAAAACATATCGCTAATCTTGTAACGCTAAATAATACTCAAAAAAGTCTTGCTGATGTTAATGGTGACGGAAGTTTAACCATGCTTGATGTTACTACAATGCAGAAATTCATTGCAAAGCTTATCACTTCGTTTAGTAATCTTGAAAGCATTTCAAATGATGATATAAATATAAATGATGAATATATGAGATTTCTAAGGAACAAATCATATATGCAATATGTTAAAGCGGACAGAGAAGCACCCTATAACAGTATGAGTACTTATTCAATATTTGATATAAACGCTGATAAAACACCTGAACTCATTGTGAAATCAAACGGTAATCCTCCATATGCAGATTGCCTGATATTTACTTACGATTCAACTATGAACAAGATCAAATATGTGAATCGCATTACAGGATATGATTTTTGTTATATGGAAAACAAGAAATGTTTATCGTATTCTCGGTTCAAATTAACACCTCAATCTGGGAGCATAACATGCACAATACTAAACAAAGATAATTTATTTTATGATACCGTATTGATTTGGGAAAATGGTTCTTATAAGGTTCAAAAGTACAAAAATCAACCGGTTGATACTTCAGAAGGCAATTTGAAGCCTGTCAGTGTGCAGTCTATTTCAGAGAATCAGGCTAAAAATGAATACTTAAATGCGAGAAATAGTATATCCTTTAAAGATTTGCCATAACCGCTCAATGACCACCCCGTAAAAAAACCTCCATCCGCGTTTTCGCAGATGGAGGCTGTTCACATATATAATCATTTTTCAGACTGAATACGGCGGCGAGGGTGAACATCTCGCCGTCAAATTCATCAGAATAATTACACACTATTTTGTCAAATGCTGTTGAATTGCAAATCTCTATCCTATATAATACTATATTATCAGTTTATAGCCACGATATTTATAAGATTCAAAAGGAGCCTCCCATGCCACAGACACCCTTCCACGCCTACCACACCGCTCGCTTAATAGAAGCAAGCATAAACGACCACGACTTTACCCCCGTGTTCGCCTCATCAAATATAAAAATATACCCTTTTCAGGTAGCGGCTGCCGCGTTTGCGCTGAAATCGCCGCTTCAAAAGGGCGCTATTTTGTGCGATGAAGCCGGTATGGGAAAAAGCCATGAGGCTATGCTTATAATCACTCAAAAATGGCTTGAGGGCTGTAAAAATATTCTTTTGTGCATACCAAACGCAGACTTGCTTATGCAGTGGACGGAACTCCTTGATACTTACTACACCATCCCCTATATCTCCCTAACAAATAACGAAATGTGGGCAAACAGCGGCTCTACCTTTGAGCAAGACGGAATAATTATTACAACCTACGATTTTGTATGCGAACACAAATCAGATGCCCAAAATATCAAGTGGGACTTAACCGTTTTTGAAGAAGCAAACGCCCTTTCAAGCGTGTACCAAGAAGATAATAAACAGGCAAAAATCTTAAAATCAATCGCAGAATCCTCCTTTAAGGTTTTACTCACAGGTACGCCTATTGAAAAGAATATAATGGATTTATACGGCATGATGTACTTTATTGATGAAACCGTGCTGCCAAGTGAGCAACAATTTTTAGCACGCTATTTGCGCAAGCCCGAAAACTACCATGAGCTTGCACAAAGCGTGTCAAAATATTGTTTCAGAACATTACGCCGTCAGGCAAAATCTTACGCAAAGCTACCCGAACGCGTGCTGCTTACATACAAATACAAGCTATCCGAAAATGAGCAAAATCTATACGATATACTCTATGATTATGTAAATAAACCCGAAAAAATTGCTTTCCCAAAAATGGATATGTATGACCTCGCGCTGCGGCTTTTAGGCTTGCAAAGCTCATCAACCGCCGCCGTACTGCAAACGATAAACGGCGTAATAAAGCGTTTGGAAAAGACAGATAACGCCGATGAAGAACTTGAGTTTTGGAATAAAGCAAAGGCACTTTGTCAGTCAAACGGCACAGACAGTAAAGCAAGAGAGCTTTTAATATTCCTCAAAAAACTTTTGCCGTCGCTTAAAAAGTACGGCGCGGCAAAGAAAGCCATAATATTCACTGAGAGCGTTGAAACACAAAAAATGCTCTATAACTTACTAAACGACAAGTACAAGACCGTAATATACAACGGCACAAAAGACTACACCGAAATCAAAAGATTTAAAGAAGAAGCTGAAATACTGATTTCAACCGACAACGGCGCAAAAGGCTTTGATTTAACGCAAGCCGCTTTAGTCATACATTATGACATTCCATACAACACGCTGAAAATGGAACAGCGCATTGACCGTTGCCATAGGCTTGAGCAAAAGAACGATGTAATATCCATCGCTTTTATAGATAAAAATAATTTCTCGGATGTACGAAAGCTTGAACTTGTAAAAAAGCGTGTGCTTGTGTCAGACGGTGTTTTTGGGTTGAGTGATAATATAATAGGCGGATTCACGGATAGCTTGGATGACGGTATTGCCGATGTGTTTGAAAAGCTGCGCACCAAATCTGAAATTGAAGAAAACTACATCCAAACGCTTGAAGAAAAAAAGGAAGAAAACAAACAAGCTTTAACAACAGCGGAAGATATTTTGTTCACTACATTTACAAAGGAATTAGCCGACAAAATCAGTCTTTCACCTAAATATATAAGCGAAAAGTCAGTAGAACTCAACAACGCTCTTTGGGAAGTTGTTAAATACTTTTTTACAGAACGCAACGCAAAACACACCGATTGCTATTTTGAAATAGATGATAACGCCCACACCGTAACAGCTACAAATTACGAAACCTTACCCACGCTTTTCTATTATTGGAACGGAAGTCAAAACAAGAAATACAGAAGCCTGAAAGCTTATGGTATGTCACCTGATTTTAAGCCACATACCGGCAGAATAACGCTTACAAGCATTTTGGGCAGCGGAGTAATTCACGAGGTCGAGTGTGCCGAAAAAGGTACAGTAAAGCTAAAATCATCAATTACACCTTGCCAAATAGCTCTTTACAATGTTACAATAAAAAGTGGCTCAAAAAATGTCAAAGAATTGCCTATTTTGGTAGGTAAGGACGACAACGGCAAAATTCTTTCAAACGATGAATGTGCCGAGATTCTTAAAAAAGAAACAGCGGACTTTACAGCCGACGAACACACATCACCGCACTGGCTTAAATCCGACAGAGTAGACTATTGCGAGCTTGACAGATATGTACCTTTAGATGAACTTATAAAACAACAAGAGCAATCACTTCTTCCTGAACAAACTGAAAAAATAGAACAGCTAAAACTCTCGATAAAGGCAGAAAAAAACGCCCTCACCCGTGAAATTGACATAATAGATGCAAAAATAAAGTCGCTTGAAGCGGAGCGTGACGAAATTGTTGATGATAGGTTCAGAATTTTACAGATTGAAAAAGAGATAAATTTACTCAACAGAGAATCAAAGAAAAAGCAGGAAAATCAGTTTTTCGCTGAAATGGAGCTTGATTTGAAGCTTGAGAAAATGATTGCAGAACTTACAGACGGAAATAAAGTAACTGCGAAAGCAGTCAGAGAATTTGTAATCACAGTTAGCAGTTAAACAATGTAATATAACGGAGGAAAAAAGTATGAGTGAAATAGAAAGATTGGACGGAATGAGTATGGATATTGAGAAAGCCAACATGGACAAATTAAAAAGCGTATTTCCCGAGTGTTTTGCTGAGGGAAAACTTGATATAGACAAGCTACTATCGCTTTGCGGCGAGTATATTGACAATAATTTTGAAAAGTATAAATTTGAGTGGAAAGGCAAATCAGAGTGCCTGCATTTAGCACAAAAGCGTTCATCCGGCACGCTGCGCCCTTGTAAGGAAGAAAGCGTGAATTGGGATACCACAGGGAATCTCTACATAGAGGGCGATAATTTAGAGGCTTTAAAGCTTCTGCAAACCACATATTATCGCAAGGTTAAGATGATTTACATAGACCCGCCCTACAACACGGGAAACGATTTCGTATATGAGGACGATTTTGCCGATCCTTTGGCGCGTTACAAGGAAGTAACACAGCAGACAACAAAGTCCAACCCCGAAACAATGGGCAGATACCACACAAACTGGCTCAATATGATGTACCCGAGACTTCGCCTTGCGGCTAACCTTTTAAGGGATGACGGAGTTATATTTATCAGCATTGATGATAATGAAGTGACTAATCTTAAAAGATTATGTGATGAAACATTTGGAGAAGAAAATTTTGCTGGAATATTTCCATGGAGAAAGAGAACAGCAAAGTCTGATGTTCCTTTTGGTATATCTCAAGATTATGAATGGGTTATTTGTTACGCTAAATCTCAAATTTTTATAGCAGGACTTGAGGGCGGAACAAGAAAATATTTTGAAACTGATGATTTTCCCGGACGCCCATGGAGAATACATGATCTCACAACACAAAGGAGTGCATTTGAACGTCCTAATAGCAATTTTACAATGGTAAACCCAAAAACAGGTAAGGAGTATCCTGCAAATCCTAATAGGACATGGGCAGTTACAAAAGATACTTTTGAGCAATATTATTCTGAGGGAAAGATTGTTTTTCCAGATGATTATGATTTTTTGAGTATAACAAAACCTGCATTTAGATATTTTAAAGACGATGATATGAAAAAGGCCGGTGACAGATTTGGCTTAATACCGGCAAGCACAAAACTTCCGGAAGATATTGGAATGACACAGGATGGAACAAAAGATATAACAGGCATTTTTGAAAATAAAGTGTTTGGATTTCCAAAGCCGGTTTCATTTATAAAATATTTTCTGAATATAGCTACCTACAACGATAAAGATGCAATAATCCTCGACTTTTTCTCCGGCTCTGCCACCACAGCCCACGCTGTTATGCAGTTAAATAAAGAGGACGGAGGCAACCGTAAATTTATACTCGTTCAGCTCCCCGAATTATGCGATGAAAAATCCGAAGCCTACAAAGCCGGTTACAAAAACATCTGCGAAATCGGCAAGGAGCGTATTCGCCGCGCCGGCGCACAACTTTTACAGAGCGACAGCCAATTAAGCGTAGATGATATGGACAGACAACCGCTTGATGTAGGATTTAAAGTTTTCAAGCTTGACAGCTCTAACTTAAAGGCTTGGAACGGAGAGCCTATTCTTGATGATGACTTTGAAGAACTCGCAAGTCGTATGAATGAAATGATACACCGTGTAAAACCCGACAGAACGGATTTAGATATGATATACGAAGTCATGCTGAAAATGGGTGTACCGCTTGTATATCCTGTAACTGAAATCAGGCTTAACAACAAAAAAGCATATTCTATCGGTGAAAACTGTATGCTGCTTGTTTGCCTTGATGAAGATGTGCAGCCCGAAGATGTTGAGGAAATGGTTGAGTATGCGCCGGGAATGGTTATCATATCCCGCGAATCATTTAAAGACGATACAGCTATGGCAAACGCTTATTACATCTTGAATGATAACAAGATCAAGCTAAAGCTACTTTAAAAGGGGTGGAAAGAATTGAAGTTAAAATTTAAAAATCAGGATTTCCAAACCGATGCCGTAAACGCTGTTGTTGATTTGTTTTCGGGACAGGAAAAATTAACCGATACATTCTCTGTTGAATCAGACAGAATATCAGATTTTATATACGGCACAAGCGTTGCAAATGTTGTGCGAATAGATAACGAAACAATAGAAAAAAATATGCACGAAGTGCAAAAGCGCAATAATCTTCCTCTTTCAGAGCTGTTTGAGGATAACACCGCACTCGACAAAGCACCGCATTTTTGCATAGAAATGGAAACAGGTACAGGCAAAACCTATGTTTACACCAAAACCATATTTGAGCTTAACCGTAAATACGGATTTAAAAAGTTTATCATTGTTGTGCCGTCAGTCGCTATCCGTGAGGGCGTTAATAAATCTTTTGAGGTTACAAAAGAGCATTTTGGTATGGAGTATGACAATGTACCGTACAATCAATTTGTGTACAACTCCGCTAAGCTCAACGATATAAGAGAGTTTGCCACAAGCGCCGATATTCAAATAATGATTATAAATATTGACGCGTTTAAAAAGAGCGAAAATATCATAAACCGCGACAGGGACGCTTTGGGCGGCGAAACAGCGATAAGCTTTATTCAGGAAACAAATCCCATTGTAATAATTGACGAGCCGCAAAGCGTAGATAACACGCCAAAATCAAAGGAAGCAATCGCCTCATTGAATCCCATGTGCGTACTTCGTTATTCAGCCACGCATAAGGAAAAAATCAATGTTTTGTACAGATTAACACCCGTTGACGCTTATCAAATGGGGCTTGTAAAGCAGATTTCCGTGTCATCGAATCAGGTGTCGGGAGGCTTTAATGAGGCTTACATAAAACTCCTGTCTGTGTCGAATGATAACGGCTTTCGCGCAAGAATTGAAATTGATGTTAAAAAGGGTGACGCCGTAAAGAGGGAAAAAGTAACTGTTAAGCACGGCGAAGATCTTTTTCTTACTTCCGGTAAACGCGATATTTACGAAGGCTATCAGATTGCCGGAATCGACTGCACACCCGAAAGAGAACATATTGAATTTAGCAACACAAAAGAGGTTGCGCTTGGTAAATCCATTGGCGATATAGACGAAAACATCATCAAAAAAGCACAGATAAAACGCACGATTGAAGCACACCTTAACAAAGAACTTTTATATGCCAAAATGGGTATAAAGGTGCTGTCCCTTTTCTTTATAGACAAGGTTGAAAAGTACCGCCACGAGGACGGCACACCGGGTATTTACGCCAAAATGTTTGAGGAGGCATACACGGAACTCTTAGCAAAGCCGAAGTATGAATCTATCAAGAATAGATTTTCGTCTGATGTAGCAAAAGCGCACAACGGCTATTTTTCTCAGGACAAAAAAGGCAGACTCAAAGACACAAAGGGCGATACCCAAGCTGATGACGATACATATAACACGATTATGCGTGATAAAGAGTGGCTTTTAAGCTTTGATTGTCCGCTTAGATTTATATTTTCCCACTCAGCCTTGAAAGAGGGCTGGGACAACCCTAATGTATTCCAAGTTTGTACTCTTATAGATCAGAAATCAACATTTACTTGCAGGCAGAAGATAGGCAGAGGCTTGCGTCTTTGCGTAAACCAAAACGGCGAGCGTGTAGAGGATAAAAATATTAATATTCTCCATGTTATGGCGAATGAAAGCTTTGCAGAGTTTGCGGACACATTACAGCATGAGATTGAAACCGATACCGGCATGAAATTCGGCGTTTTGCGGTACAGTATGTTTACGAATATGCTTGTACCTCATAAGGTTGAGGTCGTTTGGGAAGAAGATAAAAAAGAATGGAGCATACCGAAAGCAGTTGAACTGAACCTTACCGAAGAAGAAACGAAAAAGGCTATTGAAAAGGCGGAAGAAAGCTGCAAAGCAACAATTCCAGCAGAAATACCTCCTACCTACACATCAAATGAAAGCTTTGCCCTTGACGAAAACTCCAATCTCGACACTCAAATTTCCACGCGTGAGCAAACCTATACGCAGACAGAACCTCTACAAACAGAAGAACCAATCAACGAAACACCACAACCGATTGCAGAGCCTGAACACCCGAAAACAGCCGTTGTAACAATAGAAAAGAAAATGACTTACGAAGAAACAACGGAGCTTTTCAAGCATTTTGAAAAGGCTGATTATATAACAAGTACTGGAAAAATCAAAGATACTATGAAAGAAGCCATAAAGAACGGAACTTTGGATATTCCCGAAAAATATGAGGCAATCGAAAATATAATTGAATCAATGGTTATAAATGTAGATAAGCGTCCGCCGGTTATGAACGCCGCGAAAGAAGTCAGTGTAAAACTCAATAAACAGGTTATGCTTTCTCCCGAATTCAGGGAATTGTGGGATAAAATAAAGCAAAAAACCACTTACAGAGTAAAAATTGACACCGAAAAGCTCGTTGAAAACTGCGTAAAAGCTTTAAAAGAATTGCCGCCTATCCATAAGGCAAGAATTGTATCTCAGACAGCGGATCTAAATATAGAGAATTCGGGCATAACGCACACCGAGCGTGATATGCGAACAACAGATATATATGACACATACTCAAAACTTCCAAATATAATCATAACAATAAGCGACGAATCGTTGCTCACACCGACTACTATATACAGAATTATTATGGAAAGCGGCAGAGCACAGGATTTTCTTAATGATCCGCAAACATTTACAGAACAGGCAATACAAATTATACGCGATAACCGCCATGCGCTTGCGATTGACGGAATTAGGTACATAAAACTTGAAGGCGAGGAATACTTTGCTCAGGAAATATTTGAAAAAGAAGAAATCATAGCAAACCTCGATAAAAACGCCGTCAAGGTAGAACACAGCGTTTATAATTACATCGTGTACGACAGCTCCACTATAGAACGCCCGTTCGCCGTTGCGCTTGACAACGACCCTGATGTTAAAATGTTCTTTAAGATACCGAGCAAGTTTAAGATTGATACGCCGATAGGTACATATAACCCCGATTGGGCGGTCTATATGACAAAGAACGGCGATGAAAAGCTATATTTCATCGTTGAAACAAAGGGCAGCAGAAACCCGTTTGACAGAAAAGGCAAGGAGAATCTTAAAATTCACTGCGGCAAACAGCACTTTAAGGCGATTGATGAGAACATAGAAATGCACGACGATACAAATTGGGGTCAGCTTAAGGTTAGGTTGTAATTTTCAGGTTTCTTATTAAAAAAACTAAACATTAAAATCAATCTACAAGATATTATCCCTCGCCTATCCAAGACGAGGGATAATTTATACGCTGCATATGCAGATTTAAAAAAGCGTTTATAAAACTCTTTTGAATTAAAAAACGGTGCTAACCTTTTTAGGGTTAACGCCGTTTTTAAAATTGTGCCATATTCTATCTGTATTTCAATCTATCTCTAAAAACACAAATCATTTTTGAGCCATACACTCCTCCGGAGTTATGTTCCTCAGTAAAAAAGCACTTGCCAAAAACCAACCATCCCTTTCTTGAAAAACAGCTCTGCCGCCGTATTTTTCTGCGATGCTGTTAATTATTCCTACTCCTTTTCCGTGGAACGCGGTATCCTCCTTAGTTGTTTTAAGCTCCGGATTGTTCTCAAGAACGGATTCTTTGATAGGATTACTGCAAGTGATAATGTAATAAGCCATGTGCTCTTTTGTGTTAAGCTCAATAGTTCTCGGTGTTACATCCGGGTTATCTGATAAATACTCGATAGCATTATCGCATAAATTTCCAACAATTGAAATTATATCATAATTGTCGTAATAATCCTTCAAATCGGATTTAATTCTCAGATCACAAGTTATTCCGGCGGAGTTTGCCTTTTCAAGTTTAACATTGACGATGGCGTTCAATATGCTGTTATCTGTTTCAAGCGGGGTGTATATTGAAGCAATTTCATCCATAGTTTCTTTACACAGTTTTGATGCTTCGTCATAATTATGCTTGCTTTGAAACTCGTGAATACACCTAAGCTTATTGCTTATATCGTGCTTAGCCTTCCCTAAAGCTTCTATTTGAGCGTTTTCTCTCAATGCTCCTTCTTTATAAAGTGCTTCGCGTTGCTGACTAAGCTCCAATTGCTTCTCAATTTCGCCCTGTTTTCCTAAATATTTTATCATATATACAGTAAATACTGTTATTCCCAACAGTGCCATAACTACTATTAAATAATAAATATATATTTCCTCTGACGGATTTGTCTTTGTAAGCATAAGGAACATTGAACATACTATTACAATTGAAAGAATCGGTATACACAGCGAGGCAATAAAATCAAATCTGTTTTTAGGTCCTTCCTTTTGTTTAAATAACGCAAGAATAACCCACAAAGCGCCGATGTTGAGCAGATTAATAATGAGAATACAAAAATATCTGTATCCGGAGGAATAGTTGATGAGGTAATACATATCAACATTCGTAACAACAGTTACAATATATGAGAACCCTAAAGAAATAACGGCATTAATAAGCAAATCCACTACAGCCATTAGTATTTTTAGATATCTGTTACCTTTCAAAAACAGCAGTACATATAAAACGAGTATCGTTAATTGTATTACATCTTTTATGTAATCGTTTTCTATGTGAAATGTGATGAAATATAGTGCCGTAAAAAATACAATAATAGCACCCACTAAGGACAGTATGTTCTTTACGCCATCGTATTTTTTATCAAAAAACAAATAGAGAAATCCGATATAAAAAGTGGCTTGAATCGCATTTACTCCTAATTCAATTATAAAATCAATCATAGTCGTTTACCATATCTTTCAATATTTTTTCCGTAACATCTTTAAATCCGTCGCTTATGTTTAAAGACACACCGTTGTCAAGAATTATTTCCTTTTTAGCAGATGAGAATATATGTACTCTGTTTACAAGACAGCCGGAATTAATTCTGTAAAATCCTTTGTCACATAATTTCTGATCTATTTGCGATAGCAATGTACGTTCCTTAAAATCTCCTTGTACAGTATGAAAATATACATAGTTTTTATAATTATCTATGTAATAAATATCGTCAAGAAATACTGTGTACGCTGTTCTGCCGCATCTTATCGTATATTTTTCTCTTTCTTTTCTATATAGATTGATCGCTTCAACAGCTTCTTTAATATTAGGCAAAAGAGATGATTCTAAATCGACTTTCCTTATATACGAAAAAGGGATTACTTTTAACGCTGAAAAAACAAGATGATCCATACTTGTCAAAAATATAATAAGAGGGAGCTTAGTGGCTTTGGTTTTACGAATAATGTCTTTTGCTACATCAATTCCGGAGATGTTTCCCATTCCTATGTCAAGAAAAATCAAATCCATTTCCATGCAGCGCTTTATAATATCATCATTGTAAAAGCTTTCTGTGTTGCACTCAATATCAAGCTGTTCACAAGCATTAATAATCTTTTTTGTAATAATGCCGCAAAAAGATTTGTCATCATCAACTATGGCAATATTTATCATCTCTAATCACCTCCTGCAAAAAAATGATACCATAAAGACTTTTAAAAATCAATAACCTTACAGAGTGTCAGAATAATTATGTGTAAAGTCGTCAATGATAGGTGACACTTTTCTCAAAAAAATATGATGTTCCAATTTTGTTTTTTGAGCCGGAGACAAAAAACTGAATTTTTGCTGTATTTAGCCACCACCATTGGTGGCGTGACCTTGATTGATCTGGC
>JAQXOB010000034.1 GCA_029098305.1 Clostridia bacterium
TGTGCTCGGTTTCTTTTTCCAATGTTACCATTTGTTCTTGTAATAGCTCAAAGCTTTTCATATTTATCACCCACTTATGTTATACCATGTTGGGCGACTTTTTGAAATTACAAATTTATTACAAAATTAGATTGACGTGATGATTTTAACGCCATTCTTGCATTATTGACTTCCGTGTGGTATACTATCATCGTATAGTGATGATGCAATAACCACTTTTTCAGAGGTGATGATATGGATATATTCGAAGTGCGGAAGCAAATGCGAACAAAATCTATTTATGATATTCCGATGCGAGTAACATTTTATGCACGTGTTTCAAGTGAGAAGGATGAACAGCTCAATTCCCTTTCAAACCAAATAGACTACTACCGCAATTTCATTAAGTCAAATAAAAGTTGGACCTTTGTTGACGGATATATCGACGAAGGTATCACAGGTATAAGCACAGCAAAGCGTGAAAGCTTTCACCGAATGATAGACGATGCAAAGCATGGTGACTTCGATTTAATTATCACAAAAGAAATCTCCCGTTTTGCGAGAAACACTGTTGACAGTATTCAGTACACGAGAGATTTGTTATCTATGGGTGTCGGAGTGTTCTTCCAGAATGATAATCTTAACACGCTTGATGAAGACAGCGAATTACGCCTTACCATTATGTCAGGTATCGCTCAGGATGAACTCAGAAAACTTTCAAGCCGTGTTAAATTTGGTCATCAGCAGGCGATTAAGAATAACGTCGTTCTTGGCAACAGCCGTATATTCGGGTACAAGAAGGAAAACAAAAGGCTTGTCATCGACGAGGATGAAGCAGTTATGGTTCGGGAACTTTTTGAGCTATACGCAAGTTATGAATACAGCATGAAACAAATTGAAGATCTCTTCTGGGCAAAAGGCTACCGCAATCACAACGGAAACAGAATAAGCCATTCTACGATGTCAAACACAATTAAGAATCCAAAATACAAGGGCTACTACGTTGGTAATAAGGTAAAGGTAATTGATATGTTTACCAAAAAGCAAAAGTTTCTTCCTCCCGAAGAATGGGTTATGTTTAAGGATGAAACAGGCGATATTGTACCAGCCATTGTAAGTGAAGAATTGTGGGATAAAGCTAACACGATTTTAGAGCGCAGAAGTCATGATGTCCGTGACAGACAAAACAAATCAAACCACAATAATCTGCTTACCGGTAAGCTTTACTGCACACATTGTGGCTGTGCTTATTACAGAAAAGACAGCAAGGATAGACACGGCAACATCAACAGCCGTTGGGTATGCAGCGGCAAGATAAAAAACGGTGCAGATAGTTGCCCGTCAGTTTCGCTGTACGAGGAAGAAATAAAGCCCGTTCTTTTAGATGTATTCAAAAGCACCTCTGATGATTGCGAACGCATAATCGAAGAATATATTCAAATGTTTTCTTCCCTTGAAGAAGTAAATTCTGTAGCAAAAGAAATTGAAAGCACAAAAGCAAAAATCGATATGTGCGTAAAGAAAAAGTCAAAGCTATTGGAATACAATATAACAGGTAAAATAAGTGACAACGATTTTGTTATGATGAACTCCGAAGCGGAAAAAGATCTTCTTGATGCACAGCGGTATTTGCAAGAGCTTGAGGACAGGCAAAACTCAAAGAAAGAATTTTCTGACAGAATAGCTGAGATAAGAAAAGTCCTTCACGACGCTGAAAGTGACGCAAAGGACGGCATTATAACAAAAAGCTTTGTTAATAAGTATATTGATAAGATTTTTGTAACTGTAGATAATGACGAGAAAATACAGCTACAAATCAGGATTTTTACAGGTAAAGACACTATAGCTTACCTTGAAAAACTCAGAGGTCGTACAGGACACATCATGAAAAAGATGATCGAATCCTACGAGCAGAGCTTGAAATAAGAAATAAGTTTATTTTAGAATAACGAGATAGTAAAAAAGAATTAAACACGTGATATCTTTTAAGATATCCTAAAAAAGGATCGGGCAGCCCAAAGAGGGTTGCCCGATCAATGTTTTTGTATTATAACTAGATCAACAAAGAACCATCTATAAATCAAATCTATTGTTCATCGTAAATATACGAGAATTAATTACAAATACGTGTTAAAAATTCATACATTTATATTTAAACTATAATAAAACATACAGGTAAGATTGAATTATCTATCCCAGCATTTCTTTTTATCATCTTCTGTTATAACACTAATTACCTTACAATGATTTTCTACTGCCATTTAAAATAAAGTCTCTGCACAATTTTCTGAAAAGATGTCATGTAGTGACTTTATGGTTTTACCTTATTCTATTTTTTACCACGACTCTCAAAGTCTGCGTTTATCTCTTCGCTCCAATCAGCTCGTAACGGACTACAAGCACGAACACTACACACCGCATCGGCAACAGAATCATACAAAATGCGAGTACCTTGACTGTCTGCATTGTAGTTTACAGCTCTATCTTTATCTATTCCATAACGTGCCGCTGTTTCAACTGCATCAATATTTGCACCAATGAACAAAAACTCCCAGCCGTGTTTTTCCTTTTGTTTCTCAATCATTTTTTTAACATCTTTACTGCTATAACGGTGACTTGCGTTTTCTTGACCGTCTGTTGTGATAACAAACATTGTATTCTCCGGCACATCCTCAGGGCGGGCATACTTATGGATGTTACGAATGTGATGAATTGCACTGCCGAGGGCATCGATAAGAGCAGTGCAACCACGAACGGTATAATCGTTATCCGTCATTTTTGAAACATCATTGAGCTTTATGCGGTCGTGTAAAACCTCACTTCTGTCATCAAAAAGCACAGTAGACACGAAACACTCCCCGTCTTGCTTCTTCTGCTTTTCAATCATTGCGTTAAAGCCTCCGATGGTGTCGCTTTCAAGGCCAGCCATAGATCCGCTTCTGTCAAGGATAAATACGAGTTCTGTAATATTGTTTTTGTTTGTTTTTTTCATAGTAAAAACCTCTCCTTTAATTTGATGTCTATATTCTACATCTTTAAAAGAGAGGTTAGGTCGCTTTGCAGGCGACATATTATTTATTTAATTTTTCTGACCACACATCTTCTTTAAAACCAACAAGCACGAAATCGTCACCGACAAGTATCGGTCTTTTTACAAGCATACCGTCGGTTGATAAAAGATTTAGCATTTCATCTTCGCTCATATCACGTAGTTTGTTTTTAAGGTCTAATGATCTATAGAGCAAACCGCTTGTGTTAAAGAACTTTTTAAGTGGTAATTCGCTTCTCTTGTTCCAATCGGTTAATTCTTCAAGTGTTGGTTTATCAAGTTTAATATCTCTAAGCTCAAACTCGATTTTATTATCTTCCAGCCACTTTTTAGCCTTTGCACAGGTTGTACATTTTGGGTAACAAATAAATTTAATCATATCAATAACACTCTTTCAAAATATTATATATTTCATCGTGATCAAGTTGTTTATATCCGCCACCAAGTATAGACGTATCAGCAATTTTACGGAGCATATTCTCTGTACATCCAAGCTCACGCAATGTTTGCGGGATTCCTATTTCCTTCGAAAACTCCTGCAAACGATCTATTCCTTCAAGGGCAATTTCGTCCTTAGTTTTATCTTCAGGATTAACACCCCATACATTTATTGCATAACGAACAAATTTATCAATTCCGTATTTATAAATATAACGATAGTAGGGCATTGAAATAACAGAAAGACCAAGCCCATGAGGACAATCAGTATATGCACCGAGTTGATGTTCAATATTATGAACTTCCCAATCTTGTGTTTTAGAAAGACCGGTAATTCTATTAAGCCCAATCGTCGCACACCACATAATATTACTGCGTGCTTCATAATCATATGGATCTGAAACAGCTTTACGTGCACTATTTATAAGCGAATGCATAACACCTTCTATCACATAATCTGTAGTATTATCATCATCGCCCGAAAAATACTGTTCCATAAGATGCGACATTATATCAAATATACCGCTTACCATTTGAATCTTAGGTACTGTATATGTTAATTCGGGATTAAGAATAGAAAATTTAGGATATACAGAAGGAGGAAAAACTCTGCCTGTTTTTATAGTGAGTTCCTCATTTGTTATAACTGAGCCTCCGTTCATTTCGCTTGCTGTGCCTGTCATGGTGAGAATTGTTCCAACAGGTATAACGTCATTATCAACGCTTTCAAAATCGATCCAATATCTCTGCCAAGGATCTCCCTTTGCGTATGCAGAAACAGAAATGGCTTTTGCACAATCAATAACACTTCCGCCACCGACTGCTAAAATTAAATCAATTCTATTTTCACGGCAAAGCTTTGCACCTTCCAGCACCTGCGAATAGGCAGGATTAGGTTTGATACCCGATAGCTCCGTAACATTTTTACCACACTCTTTTAAAATAGCTGTCACGCTGTCATAAAGACCAATTTTTTTAATAGAATTTTTACCATACAGTAGTAAAATATTATCACCAAAATTTTGAAGCTCATCAGCTAGCTTGCTCATTGCCTCTTTTCCGAAATGTATCCTGGTAGGGTTATAGTAAGTAAAATCATATTTCATAACAAAGCTCCTTTTAATGTATTTTTATTTACCTCAGGCTTTACGCTCCAAGTAAACTTTGATCAAAGGCAAATAATGCCTCGTTGATTTCAAAAATATTGTAGTTACCTTTTCTGATAAAATACTCAATTATTATATCAAACTTATTGCTGTGTGACAACGCAAATCCAGCTTTTTTAAGCATATCTTCAGTTTCATCAAGAGAAAGCTCAAGCGAAATTGCAAAGGCTATTGCGGTTAGTTTGCTTGGCTTATAATGAATATCACTACGGATTTTGGAAAACAGTTTGCGGTCGATATTCGCCTTTTTATAGCACTCTGCATCGGTCATGCCTTTTTCGTCAATCTTGCGAAGAAGCATTTGAGAAAAGCTCTCATCAATCTGCTTAATCATTAAGTCGAGGTCATCTTCTGCAAACGGCATTCTGCATTCACAAACATCTTCTGCCGGACATGGAGCCGTAGATGCCATCATAGGCATTCTTGCACTGCGGAGATATGTATGCTCATTCACATAATTATCATCTATATATTCGGTAATATCAGAGAAAAGCTTACCGCTGATTTTATACGCTTTTTTATCTAATATCACGATATAAACGGTCATCTCGTACTCAAACAAAAATTCGCTTATAGCATCAATAGCAACCTTAAGAGCCTTATCCTTAGGATAACCATATGCACCTGATGATATTAATGGAAAAGCAATAGTTTCTAAATTTCGCTCTTTTGCAAGCTGTAGAGAAGCCTTATAACAAGACTTTAGCAATACTTCTTTCTTCTCCTTATTGCCAAACCAACGAGGCCCAACTGTGTGGATAACATATTTGTATGGCAAATTGTATGCACCTGTTATTTTAGCATCGCCTGTTTTGCAACCACCAAGGGTTTTACCTTCTTCAAGCAAACCTTTTCCGGCGGCACGATGAATAGAGCCATCAACTCCTCCACCGCCAAGCAAAGTGGAATTGGCAGCGTTGACAATGGCATCTACATTCATTTTTGTTATATCGTTTCGTACAATTTTAAGGGGCATAATATCACCTGCGTATTTTCAAATATGTTTTAAAAAATTATCTGAAAGAAAAGATATAAAATTTAAATGACATTAAATATCTATGCATTTTTATAAATTTTACAACATTGACTTTAATATCAAACGCTTACCCCCCATCAATACTGACGAGGGGTCAAGATTAGCCTATACGGAAATAGTAAACATTAGAGCACCTTGGACAAGGTGGTAATGTGTCCGTACGATCATCTAAAACGACAATCTAACCATCATAAATACATATATATGTACCCTTGCCAGGCTTTTGACCTGTTTTATACATAAAGTCATCTCCTTTCAGTAAAAATTGTGCAACCAAAATTAATTTGGTGTAGATCGACGATGTTCGCCTACTTTTGTTCCGTTAGCCTTTGTGTAAGGTTTAACAACAACGATTTTCTTGTTCTGTTTACCCCTTACACTTGATTTTGTCTTTGCCATAAGAATATTCTCCCTTCCTGACGGCGCACAATTTTCACCCTAGATATTGACATTAAAGTTATTATTGTGTTAATATACCATATGTGTGGTGTGATATGTTACGGGTTCAGCCGTCATGTATTCCCTATCTAAAAGGGTAGCTTTGCAGAGCTATCCTTTTATTTTTAAACTAAATAGGCGCAGACGCACCATTTGAAGTTTCCCCTTGCTCTGTAGATTTAATGTTATTACTATCTGGAAATAACTTCCACTTGTCAGTATACCATTTTTTGTTCTATATTGCAAGTCTTTTTAGAAAGAAAAACACTAAATATGCTTATTTTTTTTACTTAAAGTACAACATCTTGTGTTCTGTAATAAAAAAGTAACGATAATTGTTCTAAACAAAATATCGTTACTTTTTATCAATTTATAAATTATTTAGTCAATTCCTGATACATCCTCATAAGTTCTGCCACACATTCCGATTCCGTATTAAGCTTACCCCAAAAGCCATATGCCTGCATAACTGCTTTATCATTTGCTTGGTGCGCCTTGCGAAGCTCAGGAGGCATAGCAACCTCATCATATAAATCAGCAAGTGAGCAATCGGGATATTTCGCTCTTGCATCAAGTATCGCTTGGGCTGTCTTTTCAATATTAGCTTTTTGTTCGGCGGTAGGTGTTGGCCATGGGAATGTGTTGTATACCATTGTGTTTGAATATCTATAATCACTTTTTAGTCTACCACAAACTGTACGCATCCATGCCATATGCACATTTGAGGTTAAAATTCCAAATGTATAAGTTGTAGCATCATCGATAAAAAACAAGGCGTTAGTATATACCATACCCTCAGGCATAAAACATATAGGTATATATCTGCGATTTACAGAAGAAACCACAGGCACAACAACACTTTTTCCATGTGGAACTTGTGATTGAAAATATCGTGATGGCGTATCTTTTAATACATTTGTAGATGGACTCTCATTATTTGCTCGAAAATCGTAAACAGCACGCACCCTACTATTAATAAAAGAGCTATTTTTTATTTCATGTGGTGAACAATCTTCCAGATACAAAACATATTTATCTTCACCATTGTTTAACAAGTCTTTCGCATTAAAATATCTTCTAATATATTTAGATATATTTGGTTCTTTACTAATTACATTTTCATATTCAGCTTTACCACCAACCACAAAATTACCGCCATCAATTAATTGTGCTCCCTTAGTCATTATTTGCACATCGCAGATTGGTTTACCTGATTTTTCTATAAAGATATTATCTGATGGGGCTAAATACTGATTTATATTAAAGCATTTTAGAACTTTTGTATCGTTATACAAATGTTTTTCGCTATGTGGAATTTTTGAAAAACCTATAATTACACAATGAACCGCTGCACTGTTTTTTGATTCACTCGACCATTTAAATGTATTATAAGCAAAGTTTATTATGATTTTTTGATTTTCAAATAAATATTTCCAAATAGTTAATGCTTGTTCTCCTTGTACAATAGAGTTACTAGATACAAACGCAACTTCTATAAATGTTCCCTCAATAAAATCAGATGCTTTAAAGTACCAACATGCCACATAATCTAACTGTTTGAATTTTTTTAGAGGCACAACCAACTGCATATCCTTCTTGTTGTCTGTTGTTTGCTCCTTCATCCCCACAAACGGTGGATTACCCATTATATAATTGAGCTTATCCTTTGGCACAACCGTTTCCCAATCTATTCTCAAAGCATTGCCTTCAACTATGTGTGCATTTGTCTTAAGCGGTAGAAATTCAAGGTCCTTATGAATTATATCCTCAGTTTCTTTCATCATTTGGCTTTCGGCAATCCATAGTGCAGTTTTGGCTACGGTTACGGCAAAATCGTTGATTTCTATACCGTAAAACTGGCTTATATTCACATGGATAACGTCACCGAAATCAAAAAGCATTTGACCTTGTGTAATTTCTTCTAGAGCTTCGTTTTCTAAACGACGCAAGGAAATATATGTTTCGGTTAAGAAGTTGCCTGATCCACAAGCAGGATCAAAAAATGTAAGACTGCCAAGCTTTTTGCGAAATTCATTTAGTTTAGCCTCTTTTGTCTTAGTAACTTTTATAGATTTGATTTCTTCTAATTCTTCTCGCAATTCATCCAAAAACAGAGGATCAATCACTTTATGTATATTCTCAATAGAGGTATAATGCATACCGCCACTGCGACGAGTTTCAGGGTTTAGTGTGCTTTCAAATACCGCACCAAAAATAGTAGGACTAATATTGCTCCAATCAAAATTCTCACTAGCATCATGCAATAGTAATTCTCGTATGGCATCATTCATCTGTGGAATTTCGATGTATTCATCAGCAAACAGACCACCGTTTACATACGGAAAACTGCTAAGCTGTTCATCCTCATAAGGGTCACGATCATCAGGCTTAGTGTCAAGAATTTTAAACAGCTCGATTAAAGCCTTTCGCATATCACGTGCCGAAAAAGACTTAATATAATTATGAAATTTTGAGTGACCGCCAAAAATGCCTGCATCCTCTGCATATAGGCAGAAAACCAACCTTACAATAAGTTTATTAAGACTTTTTAGAGTTTCCTGATTTTCGGGATCGTGGTATTGCTTTAAAATTTCGTCATATAGTATGCCAACAAGATTACCTGCCTGAATAGACACTTCCATCTCTCGACGGATATTTTCATCGCCTGTATCTACGAGAAACATTAGTCGGTAGTATTCTTTTTCAAGATCCTTTATGAGTATCTGTTCCGGCTCTCCGTTTGGCTTTTCCATGTCATAAACAAGCAACTCCACAAAGTTACAAGTGATAATCCAACGTGGACGTTGTGAATACGGCAACACAGCAGAATACCGCTGTGCTTGTTGAAACGGTGTAAGCAGTGTACCGTCAGATTGCTTTATTGGTTTGCGAAGATCTTTATTACGGCCTTTTTGCTCAATTAGCACATGGGTTGACGGAATAAAACCATCAATAAAGCTTGTGTGGTCAAGTCGGACTTGTTCTTCAAAGGTAATGAATTTTTCGGGTGATTCTACACCCAATACATCACGAAGTAGTGAAAGCCAAAACGGTTGGCTCTCGCCTTTTTCATATCCCCTATCTTTCCAATATTCAGCAAAGGCTTTCGCCGCTGTACGACGTTCTGTATCCTTCATAACTATATATCCTTTCCTAACACCTCAAAATACTCATCAAATCTCTTACTTACATATCCACCAATTAGGTTTATCATTTTATCAGCATTACCGTCACGGTAAAACGCATCAAACGCATCATAATACTTTTTTCTGTCAGTAAACTTTATATTTATAGGCGGATAGGCGTTCCTTATCAAATCTAAATTCAATATCAAACGACCTGTTCTACCGTTACCGTCAATAAACGGATGAATACCCTCAAATTCGAGGTGGAAACGTGCAATGCGCTCGATAATATGCATATTGTTTTCACGTTCTTTATTATTACTTAGCAACTCATTCATTTTGGGTTCAATCATATACGGTTGTATAGGTTCCGTATAGGCACCCATTATTCGAACGGGAATACGGCGATAAACTCCCTTGTCTTCAGGTCGATTCATAAGCACAAGAGAATGGATATTTTTAATTACTGTTTCGGATATTTCTATTTCCTTAGTCGCTATATCTTGCACATACATAAAAGCATCTCGATGCCCCACCGCTTCAAGATGATCTTTAAGAGGCTTTTGGTCAATAGTCATACCCTCAAGTGCCAGTGCTGTTTCTTTAAGCGTCAATGTATTGCCTTCGATAGCATTGGAGTTGTAGGTAAACTCTATCATAAACTCTTCGCGCAGACGTTCAACTTCGCCTTGTGTCAGAGGACGCATTTCAGAAAGTCTTTTACGTTTACGATCAATATCAAGAAAAATGTTGTTCTTGTTTGTTCTACCGTCAAGTGGTTTCATAGCATTTTCGGGAATCATGTAAAGATTGCCCTTACGAATAACTCCGTCAATTTTACCGTTTGCACAAAGTAAACGCACACGGCGTGCGGAAATACCCCATTTTTCAGCAGCTTTTGATACCTTGATATAGTTCATAAGAGTTGCCTCCTAATTAAATTAGCTTGTATAAAAATATTATAACGCAATTTCGGAATGATATCAATGATTTTATACGCAATTTAATAAATATATTGTTCCCAATTTTAAAATTAGGAACAGTTTTTCTTCAAAAAGGTAGAGTTATTATCCTCTTCCCTTTTCTTATCGCATAATCAAGGGCAATTTTTGTTCCGCTTTTGTGTTTGGTTGGTGCGTTTGTTTCATCATAGTAGACGATGCAATAGTGGCTGTTATTTATCATTTCATAGTTACGCTCAACATACACCGCCCTACCTGAGCCTATAATTCTCTCAGGATAATAGGTGTCCTCATAGCTTTCTAAAAGATAGTTTTTATAGTTATTACTTATATATGGATACTCTGCCCGCACATAGACTCGTTTTATGTGCGGATATTTTTCTTTTATTTGTGTCACGAGTTCCTGGCAAAGGTCATTAAATCTACTCTTACTGCCAAAAAGAAATGTATCAACTTTTTCGTCTACAATTAGTCTTTCGATAATCTTGCATAACTGTAATTTTAGTCCTTCTGTTTTATTTATCGTTCTGTGACCAAAAAAACAACAAGTTTTATCCTTCATAATTTACCTCCTATATGCGATATATCGTAATTGTAACACAAAAACTTTAATTTTGCGATATATCCCACACGATATATTGAGTATTTTTTATAAAATTATAGCAACGATATATCGTAGAGGTGGAAATTATGAATACCAAAAATGCTGTCGCAGAGCGTATTGTTAAGCTGTGCAATCAGAAAAATATTGCAATAAATGCTTTAGCAAACATATCAGGCATATCTCCGTCAACTCTTTATAGTGTTTTGAATGAAAAGAGCCAAAATCCCGGTATAGTTACTATTAAGAAGTTATGTGACGGATTAGAAATTTCTCTGCGTGAATTCTTTAATGATGACATTTTTGATGATATAGAACAGGAAATCAAATAATATTTTTCTGTTTATCAATATCGTGGAATTAAACGAAAAAGAGCTGTTGCACCATAGGCAATCTGCACAATTTGAGCCTCCCTCTGATGAGGGAGGTGGCAAAACGAAGTTTTGACGGAGGGAGAGAAAAGGTAAAAATCCTGCAAAAATGCAGTTTTTTCTCTCCCTCAGTCTCGTTTCACTCGACAGTTTCCTCGTCAGAGGGAGCCAATTTTGAAAACAACCTCGTTTATTTGTGCATATTAACCTTAATGCGACAGCCCTATTCTTTTTTATAGATTGTATCGTTATTTATACCACGAACTCAATAAATTTTTCCAGAAAAGCACATTCCTGTAAAACATCAATTCTAATATTTACGCAGAATTTGTCTGTATTGTGATTTTATAAAATATTCAAGAAATACTTTTAGAAGCCATTTACTTTATAATAAGATATCGCTATAATATTAATATAAAACACTTTATCGGCTATTTAGAGTAGTTTTAAATCTAAAACCTATCTCGAAATATGTACTAAAACTAATTAAAACTAGAAATGTAATCTTGAACATTTAAGCAGAGAAAGGAGATTTACACAATGAAAAAGAAAAAATGGATACCGATAGTTATCATTATTGTTCTGGTGGCAATTCTTTTTACTCCTATACCAACGGGTGTTTATAAGGATGGTGGAACAAGAGTATATTCAGCGCTTACATATAAAATTGTCGATTGGAATCGTTTAGGCGATATCAATAGCAAAATTTATGATAAAACAAAAGTCTACTTCTTTCCAAATAATTTTAAATCATTAGATAGTCTTTGGTATTATGAAGAAGATGAGGTTGAACATTCATTTCTTGCAACTGTTATAGAGATAAATAATATCTCAGCTCTTATTCAGCCTATTGCAGAAAGCACCGAACTATCGAGCAGTGATTTATTTGCTATCAATACCGCTGATTTAGAACCAATCGATGCACATGTTGGAAGTATAGTAAGAGTAATCTATAAAGGCGAAATTATGGAGTCTTATCCTGCGCAAATAAATGCGACAAGCTGGAGCTTATCTGATGAACTTCGTGACATGGAGTATACTGAAGAATGGCTTGATAAGAACACTGCTGAAAAACACAGCGATGATTCTTTTGATAACATAGTAATAACAAAGATATATTCTAACTGTTTTTTTGCAAGAACTGTTATTCCTATGCCTTATGAAATAAAAATTAACGGTACCTTATCTGAAGAATGGTGTGTTGGAGATCAAGTTTCCTGTACTTGTGAGAATACCTATTACGATAGTACAAACAACCGTATGGAAGCAGATATGCTTACTATCGATGTAAGTGATTTGCAGCCTGGTCCTGTTGTTTGTTATAAACCGGTCATATATCTCTATCCTAAAAAAGAAACCGATGTATCTGTCAAGCTCGATATTGATGGTAAATTGACTTGTACTTATCCTTCCTACAAAAATGGATGGAGTGTTACAGCATCTTCTGATGGCACACTGACAGATAATAACGGTCAAACATATAACTATCTATATTGGGAAGGCGAAACAAACGCACAATATGACTTCTCCAGAGGCTTTTGCATCAAAGGCGAAGACACCGCTAAATTTCTCGAAGATGCTTTGCAAAAACTCGGATTAAACCGTAAGGAGGCAAATGAGTTTATTGTGTATTGGCTTCCAATAATGGAGCAAAACCCATATAACGTCATCTCATTCCAGACGGATAGATATACCGATTCAGCACGACTTGAAGTGAATCCTACGCCTGATACACTTATTCGTGTGTTTATGGCTTGGCAAAAATCAGATTCATATGTAAAAATTCCGGAGCAAACCTTATCGGCACCTGAGCGCAATGGCTTCACTGTAGTCGAATGGGGTGGCTCGGAAATAAAATAAAGCAAGTTATCGTATTATAATAAAAAACTCTAAACGAAAAAGCTGATAGCTTCTGCACAGACAAAAACGCAGAAGTTATCAGCTTTTGATTTATTAAATATACAATACGCTATGGAGGTCCCTATCCCCTCGCCTTTATTTTACAGGCTAATATAAATATAATAGATATAAACAGCAATTGTATTAATTCATTCTCAAGGCATCAACCGGTTTTAAATTAGATGCACGAATAGCAGGATACACGCCAAAGCTTATTCCTGTGAGCATTGATATTGCGATAGAAATCAAAATTTCCTTACCCGATATCATCATGTTCAAATCAAACATTTGCCGAACTAAAATAGCAACACATAAGCATAGAATTATTCCAATAAGGCATCCGATCAATGATAGAACCAGTGATTCGCATAAAAACTCTTTTATTATAATTGATTTGCTAGCTCCTATAGATTTTTTGATTCCTATTTCTGCTGTGCGCTCACTCACAGAAACAAGCATAACCGTCATTATCCCTATGCTTGCCACCACAAGCGATATTATACCCACACAATAAAGTACTATAGACACTATATCCATAATATTACTCAGAGATTGCTTCTGCTTTGCCAGATTAGTTACTGTAAATCCTTCATTATCTCCGGTTACAGAGGACAATCTCTTTAGTATCCTATTGCATACCATGTCCGTATTGCTGTTTTCATCAGACATAACTGCTATGCGATGAAATCCTGTTGTTTTGAGTGCTTGCTGTACATTTTTATCCACAGTGTACACAAAATCAGGAATATATTCTCCCATCATGCCAGACAAAAGTCCACTGCCTGTCTGCACTACACCAACTATCTCATAATTTACTGTATATCCACTGCAATTCACTGATATAGTCTTACCTACCACATTCTCTCTGCCATAAACTTGTTTAGCAAAGGCACTATCCACCATGCAGACCTGAGCACCGGTAGACATATCATAATCAGATAAATGCCTGCCGTATTCTAAATTCAGATCAACCACCTTTTTTGCATCAGTTCCTATTCCCCAGAGATAAATTTCTATTTCTTCCCCAAGTGCCGATGCCTGTGCCGTAGTTACCACTAGACCTGCCGCCTGATTGATGCTGGGAATCTGTCTAACAGCATCTATTTCCTCTTGTGTAATATCGGGATTAATTTCATTTTCTGAGGCAACTAGTAGACCATTCATACCAAGACTATTAAGCTCAGAATTTATGGCACTTCGTCCATATGAGCTTATCATACTTATCAAGCAAATTGAAAAAACACCTATAGAAACTGACAATAGGGTCAAGAAGCTCCTGCCGGGCTTACGCACAAGATTTGTAAAGGCTGATCGTATCATCTTGTTTTTTTCACCTCTGTTGTAATCTTTGCTCTGCCGTTGCCATGTATGCTTGTAGGATTTGATATGATTTTATCGCTTAGCGTGACGCCTGATATAACCTTGACACCATCAGGGTATTCGTTGCCGGTTTTTATATATTCTTTTTTTGCAAATCCATTTTTATACACATACACATATTCTCCACCTGCATCGTCACAGCAAATATAATCATATGGAATCAATATGCTTTTATCGTCTGTGGATGTTATGATACAGCATTTTGCTGTATAACCGCTCTTTATATATTCGTCTGCATCCTGTATGGCTACTGTCACCATAACTGTTGCAGATTTGCCAATCGCAGTGTTTGCTTTTTCGGCATATGGAGCAACGTTCGTTACAACTGCATTGTATGTCCTATCTTTAAAACCTGCACCTGTGACAATAACACTCTGCCCTACCTTAACATCTGATATCTGTGCCTCGTTTATATTAAGGCGTATTTTCAAGCTGTTATCTTCGGCAATTGATGCGATAACAGAATTTTGGGTATATATTTCTCCTTCATCTGCACTTAATTTAGTAACGATACCGTCGTAATCAGAATATATGATAAATTCTTCGTTGCTTTGTCGCGATTGGTCATTCATTGCTATATAGTTGCTGCTATCTTCAGATGCGCCTTCTAAAACAGAATAGTCACCGTTTGCCAATGCTGTGTATATTTGCTGACTTGTGATATCATTTGAGATACTCTGTGAATAAGTACTATCTGGATAAACTATGCCTTTACATTCGCATATTTTATCACCCACATTTATTCTTTGACCCTCTTCTACATATATCTTATTTACAATCAGATTTTGCGGTGTGATCACCTTGTTTTGATTGCTGTATTCCACAGTACCACTTGATAGTGTAATCTCATCTGAACTGGAATACTTCGGCTCGTATATTGACACATTGGCAGTGTTATAATCGGTATATCTGCTGACAGATAGTGATAAAAAGCTCACTACTGCAACTGCTATAAACATATATTTCATCTTATTAGAATACAAATAAACCACCCTATCCAAAATATATTTCACAAGATATATTATTTATCGGAAAGGATGGTTTTATTTATTTAAAATTTATTGAATTATAATTATTAAAGATTAAAAATATATCCAGATAAAATACCTAAAACAGCAGAAATCAAAATAATTATAATCGGACTAACTTTTTTGAAAATGAGAATAATCATACCCAAAAGTATCACAAGTGATGATAAGAATCTAGGGCTTGAAATTACCTCTATGTTGATTCCATTTGACAAAAAGACAGTAGAAATAAGTCCCACGACCGCCGAGCCTATCAAACCGATAACAGCAGGCTTTAATCCTACCATAATGCCCTTCACAGCTCTATTCTGTTGAAAAGCTATAAAAAACTTAGCCACAATTAGGATAATAACAAATGATGGCAACACGATGCCCATAGTGGCACACACAGCGCCAAAAAATCCTGCTGTCTCTGCACCCACATAGGTGGAGATATTTACTGCAAATGGTCCCGGTGTGCTTTCACTTACGGCAATAAAATCTATCATTTCATCAAGTGATAACCACTTGTGAGCCACAACCTCCTCTTGAATTAGAGGAAGCATAGCATATCCGCCACCAAATGTAAATGCACCGATTTTTAAAAACGTTAAAAACAATTCAAGATATATCATTTTTCTTACCTCGCTTTTTTGAAGTAATTATCAAATGATAAGTCAAACCCACCACTGCACACGCAATAATAACTATAAATACATTTAAATCAAAAATAACTGTAACCAGAAATGCAAGTGATGCAATTATATATGAAATAGCATTTTTAGGGCATTTTTTTATCATGGTAATAAGAGCTTTTATTACTAAAGCTATAACTCCGGCTCTAATACCATTAAAGGCATATTCCACAGCTTTGAGATGCTTAAACTTCTCTATAAAGAAAGACAATATAAATATTATCGTGAATGACGGAAGCACAACGCCTAAAGTAGCGAACAATGCACCAAAAAATCCGGCTGTTTTATATCCTACAAAGGTGGCTGAATTGATTGCAATTGGTCCCGGAGTAGACTCAGAAATTGCAAAAATTTCTAGTATATCATCGCCCGTTATCCATTTTTTCTTATCAACAATTTCTTTTTCTATCAGCGGAATCATAGCATATCCTCCGCCAAATGTGAAAAGACCTATCTTAAAAAAGGTTGCAAAGAGCGATAAAGCTCTTTTAAATTTATCGTTCATTTATTTCTCCTGAAATGCCAACTGCTTGTCGTTTTGCTCGCCCGGTGCAGGCAAAGCACCAAGGGTTGGCAGAGTTTTTGTGCGATAGCGCATTGGGTTAGATAGTTCGCCATCTTCATATTTTTTGACAGTGGCAAGGTGATGTCCTTTTTTAAATCTCATTACACCAACTCCTTGTGAAGATCGTGTTGGCTTTTCGTTTATGCTGGAGCTATGGAACAACAATCGACGTCCACATGACGATGTCATGATAAATTCACTTTCCTCGGTTATATGCATTACTGCTACCAAAGGTGATGCATCGTTGTAGGCTGAGGTGAGCTTTTTTCTGCGTGTTTTTGTCATGTAGGAGCTAAGCGGTATCTTTGCGACCTTGCCATTCTCAAAGAAAAACAGCACGTAGCCACTATAGTCCTTTGTGGCTATCATAGCAACAGCACCCTCGCCTTCATCCATGCCAAGCTTTGCAGGCACATAGTCACCAAGAACACTTGCTTTTGTGTCGGAAAAGTCGCTTGCTTGCGACTTATACACCTGACATTTATCGCTAAAAAAGAGCAATTCTGTAGAATTAAATGCCTCGTATGTTAATACTATTTCGTCATCCTCTTTTAGCTTTTGCTCTCCGCTCATTCTGAGAGAAAGAGGTGTGATTTTCTTAAAATATCCAGCCTTAGTGAAGAATAGATTTACCGGATAATCAGGAACATCATCCACAGTGGTATCTTCTTCTATCTCGTCCTTATAAATCAATTTACTGCGACGAGGTTTTGCAAACTTTGCAGAAACTTCTTTGAGTTCAGAAACAATTATAGATTTTATCTTTGATTCGCTCTTCAATATTTCTTCAAGCTCGGCTATTTCATCTTTGAGCTGTTCTATCTCTTTGGTTCTGTTGAGGATATATTCTCTGTTGAGGTGACGAAGCTTGATTTCTGCGACATACTCGGCTTGGATTTTGTCTATGCCAAATCCAATCATAAGATTTGGAACAACCTCCTCTTCCTCATCTGTCTCTCTCACTATTCTGATAGCTTTGTCGATATCTACAAGTATTTTTTGTAAGCCGGTAAGCAAATGAAGTTTATCGCTTTTCTTTTTCAGGTCATAGGCTGTTCTTCTCTTGATACATCCGCATCTGAATGTAATCCATTCTTGCAAAAGCTCAGAAACACCCATTACCCTTGGTGCACCATTGATCAGCACATTGAAATTACATCCAAAACTGTCTTCAAGTGAAGTAGAACGATACAGCTTAGCCATAAGCTTATCCGGATCTACACCTCTCTTGAGGTCAATAGTGATTTTAAGTCCATCTAAACCTGTTTCATCACGCACATCGGCTACTTCTTTAACCTTACCTTGCTTCACAAGGTCTATTATCTTTTCTATGATAGCCTCGGTGGTGGTGGTTGGTGGGATCTGAAGTATATCTATGCAGTTTGATGATTTGTCATAAGAATAGCTAGAGCGCACCTTAAATGTACCTCTACCTGTGCGATATATTTCATCAAAAATTGCTTTATCGTATACTATATTGCCACCGCCAATAAAATCCGGCGCAGGCATGGTGGAGCTTACATCATGAGATTTATTTTTTATTATAGCTATAGTGGTATCGCATATTTCTTTGAGGTTAAATGAGCATATGGAGCTTGCCATTCCTACAGCGATACCCGTGTTTGCATTTACTAGTACAGATGGAAATGTAGCCGGAAGCAGTGTAGGCTCCAACATGGTATTGTCATAGTTATCTACAAAATCAACTGTATCCTTATCTATATCTCGAAAGAGCTCTCGGCTGATATCATCCAGTTTCGCCTCGGTGTATCTGGAGGCTGCAAAAGCCATATCACGACTATAAGACTTACCAAAGTTACCCTTAGAATCTATATATGGGTGCAACAAAGCCTCATGTCCTCGTGATAAACGCACCATTGTTTCATATATGGCTGCATCACCATGTGGATTTAGCTTCATGGTCTGGCCAACTATATTTGCAGATTTTGTTCTGCCCGAGCTTAGCAATCCCATTTTGTACATGGTATATAGCAATTTTCTGTGAGATGGTTTAAAACCGTCTATCTCCGGAATTGCTCGAGAGAGTATTACACTCATAGCATAAGGCATATAGTTTTCTTCTATTGTTGTTGCTATTTTTTGCTCTACAAGCTCACCGGCACCCTCTATCACACCTTTTAGCTTTGGTGAGGAGGTTTTTACTTTTATAATTTTTTTCTTTGGAGGCACCTTTATTACTTCCTTTTCATTATCATTGTTTATCTATCAGCTTACATCTACATTATCAAGATAGTTGCTGCCGTTTTCTATTATAAATTCTTTTCTGCCTGCAAGGTTGTCACCAAGCAAAACATCAAAAATTCTAGATGTCTTTTCGGCATCATCGGGCATAACCTTTATAAGTCGTCGTGTGGCTGGGTTCATAGTGGTAAAATTCATCATATCCGGCTCGTTCTCGCCAAGTCCTTTTGATCGTTGAATAGTATATTTTTCATCACCGATAATCGAGAGAAATTTTTCCTTTTCTGCCTCGGTGTAAGCAAAATAAACCTGATTTTTTGTAGTTATCTCATAAAGTGGTGATTCTGCTATAAAGACCTTTCCCGCATCTATGAGAGCAGGAGTAAGGCGATAAAGCATCGTAAGTACCAGTGTTCTAATCTGGAATCCATCCACATCGGCATCTGTGCATATGATAACCTTGTTCCAACGAAGCGAATTGATATCAAAGCTCGACAAATCTTTGTTTGCCTTAGACTTGACCTGAACTCCGCATCCAAGCACCTTGAGAAGATCGGTAATAATCTCGCTCTTAAAAATCTTATCATAATCAGCCTTGAGGCAGTTTAAGATTTTACCTCTGATTGGAATAACTGCCTGAAAATCAGGGTCTCTCGCCTGCTTGCAGGCACCCAAAGCAGAATCTCCCTCCACGATAAATACTTCTCTAATGCTGGTATCCTTGCTTCTGCAATCAACAAACTTGTTTACACGGGTAGTCATGTCAAGTGTGCCTGTGAGCTTCTTTTTCATATTAAGCCTTGTTTTTTCGGCATCTTCACGGCTCCTCTTGTTTATAAGCACCTGACCGGCTATTTTTTCAGCTTCAAGTGGGTTTTCTATGAAATATATTTCTAGCTGATGACGCAAAAATTCTGTCATGGCATCTTGTATGCCTTTATTCGTGATAGCCTTTTTTGTCTGGTTTTCATATGATGTTACGCTGGAAAAACCGGATATAACTATCACAAGACAATCTTCAATATCTACAAAGCTGATTTTGCTTTCGTTCTTATTATATTTGCCATTGCTCTTTAGAAAATTATCAATCTGATAAACAAAGGCATTTTTTACAGCCTTTTCAGGTGCACCGCCATATTCCAGATAGCTGGAGTTGTGATAATACTCTGAAAGCTTTATCTTATTTGAGAAAGACAGAGCTATGCTAAATTTTGTCTTGTATTCAGGCTTATCGGCTCTATCTCGCACCATTCTTTCGGCGTTCCAGCTCTGGATTGATGTGAGTCCGTTATCTCCTACAAGCTCCTGCACATAATCTGTGATACCATTAACATAGAAGAATTCCTCCTCATCGAAGCTTCTGCCATTTTGAAAACGAAGAATAAACTTGACACCGGCATTTACAATAGCTTGCTTTTTTATAACATCTCTAAAATAATCATGGTCGATATTGATATCAGTAAAAACCTCTAAATCAGGTCGCCATTTTATTTTAGAACCGGTATCTTTCTTTGTATAAGGCTCTCTTTTTAAGCCTCCTATATTTTCGCCTTTTTCAAAATGCAGAGAATATTTGTAGCCATCACGCTTGATTTCTACATCCATATATTCTGAGGAATACTGTGTAGAGCAAAGTCCAAGACCATTGAGACCAAGCGAAAACTCATAATTTTCTCCACTTGCGTTCTTATATTTTCCGCCTGCGTACATCTCACAGAAAACAAGCTCCCAGTTGTATCTTTCCTCGTTGTTGTTATAGTCAACAGGGATACCTCTGCCCTTATCCTCTATTTCTAAAGAGTTATCTTCAAAGCACGTGATATATATCACATTGCCATAGCCCTCTCGTGACTCGTCTATCGAGTTTGATAAAATTTCAAAAAATGAATGTTGACAGCCCTCGATACCATCAGAGCCAAAAATAACCGCCGGTCTCTTTCTTACACGTTCAGCACCTTTTAGCGAGGTAATACTCTCGTTATCGTATGTGCTTTTCACATTTTTAGCCATTGTTATCATTCCTTTGTATGTTTCATTCTTTGCTTCTTATAATAGCATCAGCCGCTAGCATAATGCCAAGCTTTGCACTGTTAAAATTTAAACCGCCCTGCAAAAATGCCGCATACGGCTCTCTTAGCGGTGCATCTGCCGAAAGCTCAGATGTGGCACCCAATGTAAATGCGCCTGCTGCCATGATAATCTTGCTGTCATAGCCGGGCATATCACATGGCTCCGGAGTGACAAAGCTATCTACAGGTGCTGCTTGCTGTATGCCCTTGCAAAAGCTTATCAGGGATGATTCATCGCCTGTGATTACAGCCTGAATAATATCTCCGCGCTTCTCGTCATACTCAGGCATTACCTTAAATCCCATCAGCTTAAATAGTGCCGCTGCAAAAATTGCTGTTTTGAGAGATTCGCCTGTAACCTGTGGCGCATTAAATGCACCCATAAAAAGCTCACGGTTAAGCCCCATTGTGGCACCCACCTCTCGTCCGATACCGGGGGTGGTGAGTCGATATGAGCATTTTTCTACAAGCTCTTTTTTGCCTGCAATATATCCGCCTGTTGGTGCTATTCCACCACCGGCGTTCTTTATAAGCGAGCCTGCCATAAGGTCTACACCATAGTCAATAGGAGAATCATATTCTGTAAATTCTCCATAGCAATTATCGAGCATAACAACTGCATTTGGTGCTTTTTTTCTTATAATCTTTACAATATGTTCTATATCACTATTGAGAAGTGATGGTCTGAGTGCATAACCTATTGAGCGCTGTATATAAATCATTTTTATATCCGGCTCTGTTGCCTTTTCGATAGCATCATAATCAGGTTTGCCGTTTTCGTCAAGTGGCACATAGTCAAAGCTAATGCCAAAATCAGCAAGAGAACCATCCGCCTTTGCATCGGAACCTATAACGCCCAGCAGAGTGTCATATGGTTTGCCTGTAACACATAGCATCTTGTCACCGGGACGTAATATTCCAAAAAGTGCCACTGTAAGCGCATGGGTGCCACACACAAAATTGTGACGCACAAGCGCATCCTCCGCATTAAACATAAAAGCAAAGATTTCGTCTAAAGCTTCTCTGCCTCTGTCGTCATAGCCATAGCCTGTGGATGGAAAGAAAAAGCTTTCGCTTACCCTTGCCTTTTGAAAAGCCATCAGCATTTTTTGTTGATTATATTCTTGTATACTGTTTATTTCTTCAAACTGAGCCTTACACATTTCTAAGGCTCGTTTGGTTAAATCCAGAGTTTCGTCTGTAAATTTGTATCCTTGATAAAGCATGGGTTAAGTGGCATCTTATAACACTTAATTTCAGGTAAGATGCCACACTCCTCTCTATAAATTATTTTCCTGTTTAATTAACATGATATTCTATCCACTTGCCTATATTTTTAAAACCTAAAAACTTGTAAAATTCTTCATTAAGACCATCTGCTCTTTGTAAATAGACACATTCACAATCTGAAAGACTGTCAATTAGTGTTTTAACCGCCTTTGAGCCAAATCCGCAGTGCCTATAATCCTTATCTGTGGTAACAGCTGTGAGTATTGCGTTATTACCGCCAATATTCGCCATTGCAACTGATACAAGCTTGTTCTTTTCATATTGACAATTGATATTGATGCGTGATTTTTTTATCTTGTGGAGCATATCAAGCATAAAACTATCATAATCAGGCACTGCAAAGTTTTCATCTGCACATGAAGTAAGAAGCAAATAAACATCATTTAAGTCTACATCCTGATTTTCAGTGCGTTTTAAACTATTATCAATTTGAAGTGACATAACCGCACCACCGGTACAAGGAAAATCAAGCACTATATCACCACACAGTATATTACCAAAACACACTGTGTTGCAAAAGCTCTTGATCTCTTCAGTATCTGCATTATCACCTAAAGCAATGATGAAAGAAGAATCAAGCCTAGCTATGAGTGCAGAACCATCATCTTGCATCCAATAGTCTGTAAAGCTTGAAAAGCCATATGTCTCCCAAATAGATAGAATTTTGGTGTAATATATATCTTCGTTATTCAGAATTGGCAATGAGGAAGAATCCTCGATAAGCTTAATCATTTTCTAATATAGCCAGTGCTAATGATTTAACTGTTTTTTCGGTATCTTCAAGGTCTTTGAGGCTTATCATAGTATAGGCACTATGCAAATATCTGCATGGCACCGACACGGCCGCTGTGCGCACACCGCCTCTGGACTTATGGATGGCACCGGAATCGTTACCACCTGCAACGCCCTCTTTAATCTGCACATTAGCTCCTGCCTTTTGGGCACTCTCCAGTGCAAGCTTAAAGTACTCACGGTCATATATAGTTGCTCTGTCCATAAAGGAGATAACAGCACCTTTGCCAACCTTGCACATAACATTGCTTTCCTCTATGCCCGGCACATCTGATGCTGTGGTTGACTCTACTACTATAGCGCTATCCGGAGCCACAGAAAATGCTGCACAGGTTGCACCACGCAGTCCCACTTCCTCCTGTACCACAAAAGAGAAATACATATCATATTCTAAATCGCTCTTTATCATTTCTATCATGATACAGCATCCTGCTCTATCATCTATCGCCTTTGCGATAAGGGCATCGTCATTAATTATAAAGTCACTAACAAATGCTACGCTATCGCCCACGCTCACTAGCTTTCCGGCTTCTTCTCTATCGGAAGCACCGATATCAATATACATATCCTTGAGCTTTGGTATCTGCTTTTTCTCGTCAGCAGAACACAAATGGATTGGCTTTATGCCAAACACACCGTTTACCTTTCCGTTTATCCTCACAGCAGAGCCGGGTATACATCTTCTGTCTATTCCGCCTACCTCTGCTACCTTGAGTGTGCCATCGTTATCTATATGAGTGATTATAAATCCCACCTCATCTGTGTGAGCAGATATGAGGAGCTTTTTGGAAGGTGTTTTTTTGCCGTGCTTAAATGCAATGATGTTACCTACTGCATCTACCCTAAGCTCATCGGCATAATCCTTAATTTCTTTGATAATTATATCACGCACAGCTTTTTCATCACCAGATATTCCATCTACCATGCACAATTTTTTTAGCAATTCAATATTCATTTCTATTCTATTAAAACACGATTAAGCTACCGCATTTTTTCCTTTCGTTATTACTTTTCTAAAATATACTTACATACTAACTGAGCTGTATTTTCTATATCTTCAACATCTATAATTTCTGCCTGGGTGTGCATATTGCGAAGAGGGATGGAGATAAGACCTGTTTTTCTACCACCTGCAGTGATTGATATTTCATCTGCGTTTGTACCTGTTTTTCCACCCATTATTTCATGCTGATAGGAAATATCATTTTCCTTTGCAATACATATAAGTTTGTCGTATATCTCACGACTGAGAACCGGTGAATAACCTATCATTGGTCCCTTTGAGAGCTTGCCTGATGATGCATCGCTCACTCCGCTCTGCTTTGCAAAGCTAACATCGAAGGCAATAGCCTCGTCCGGCTGAACTATAAAGCTTCCTGTTTGGGCGCCCATTCCGCCAACCTCTTCCTTGGAGCTAAAAAGAAGCTCTATCTTGCAATTCAGCTTTTTATCTTTTAATATCTCTGCACATCTTATCAGCAGTGCGGCACAACATCTGTCATCCAATGCAGGTCCTGCTATTTTTGTTCCTGCAAGCTCCATACACTCTTGGGCAAATGTAATGCTATCGCCAATCTCGATCAAGCTCTCTACACGCTCCTTGCTCATGCCTGTATCAAGCCACAGCTTATCTTCAGATACCGCGGTATCCTCATTTCCATCTGAAAGATGCGGCGGCAAACAACAAACAACTGCCTTAATCGGCTCTTTTCCATGCACAGTAAAGAGAGTGTCATTCATCACTCTCATATCCATGCCACCTACTCTTGACACCTTCAAAAAACCGTTTTCATCAATTTTAGTTACAACAAAACCAATTTGGTCTATGTGTGCATCAAGCATAATAGTCTTACCGTCAGGATTTCCCAATGATGCATGTAGATTGTTATTCTTATCTCTGTAGATATCATACACGCTTTCGTTCTTACCAAGTATCTCTGCTATTTTATCTGTTATCTCATATTCTCTGCCGGAGATACCCTGCTGAGAACACAATGTAAAAATCAAATCTTTCAATTCCATTTTTTATTTTCTCTCCTCTAATAAATTTACAAGACGTTTAAAGTCTTTTCCTCTTGCGTCAAAGTCTTTATATAGGTCGAAGCTTGCACTTGCAGGAGACAATGACACTATATCGCCTTTTACACTTCTTTTATATGCCTCGGCAACTGCCTCTTCCATATTATTTACTTTTACAATGGTTGGGTTGCCCATGGAATAGTTTGGTGATTTTTTTACCGCTTCTTCAATTCTTAATGCAGTGTCACCCATCAATATTAAATTCTTTACCTTTTCTACAATTTTTACACCCAAATCATCATATGGAATATGCTTATCATATCCACCTGCAATAAGATTTATTTTATCATCGTATAACGATAGTGTACCCTTAATAGTTCTGCTTGGACTGGATGCTATAGAGTCATTGTAATATTTAACTCCGTTCACTTCTCTCACAAACTCTGAGCGATGTTCTACACCGGCAAAGCTCTTAGCAACTTTTACCATATCTTCTGCGCTAACGATATCACGCACAGCACATATAGCTGCTATATAGTTGTCTAAATTGTGATCACCTAACAGCTTTATATCACTTCTATTCATTATGGTGCTCTCTTTGCCATGGTCGCTAAGAATTATATCACCATTGTCAGCCATATAAGTACCGTTGTATACAGGCTTTTTGAGGCTAAACATACGCACATCCCCACGCACATCATCTGCAAAGTTATTTGTGATATCGTTCTCTGCATTAAGCACGGTGACAGAAAAAGCATTCTGGTGAATAAATATGTTTTTCTTGGAATTCACATATTCATCCATATCCTTATGAATATCAAGATGGTTAGGTGAAACATTGGTGATAACTGAGATATCACAAGATTCTCTCATAGAAATTAACTGGAAGCTCGAAAGCTCCACCACGGCATAATCATCTTCATTTATGTCTTCTATCTCAGGAAGTAGCGGTTTGCCGATATTACCACCCAAATGCACACGCTTGCCGGCAGATTTGAGCATTTCTGCAATAATGGTGGTTGT
This sequence comes from Clostridia bacterium, assembly GCA_029098305.1. GTDB lineage: Bacteria > Bacillota > Clostridia > Oscillospirales > Acutalibacteraceae > JAEEHZ01. The sequence goes on from JAQXOB010000034.1 coordinate 26,107, forward strand.
GGTGGTTTTGCCATCACTTCCTGTAACAGCAATAATTCTGCATGGGCATAATTGGAAGAAAAGCTCCATCTCAGATGTGACCACTCTGCCTTCCTTACGCATTTCGTTGAGCTCCGGCATATAAAATTTCATACCGGGTGTTCTCAAAATTATGTTTGCATCAAGGTCTTTGAGGTATCCCTCTCCAAGTGACAATGTTGCGCCTGCCTTTTCACATTCTTTTGCCATATCTCCCAACTGCTCTCTGTTTCTGCGGTCGCAGGCAATTATTTTCGCACCATAAGCAGAAAAAAGCTTGATCAGTGGAAAATTACTTCTGCCAATTCCACAGAGGGCAATTTTTTTATTATTCAAGCTGTTCAAAAAATTCTCTGTTTTCAAATTCATGTTAACGCAAGTTAATAACTTGCACAACACCTCCATTCTAACAAACTAATTATACATTTTTTTCCACTATAATTCAAGTAATTTAGAAATATATAAATAATTTGTTTTTATCTTAAAAATATAATCAACCGAAATGGATTATATGACAAAAAATAAAAGAATAATACATAAATTCGCATAATTTATATGAAAAAATAAATATATTTTTGATATGGTGTTGACTAAAATGGAAATTTATTGTAATATACAGATAGGATATTTAAGGTAGGGGTGATTATATCAATACTAATTCTAAAAATGAGCCTTTACCAAGTCTAACTGATGAGACTTTATCTGAACTTGTGAAAGATGGAGATTATAATGCCTTCACTATTCTTTCCGACAGATATATCCGGTTTATCAATTTTAAAGCGTCTTCTTTTAATGTACCAGGGCTTGAAGATAGCGATTTTGTACAAGAAGGGCTTTTAAGCCTATATATATGTGCAAAAACATTTGACTCAAGCAGAAATGTCAGTTTTAAGACTTTTGCCCACGAGTGCATTAAGCGTAGAATGATATCACTTTATAGAAGTGCTAATTCCGGTAAAAGTTCACCTTTAAAATCATATGTTCAATATGATGAAATTTTTATCGATACGCCTTCAGATATCCCTAGTCCCGAGCAAAAATTAATTAATGATGAGACTTTTGATGAATTTCACAAGAAGATTATTTCGAGTCTATCTGATTTTGAATATAAAGTTCTTGTAAAATACGTCAACAATCCATCTTACGAAGACATTGCAAATGCATTATCATCAAATGTAAAATCCGTAGACAATGCACTGCAACGTATCAGGCGAAAAATAAAAAACACTTTTTAATGATTTTAATACATCACTACCGGTGATGTTTAGAATATATTTTATTTTTTCAAAGCGAGGTATACTACCATGTACGAAGACAAAACATTAGTTTGTAAAGACTGTGGCAACGAGTTTGTGTTTACCGCAGGCGAACAGGAATTCTACGCAGAAAAAGGCTTTACAAACGAACCTCTAAGATGCAAAGAGTGCAGAGATGCACGCAAAAAATCCAGACCTACTCGTGAGTATTTCACAACAACATGTGCTGAGTGCGGAAAAGAAGCTGTTGTTCCTTTCAAGCCACGTGACGATCGTCCTGTGCTTTGTAGCGAATGCTATGCAGCTAAGAGCGCAAGTGAAGAATAATTTTTGAGATCGTTGTGATCAATCAAAACGATTGAGTCTTACTAAAATTTAATATCCGAAAATAGAAATTCGGCTGATGGAGCATCGCTTCCATTCAGCCGATTTTTTGTTGATCTTCCTTTTGTTTATTCTAATGTTTATATAAAATATCTTTTTATTTTGTAAAAGTTAAAGCTTGACCGTTATTCTGTTCTAAACAAAGTTCACTTCCGTTAAAAGATATAACCTTTGCCTTGCATATAATCATTCCCATAGCAGATCACAAGTGTTCTGCTATATTGAAAACGGTTAAACCGCGTTTTATTGCATAATCTACTGTGTAAGCCGTTCCACCTTTGCTTTTTGTAAGATAGGCAATACAAGCCGAACTATTATCGACAAGGTGTCGGTTTCTTTTGTGCATACAACCTCTTGTGTATTTTTCAGAGGTGTAAACAACTTTATCGGCTTGTTTCTTTATATTCTCATATGTTTTTACATCTTCACTTGACCAACCTTTTGTCTGTGAAAGGCAAGGTAGAACAAGTATCAGGCGAACATCAGGATAACGTTCTTTGAGTTTCAGTACGGCAAAAGCAGCAATGGTATCAAAACCTAATGCTCCTCCTGCGCAGAAATATAGATAACCTTCTTTAATCAACCTCTCAACCATTTCCTCAGTCTTGGTGAAGATAAGTTGATTAACTCCTGATGGTATATCTCTATGCCCCGTAAATAAGCAGGTTCTCTCCATCACATTCATACTCCATTATAACGATATTAGCGATATAGTTACGATATTAGCGTTAGTATAACATAAAAAATAAAAAATTGGTAGATATTTTGACAAAAAAATAAGAGCCTGCTTTATTTACAGACTCTTTCTTGTTTGAAATTTACTTATTCGATTGACTGATAAACGCATCAAGAATTGCAAATGCCTTTTCTTGTTCTTCAGGCGGTAATACTTCAAGACGCTCTGACAAGCGTGAACTCTTGACTTTATATCCAAAGTCAATAACATCAGAGAAGACATCATCTGCCGAACATTCTAAAGCATTTATGATAGCGACTAACTTATCCAACCGAGCAGAACTTTTACCACGCTCAATGTCCGATAAGTAATTAGTAGATAGACCGATCATTTCTGCAAATTGTTGCTGAGTATATCCTTTTGCTTGTCTAATCTTTTGAATACGTTTGCCGATTATCTGTTCAACGCTCTTTCCGTTTTGCACACATTCCACCCCAATTTACTCCAAAGTCTAATAACTAATGCTGTTAGTATTAGTATAAATTGAAGCTGTAAAAGAATACACAAGGTATTCCCGAAATCCTAACGATAGTATACTGAATTTCAATAAACATTTACGATATACTCGTTGCTGTTTCGCTATTAGTGTGAGTTTTAGGCAAATCAAAACCACCAGTTGAACTGGTGGTTTGCACAAACCCTATAAGGGTTTATTACAGGCTTCATCCCTAAAAGGGACTACTGAAGTTTGACACCGCATTACACTCACAGGCGGCCGCTCACGAGCGGCTGTCTTTTTTTAGCCTACTTATTCTTGGCACCCGTAAACGGGTCTGTGTATTCCTTGAAACTTATTTGGTCTGAGGCATTATCTTTCTCTAACTGATTTCTGATGTACTCTGCTATTACATTATTGTTTCTTCCTACGGTATCTACATAATACCCTCGACACCAAAAATG
>JAQXOB010000035.1 GCA_029098305.1 Clostridia bacterium
TGCCAGATCAATCAAGGTCACGCCACCAATGGTGGTGGCTAAATACAGCAAAAATTCAGTTTTTTGTCTCCGGCTCAAAAAACAAAATTGGAACATCATATTTTTTTGAGAAAAGTGTCACCTATCATTGACGACTTTACAAAAATAGCCAATAATTTATTAAAAAATCGGTTGACAAAACAAAGTTAACGTGGTAAAATGCTAAATACTGGGGTTTGAGGCGACACAGCAGATATAAACAATGATAAAATTGTTAAAAATCCGCTTAAAATGCTGAAAATTCTATGAATAATGTATGGCAAAACAGGGAAAATATTCTAGTGATGTCATTCATAATGTTATTTTTGAGGAAAGGAGGAAAAAAGAAGTATGCCAACCTTTAACCAGCTTGTTCGCAGCGGCAGAGAGGTTTCTGAAAAGAAAGCAAAGGCTCCTGCACTCCTTAAGGGATGGAACTCTAAGAAGCGTAAGGCTATAGATCAGAACTCACCGCAAAAGAGAGGCGTATGTACAGCAGTTAAGACAGCTACTCCTAAGAAGCCAAACTCAGCTCTCAGAAAGATTGCAAGAGTTAGACTTTCAAACGGAATCGAGGTAAGCTCATATATTCCTGGTGTAGGCCATAACCTACAGGAGCACAGCGTTGTTCTTATCAGAGGCGGCCGTGTAAAGGATCTCCCTGGTGTTCGTTATCACATCATCAGAGGTACTCTTGATGCACAGGGCGTTGCAAAACGTATGCAGGCACGTTCCAAGTATGGCGCAAAGCGTCCAAAGGCAGGTAAGTAAGGGCTGAATTTCTCTAAACAATTAACATAATTTAAGTTGATTTATGCACAATACAGTGCTTTTTATATATAATTTTGCTGTATTGGCGCAACGGAAGATCAGTCGCTTTCGAGTACCTATGATATCATAAAATGTGAAGGAGGGAAGTAAAGTGCCAAGAAGAGGTTCAATAGCAAAGCGTGATGTTTTGCCAGATCCAATTTATAATTCAAAGCTCGTTACTCGTCTTATCAACAACGTTATGTATGATGGTAAGAAGGGTGTAGCACAGAAGATAGTATACGGCGCATTTGACATTATCGCAGAGAAGACCGGAAAGGATGCCCTTGAGGTTTTTGAGCAGGCAATGGAAGGTGTTATGCCAGTATTAGAAGTAAAGGCTCGCCGTGTCGGTGGTGCTACTTATCAGGTGCCAATGGAGGTTCGTCCAGAGAGAAGACAGACATTGGGCTTGCGCTGGATATCCAGGTATTCCAGACTACGTTCTGAAAGAACAATGAAGGAAAGACTTGCCGGCGAAATACTTGACGCAGTCAACGGTGTTGGCGGCGCAGCTAAGAAGCGTGATGATACACACAAGATGGCAGAGGCCAACAAGGCTTTCGCACACTACAGATGGTAATTTAACCCATAAAAGCGGAAGAACAATAGCCCCGTGCGTGTGTGCAGGGGTTATGTTCATTATAGGAGGATTTTATGTCAAGACAAGTTTCACTTGAGATGACACGTAATATCGGCATCATGGCTCACATCGATGCCGGTAAGACTACTACAACAGAACGTATCCTCTTCTATACCGGAAAAAACCACAAGATTGGCGAAACACATGATGGTGCCGCTACAATGGACTGGATGGTACAGGAGCAGGAGAGAGGTATTACAATTACATCTGCAGCAACAACATGTTTCTGGAACAAGCACAGAATTAACGTAATCGACACACCAGGACACGTTGACTTCACAGTTGAGGTTGAGCGTTCATTGCGTGTGCTTGATGGTAGCGTAACAGTTCTTTGCGCAAAGGGTGGCGTTGAGCCACAGTCAGAAACTGTTTGGCGTCAGGCTGACAACTACGGTGTACCAAGAATGGTATACATAAACAAGATGGATATTCTGGGTGCAGATTTCTATCGTGTTGTACAGATGATGAGAGACAGATTAAAATGTAATGCAGTGCCGATTCAATTGCCAATCGGTGCAGAAGATACATTTAAGGGAATTATCGACCTCATTGAGATGAGAGCTGAAGTTTATTATGACGAGCTTGGCAAGGATATGAGAGACGAAGATATTCCAGAAGATATGAAAGAGCTTGCTCAGAAATATCACGATGAGCTTATTGAAAGCGTAGCAGAGCTTGACGAGGATCTCATGGAGAAATACCTCGGCGGCGAAGAGCTTACAGTAGAAGAAATAAAGAAGCAGATCAGAAAGTCTACTATCGCAAACGAGATGGTACCTGTAGTATGCGGTACTTCTTATCGTAACAAGGGCGTTCAGAAGCTCCTTGACGCAATCGTAGATTATATGCCGGCTCCAACAGATATTCCTGCTATCAAGGGCATAAACCCAGATACAGGCGAGGAGACATGCCGTCATGCATCTGACGATGAGCCATTCTCAGCTCTCGCATTTAAGATTGCAACAGACCCATATGTTGGTAAGCTTTGCTTCTTCAGAGTTTACTCAGGTGTTCTCAACAAGGGTAGCGCTGTGTATAACTCTACAAAAGACAAGAACGAGAGAATCGGACGTATTCTTCAGATGCACGCTAACAACAGAGAGGATATCGAAGTTTGTTATGCAGGTGATATCGCAGCGGCTGTTGGTGTTAAAAACACAACTACCGGTGATACACTTTGTGATGAGAATCATCCAGTTATTCTCGAGTCAATGGAATTCCCAGATCCTGTTATTCGTGTTGCTATCGAGCCTAAGACAAAGGCCGGTCAGGAAAAGATGAGCGTTGCTCTTGCAAAGCTTGCTGAAGAAGATCCAACCTTTAAGGCATACACAGACGAAGAGACAGGTCAAACAATTATCGCCGGTATGGGTGAGCTTCACCTTGAAATTATCGTAGATAGACTTCTCCGTGAATTTAAAGTTGAAGCAAACATTGGTAAGCCACAGGTTGCATACAAAGAGACTATCCGCAGAAATGCAGATGTTGATCAGAAGTATGCTCGTCAGTCCGGTGGTAGAGGTCAGTATGGTCACGTTAAGATCAGAATTGAGCCTAACCCAGAGAAGGGCTACGAGTTTGTGAACGAAATCGTCGGCGGTGCTGTTCCTAAGGAATACATCCCGGCTGTAGATGCAGGTATTCAGGGCGCAATGCTCAGCGGTGTGCTTGCAGGCTACAATGTTGTTGATGTTAAGGTAACACTTTACGATGGTTCTTATCATGAGGTTGACTCCTCTGAAATGGCATTTAAGATCGCCGGTTCTATGGCTTTCAAGGAGGCTATGAAAAAGGCTGATCCTACATTGCTTGAGCCTATCATGAAGGTTTCTGTTATCGTTCCTGAAGAATACATGGGTGATGTTATAGGCGACTTAAACTCACGTCGTGGTATGATTCAGGGTATGGAAGCAGACAATGGTGCACAGCGTGTTACTGCTATGGTTCCACTATCTGAGATGTTCGGTTATGCTACCGATATGAGAAGTAAGACTCAGGGTAGAGGACAGTATGTAATGGAGCCTAGCCATTATGCTGAAATTCCAAAGAGCGTAGCTGAGGCTGTTATCACAGCTCGCAAGAAAACAGAAGAATAATATAATAATTTAGAAAATTCAATATAGATATAACCAAAATTATAGAAAACTTGAAAAAGTTTTCTATAATTTGAAGTTATTTCGCAAATTCTATTGATTTTTTTAAAAAAAGTTGATAGAATTACATTAAGCTTATACAAGCGTATAAACATAACATTAAGGAGTGATTCCCAATGGCAAAGGAAAAATTTGAAAGAAGTAAGCCGCACGTTAACATTGGTACAATCGGCCACGTTGACCACGGCAAGACAACACTTACAGCTGCTATCACAAAGGTTCTTAACCTCGGTGGCGACGCTGAATTCGTAGATTATGCAAATATCGATAAGGCTCCAGAAGAGAGAGAGCGTGGTATCACAATTAATACAGCTCACGTTGAGTATCAGACAGCTACACGTCACTATGCACACGTTGACTGCCCAGGACATGCTGACTATGTTAAGAACATGATCACAGGTGCTGCTCAGATGGACGGCGCTATCCTCGTTGTATCTGCTGCTGATGGCCCAATGCCACAGACAAGAGAGCATATCCTTCTCTCCCGTCAGGTTGGTGTTCCTTACATCGTTGTATTCATGAACAAGACTGACCAAGTTGATGACGAAGAGCTTCTCGAGCTCGTTGATATGGAGATCCGTGATATCCTCAACGAGTATGAGTTCCCAGGCGATGATACACCAATCATCCGTGGCTCTGCTTATGTAGCACTTTCAAGTGCTTCTCAGGATCCTAACGCTCCTGAGTATGCTTGCATCCATGAGCTCATGGACGCTGTAGATAGCTTTATCCCAACTCCAGAGCGTAAGGCTGATCTTCCTTTCCTTATGCCTGTTGAAGACGTATTCACAATCACAGGTCGTGGTACAGTTGCTACAGGTAGAGTTGAAAGAGGTCAGGTTAGAACTTCTGAGGAAGTTGAAATCGTTGGTCTTACAGACGAGAAGAGAAAAGTTGTTGTTACAGGTCTTGAAATGTTCAGAAAGACTCTTGATTATGCAGAGGCTGGCGACAATGTTGGTGTTCTTCTCCGTGGTGTTCAGAGAACTGAGATTGAGCGTGGACAGGTTCTTGCAAAGCCAGGCACAATCCACCCACACACAAAGTTCAAGGGTCAGGTTTACGTTTTGACAAAGGATGAAGGTGGCCGTCATACACCTTTCTTTAACAACTATCGTCCACAGTTCTATTTCAGAACAACAGACGTTACAGGTGTTATCTCCCTTCCAGCTGGCACAGAGATGTGCATGCCTGGCGATAACGTAGATATGGATGTTGAGCTTATCACACCTATCGCTATCGAGGAAGGCTTACGTTTTGCTATCCGTGAAGGTGGTAGAACAGTTGGTTCAGGCGTTGTTATTGCTATCAACGAGTAATTTTTAGAGTTACTTTTTTAGCATAATATATTTTCTAAAAAAGCTTCAATCGCAAGATTGAAGCTATTTTTTCTATTTGGGAGTAGTATGGAATTAAAATATTTTTCCTCGAAGTGCTATGAGATATTTCATAAAATATAAAAAAGCAGATAAGGGCAAATAAAAGAACACAGGGACAAATGTCACTGTGTTCTTTTACTAGTATAGGATAATATTTTAATAATTTTTGTTTTGAAAACAAGAATATACATCAGAAATAGTTTTAATACCATCTTCGAGAGCCTGATGCGATGGTGTGGAAAAGTTAATTCGGAAGCTGTTGCAGGGGGAGGTCGTATCTATCATAAATGCTGTACCTGGTACAACACACACTTTCCTTTTCACCAATTCTTTGCAAAATAATGGCATATCTATATTATCAGGCAGTGTGCACCAAATGAAAAATCCTCCCTCAATATCTGTGTATAAAATTTTTCCGTCAAAGTATTGATTAAGCAAACTCTTGGTGAATAAATATTTTTCACTATAAAATTTGCGTAGCTTTAACAGGTGACTATCAAAATCATATTTGGTGAGAAACTCATTTGCAACTAACTGTGACCACACTGTGGAGTGGACATCATTGCATTGCTTGCACACAGTGAGCTTCTCGCAAATTTGTTTGGGAGCAAGGCAATATGCTGTGCGTATACCAGGACTAATTACCTTGGAGAACGAGCTGATATAAACCACGATGTCGGCATCGTCAAGTGCTTTGATATGAGGTATATTTTCACCAATAAAACGCAAATCGCCATACGGGTTATCCTCCAAAATAATTATATTATGTTTCTTTGCAATGGAATATAGTTTTTTTCGTTTTTCAAGTGACATTGTGATACCGGTTGGGTTTTGAAAATTTGGTATCGTATATATTAATTTTATATTGGAATTGTTTTGGATTGCTGATTCCAGTGCTGAAAGGTCCGGGCCGTCATGTTGCATTGGCATACCTACGAGGTTTACACCATATGTCTTGAAGCAGTTTAACGCACCCACAAAGGAGGGTGATTCGGTGATGATGGTATCACCACGATTGCAGAGAGCTTTTGTGAGCAGATCCATACCCTGTTGTGCCCCTGAGAGAACAACAACATCGTCATTCGGACTTCCTATGGAATATTTTCTTCTAAGAAAGCTTTTTAGAGAGCTTCTAAGCTTTGGATGACCTTCGGGTATATTATATTGCAAGACGGAGATAGGATCTTCGTGCAAAATTCTATCGGATATTTCGGCAATCTCTGCGATAGGGAAAACCTCAGCTGAGGGGTTGCCTGCTGAAAGAGTTATATACCCCGGCATAGATGCGTATTTCAGAATTTCGCCCACGGATGATTCAATTTTATTTATGTTATCAGAGAATTTATACTCCACTTATATTTCCTCCAATTAGACTATTGTTCCGCCTCCGATTACGTATTCGTCTTCGTATAATACGGCGGCCTGACCACCGGAAAAGGATTTTTGTGCTTCGTCAAACTCAAGCAAAAGTGTGTTTTCATCAACAAGAACAGCCGTTGCACTCTGCTCATCGTGACGAGAACGAATTTTTGCTTTTACCTTTCTTGGTAGAGAAAAATCATAGATATCTGAGTTAAAATCACGCACATAGCACCTTGTGCCATAGGCTTGCTCCAGCGTGCCCAATATAAGATTATTATTTGAAATATCTTTGGCGCAGACATATAGAGGGCACTCATAGGCTACGCCAAGACCTCTGCGCTGGCCCACTGTGTAGGACGCAAGACCTTTGTGTTTACCCACTATCGTGCCGTCTGAAAGTATCATATTTCCGGGCTTTTGCTTTGAATGGGTATAATTCTCAATGAACTCTATATATTTTCCGTTTTCGACAAAGCAGATATCTTGACTATCAGGCTTTTGTGCGTTTGAGAGAGCATTTTTTCCCGCAAGTGCTCGTATTTCATCTTTGGTAGAATAGTCACCTATTGGAAAAAGCACTCTGGAAAGTTGCTCCTGATTGAGCGCATAAAGGAAATAAGACTGGTCTTTTTTGTGGTCTACAGCCTTTTTTAAAAAGTATTTGCCTGAATTCTTGTTATATTCCACTCTGGCATAATGACCTGTGGAGATGTATCGACATGACAGCTGATCGGCGATTTTGAACAGCTCGCCAAACTTGAGGTGTTTGTTGCACTCTATACACGGATTTGGGGTTTCGCCTGCGAGATAGCTATTGACAAAATATTTTATGACATACTCTTCAAACTGCTCGGAAAGGTCATAGATGAGATGCTCTATACCAAGTTTTTCGCAAACCTGTTTGGCATCGTTAAAATCGTTGTTTTCTTTATTGCCGAGAAGCTTCATTGTTACGCCAACTGCAGGAAGTCCCATTTGTCCTGTGATGATAGAGGCGCAGGCAGAGCTGTCTACCCCGCCACTCATTGCTATTAAAACTTTGTTTTCCAAAATAATCACTCCGTTATCACTTATTGAGAAGAATCATCTGCTCAATCGGCTTGTTTGCCTTAGTGGCAAGATCTTCGCTGAGAGTAATCTCATTTGATTTGCCTGATTTAAGGAACATATAGATATCGGATAGTGATGTTTTTCTCATATCGGTGCAATTTAGCTTTTCTGAAAGCATATAAAATTCCTTTTCGGGATATTCCAGCATAAGATAATCACGAATACTGTTCTCGGTGCCTATAATAAATTCAGTTGCACTGCTGTTTCTTACAAAATTGATTATTCCTGATGTGGCACCCACGTAGTCCGCGTGACTAACTACCTCCGGTCTGCACTCAGGGTGAACCAGGAATAGTGCTGAGGGATGATTTTTCTTTGCAAGAATTGCTTCATCCTCGGTAACGCTATTGTGAATGGGGCAACATCCATCTAAGAGACGGATGTTCTTCTGAGGTAGTTTTTTTGCAATGTAGCTGCCCAAATTTTTGTCAGGTATAAACAGAATGTTGTCATTATCCAGCTGTGAAACTACCTTTTCGGCAGATGATGATGTAACACATACGTCTGACACAGCTTTCAGCTCTGCTGTTGTGTTAACATAGGCGACTACTGTGTAATCAGGATTTTCTTTCTTAAAATTTTCTATAACTGAGGCATCTATCTGCTCTGCCATAGGGCAACCTGCATCAGTATTAGAAATACAAACATTCTTATCAGGTGAGAGGAGCTTTGCACACTCTGCCATAAATCTGACGCCACACATCAACAGATTATTATTCTTTACCTTCACGGCCTCTTCGCTGAGCTTAAATGAATCTCCGCAGATATCTGCAATCTCCAATATGTCGGGTGACATATAGCTATGGGCTAATATACAAAAATCCTTTTCTTTTTTTAGGCGAATTATTTCGTCTTGCATTTCTCTTATCTTCATTTTTTTATCCTTTAAACTTTTTATTTAATAATATCGTTGATTACTTCGCCGGCTATCATCAGCCCTGCTACAGATGGCACAAATGATATGCTTGCTGTGACCACATTGTTGTTTTCGTCCAGTGCCGGCTTTATCACCGGTGCTTTAGAATAAATCACCTTATGTTTTTTTATATCACGTTTTCTGAGTTCTCGGCGCATGACACGGGCTAGTGGACAATCTGTGGTTTTATGGATATCTGTTATTTCAAATTTTGTAGAATCTAGTTTATTGCCTGTGCCCATGGCGCTTATGATTGGTGTATTAGATAAGTTGCACTTCACTATTAATTCTATTTTTGCGGTTACTGTATCTATAGCGTCTACAACGTAGTCATACTGCGAGAAGTCAAACTCAGAGGAGTTTTCAGGCAAGAAAAATTTGTTTATACAGATTACTTCCGCATTGGGATTAATATCCTTTATTCTTTCTGCCATAGTCTCCGTTTTGTATTTGCCTATGGTGGAGTGCAAGGCAATTATTTGGCGATTAAGGTTGGTTATATTTACGGTGTCATCGTCAACTAGGGTAAGCCTTTGCACTCCGCACCGTGCGAGAGCTTCTGCCACAAATCCGCCTACTCCTCCCACGCCGAATAATGCTATGTGGGTATTTTTTATTTTTTCTAATTTATCTTTGCCTATGAGCAGTTCTGTGCGCTGTAGGCCTGATTCCATTTATTTTCATCTCCGTGGTTGGTTTTGGATTTTTTTGTGCAAGTGGAAGGCACTGCGAAAGAGCGCCAACCCCGCCGAAGGCGGCTTTGCGAGGCTAGGGCCTCGCAAAGCAATCGCAAAGCGAAGCTGTGCGATTATTTTAGCGACTTTGTCACTAAAATCGCCTTCGGCGGGCAATGGCGGTCTTAAACAAAGCTTCTGTAGAAGAGCTTCTTTTTGTTTTTAAGAAAAAGTGATATAACATCTGCTACTCCTTGCTACCTGTAAAAGAAGCATCAATAGCAGCTGCAGCTTTCTTGCCGGCACCCATAGCCAGAATAACAGTGGCAGAGCCTGTAACCACATCGCCACCGGCATAAACATTTTTCTTTGAAGTGGCGCCGTCTTCATCTGTGACAATTCCGCCACGAGATGTTACATCAAGTCCGGGCGTGGTCGTCTTTATAAGAGGATTAGGAGAAGTGCCAATAGCGATTATTACGCAATCAGCCTCTATCTCAAACTCACTACCGTCTATCGGTATAGGATTAGCTCTGCCCGAAGCATCAGGCTCGCTCAGCTTCATCCTCTGGCACACAATACGACTTGCACTTCCATTTTCATCCGGAAGAATTTTTATAGGAGAGGTGAGTAGTTCAAAGTTGATGCCCTCCTCCATAGCATGCTCAACTTCTTCGTGTCTTGCAGGCAGTTCGTTAAGTGTGCGTCTGTATACTATGTCTACCTCGCTACCAAGCCTCTTTGCACAGCGTGCAGCATCCATGGCAACATTGCCACCGCCTACTACAACAGTGCGTCTCGCTTTTAGTATTGGCGTAGAGCTGTCGGGTTTATATGCTTTCATAAGGTTTATTCTTGTTAGAAACTCATTAGCAGAATAAACACCATTCAGATTTTCGCCCTCTATCTTCATAAAGTTAGGCAAACCTGCACCCGATGCCACATAAACAGCCTCAAAGCCATAATCATTCATCAACTCGTCTATTGTATATGTCTTGCCAATCACAATATTTGTTTCTATTTTTACTCCAAGCTGTTTTAAATTCTCAATTTCTCTTTTTACTATTGCCTTGGGTAGGCGAAACTCCGGTATGCCATACACCAGCACACCGCCAGCCACATGAAGTGCCTCAAATATAGTCACGTCATAGCCTTTTCTCACAAGCTCGTTAGCACAGGTGAGTCCTGATGGGCCTGAGCCTATCACGGCAATTTTGTGGCCGTTAGATTCCACTTTTTCTAGCTTTGAGGTGGTGTTTTTGAGGTGATAATCAGCAGCGAAACGTTCTAATCTACCTATGCCTACGCTTTCGCCTTTGATTCCTCTAACACACTTACTCTCGCACTGGCTTTCCTGCGGACATACTCTTGAGCATACAGCAGGTAATCCTGATGCCTCAGCAATAATTTCGTACGCTCTCTCATAGTTGCCATGTTTTATCTCTGCTATAAAATCAGGTATACGGATATTTACAGGACAACCATTTACACATGGCATATGTTTGCAATTTAGGCAACGCTCTGCTTCCTTTTGTGCTGTTTCGGCATCATAGCCCAGTGCCACCTCGCCATAGGTGCTTCTTCTTAAATCTATGTCAAGAAGAGGCATATCATATTTTTTATTTATCATATCAGCCATATCAGTTTACTTCCTTGTTGAGTAAATTGCACGCAGCATCATACGAATGACGTTGCTGCTGATCATACATGGTGCTCTTTTTTATTGCTTCGTCAAAGTCCACCTCAAATCCATCAAAATCAGGACCATCTACGCAAGCAAATTTTGTAACACCGCCTACAGTTAGTCTGCATCCTCCGCACATTCCTGTGCCATCTATCATAATAGGGTTCATAGATACAGTGGTTTTTATATTAAATGGTTTTGTTGTGAGTGTGACAAACTTCATCATAACAAGCGGGCCTATGGCAATCACTTCGTCATAGGTTTCGCCACTTTCAAGAGTTTCTTTTAGTGGCATTGTTACCACGCCTTTAGTACCATAAGAGCCATCGTCTGTCATTATATCTAGCCTTGTGGATGATGCTCTAAACTCATCTTCTAATATCACAAGGTCTTTGCTTCTAAAGCCGATGATAGAATGTACCTCGCAGCCCATCTGATGAAGCTTTTGTGCTATTGGCAGTGCAATTGCACATCCTACTCCACCGCCTACAATGCACACCTTTTTTAGACCGTCAAGCTTGCTGGGCATACCCAAAGGACCTGCAAAATCGCATATGCAATCGCCTTTTTCAAGACTGTTCAATATAAGTGTAGATGCTCCTACAATCTGAAAAATAATTTTTACAGTGCCTTTTTCACGGTCATATCCGGCTATAGTTAGCGGAATTCGCTCGCCATCGCTTGTTGCACGCAGTATTATAAACTGTCCCGGTTGTGCCTTTTTTGCTATGGATGGTGCGTATACATCCATCATAGTTACAGTTGGATTGAGTATTTTTTTATCTATAATTTTAAACATAATTATGTCAATACGTTTAAGCTACGTATATCTCCTTTCGGTCAAAATCAACCGCCCTCTGAGATAATATCGACTGTAGCGGTATATTCGCCGGTTGCCCAGCAGTGAGAACGGCTATCGTTTATAATCACCTTTACCTTAAGCTCTGCTGTGCCTGAATAATCCTCAGCTTTGTTTCCGAAGTCTATATAGGCTACAATATCATTTTTTGTGATGGTGCCTATTTCAGAAGTTTTGCCTGTTATGGTAACAGATAAACTTTTTGTAGTTACATTTGCCTTTGAGGTTTTACTGCATCCTGACACATCAAAAGAAGTCAGTTCAACAGTTTTTGAAGAATAATCTTCCATATCAAAGTCGACCACAGCAACACTAATATTGCTAAGATTTTTCCAGCCTGTTGGCAATTCAAGCTCAAGTGTCTTTTTTGAGATTGAGCTTGATATTTCAGCTAGATTTATTGTGCCTATGTTGACGCTGTCTATACCTTTAAGCTCATCATAAGGTCCTGCCACCTCAATTTCTTCAGGAGAAACCTTAATAAAGCTATCTTCCATTTCATAGTTATCAGAGTCATATTGCAATGTTACCACAGTTTTTAACTTCTTTTTATAATCCACCGGTATGGTAACATCCACATACTCTTCACTTATGGTGATTTTGTCACTCTGGATTGGGTCACCATACATATCAAGAAGCACTATTTTTTGGTTAACTGTTTTTGTCTCATTTATTTCGTCATCAATCTTGCCTGTTACTACAGCCTTGTCGATACGTGACACCTCAGTTTCTGGGCCTGATACGGTGATTTCATCTGAAGAATACTGGGTAGTACCCTCATAAAAGCCCTGAGCGATGCTGTATTTAAGATCGTTTATCACAGGGAAAGTGACTTCTCTCATACGGTCGATAGTCACAATAACCGTGGATGGATACACCGAAGATGAAAACTCATAGTTTGTGTTCATTCCTATTTTTTTTGCGCTAAGCTCCAGTGTGTAGGTTCCCGGTGAGGTAATAGAGCTTGCCTGTGATGCCACTATCTCGATGTTCTCTGCGGTTACTGAGCCAACCGAAAGTCTGTTTCCTTTGATAGTGACTTCAGCAGTGAGGCTACCTTGTGCAAAGTTTTTGAGACCATTGTCTACAGCCTCTTGCGACAACACAATATTGATAGGAATATTAGAAATTTTCTTTGTGATTTCTTCACCGGTGCTCATACACATTGCTACCCATATGCAAAATGCGCTTACAAGCGATATAATGGCTACTATCTTATTATTAAATAAAATTCGTGTTAATAACCTGTTCTTGTTATTCATCTTTTTCTCCTTTCTTGTTTATGAAAGGAATTTTTTTATAAAGCTTTGAAAGGAAGGTGTCCTGAGCGAGATCTTCTTCGTTTATCAGGAACTTTTCCAGAGATTCTGTGAGAGAGTTTTTATCATAACCCTTTGACAAAGTGCCATTATACGCCAGAGATATGGTGCCTGTTTCTTCAGAAACAACTATTACAACAGCATCAGATTCTTCACTGATACCCACAGCAGCTCTGTGGCGAGTGCCCATGTGAGATTCTATGCTTTCTTCCTTAACGGTGAGCGGAAGCACACAGCCTGCGGCATAGATGCAGTCTTCACGGATGATCACTGCGCCATCATGCAGAGGAGCCTTGTTAAAAAAGATGTTTCCAAATAGCTTAACAGACGGATAAGCGTTGATCAATGTGCCTGTGGTGGCTATATCGCCCAGCTTTGTAGATCTCTCGATAACAATAAGTGCGCCTGTGCGCTGGCTTGATAGCACTCTTGCGCTCTCTGCCAATGTTTCGATAAGCTCACGCTTTTTGTAGACATTGATATCATAGCCTTTTTCTGCAACTTTTTTGATGTGCGTGCCTGATATTTTGCTTCTGCCCAGTTGCTCAAGCAATCGCCTGACCTCAGGCTGAAACACAATGAATATCACAATAACACTAAATTCAAAAAACGTCTTTAGCAGTGAACTGAGCATCACAAAATTAAAAAGAGATGAAAAGACATAGCCGATTACAAGAACAAAAACACCTTTTAAAAGCTGAAATGCTCTTGTCTCTCTTATCAGTTTATTTAAACTGTAAATTATAAAAGCTATAGCAATAATATCAAATAAGTCCTTCACCTGAAATGTCTTCATAACAGATATAAAGGAATAAAAAAAACTACTGATTCTTTCCATAATATTACCTGACTTTAACTCATTTTTTATATTGTATCATAACATTTAATATCATTGCAATAACAAAAGGTGTATAGAAAAAATTTTTTTAATAATCAAAGAAGTTGCTTTCTCTTTTTTCTTCTCACACGGTTAATATGCCTTTCAAAATCACCGCTTCTGATGAACTCTGCAAGAACATATTGCTCAAAGGTAGGCACAGTGCACGAGTAAAACCCAACCTTGCTTTCAAACAGCTCTATGAGGCTTTTGGGAATTACCATATAGCCTATTCTGATAGATGGTGCTATAGTCTTGCTAAAGGTGTTGATGTATATTACATTCTCTTGGTCTGCAAGAGCAAAAACAGTCTCTTCGGGTTTTGTAAGCACGGTAAATTCTGATTCAAAATCGTCCTCAATAATAAAACCTCCTCGACCATTCGCCCAGCGTACATATTCTCGCCTTTTTGATGCAGAAGCCGATACACCACTAGGAAAACTTCTGTAAGGCGAAATATGTAATACAGTTGCGTCGCTTCTTTTAAGCTCGCTGCTTTTTATACCATCAGCACCTAGGGTAAGGCTTTCTATAGTGACACCGTTTGCACGATATACCATGTCTATTTTTTCATATGATGGGTTTTCAATGGCAAATATTCTTTCTCTGCCCAGTGCTTGAATAATGAGTCCATACAGATACTCTGCACCTGAACCGATGATAATCTGCTCATAAGATAGCTTCATTCCGCGCCCACGTGTGAGATATCCTGCTATCGCTTTGCGTAGCTCTTCACAGCCACTGTTTGGACATTTTACAAGGATATGCTCGCCATAATCGCTGATTACTTTACGCATTGTTTTTGCCATCACAGAAAAAGGAAAATCATTTTCATCATAATGTATGCTTATGTTTGACGAAATAGGACAGCTATGTGATGTGGTAACAATTTCATCGCCTTCTACATATGATACATAATATCCGCTACGCTCTCTAGACTGGACGTAACCTTCATCACACAGCAGGCTGTAGGTGTGCTCTACTGTCACAATGCTTATTTGAAGTTCTTCCGAAACAAGACGCTTTGATGGCAACTTGGTGTTGTATGGATACACTGAGTTTACTATGTCGTTTTTTATCTGCTCATACAGCTGGATATATATGGGTTTTGATGAGCTTTTTTCTAAAATATAATTCATCTGGTATTATAAAAATCTCCTATTTTGATTATTTTAATAAGGTCAGTATTATTATATAATCTTTCAGACAAAAAAACAATACCCAAAATAATTTTACAGGAAAGGAAAGATATTCCATCTTAGAGACTTTTACATATAAAGGAATATCTTGCAGGAAGAAAAAATGAATACAAAATCAAAGCAATATGTAATTAATATCTGCATGACAGCTATGTTTATGGCACTTAATGTGGTGTTTAGCTCGTTTAGCATACCTGTGCCGGGAGGACATCTATATCTTTGTGATGTGATTATATGCACAGCGGCAATTATTCTCGGTCCCGGATATGCTTTTTGTGTGGGTGGACTTGGTTCTTTTATAGGCGATTTGCTGTTTTATCCTGCTCCTATGTTTGTTTCGCTTGCCAGTCATGGTTTGCAGGCGGTTATAATCTCACTTTTTGCACATTATGTGCTGAAAAAGAAACCTGTGTTATCTTCTATAATCGGCGTAACTATTGGAGCTATCGTTATGGTTATAGGCTACACATTAGGACGTGCCTATGTGTATAGCACACCTGAATATGCTATCATCAAGCTACCTTTTGAGTTTTTACAAGCCGGCGTGGGCGCTGTGGCAGGTGTATTTCTCACAAAGTTTGCAGGTATAGAGAAGGCATACAAAAAAATTATGGTGAAGATGAGATAAAAGTGAAAATAAAATATTGAATTATTTACCGATTTGATATATTATTAAGTGTAATATTTTTTGATAATATAATGAGGAAGTTTAGCCGATAATATATTGAATAGAGGTATAATATGAAATTAAAATTTACAAAAATGCACGGCTGCGGAAACGATTACATCTACTTTGACTGCTTTCGTCAGCCTGTTCAGCATCCGGAGCAGCTCAGCATCCTGCTTTCCGACCGACACAAAAGCATCGGGGGAGACGGAATTGTTCTGATCTGTCCGTCAGATGTGGCAGACGGCAAAATGCGAATGTTTAACATTGACGGCAGCGAAGGAAAAATGTGCGGCAATGCCATTCGGTGCGTGGGAAAATATTTGTATGAGCAAGGGTACGCCGTTAAGGATACCCTGTCCATCGAAACCTT